>BHES01000017.1 GCA_003864575.1 Enterobacterales bacterium
CAGTTCCGAGAGGAAATACGACGATTCTTTAGTGAAATATTACCGGGTCTTGCTGGGGTATTATCATGTCGAATTAATGACAACTTTCAGATGCTGGAAAATGCATCTTCAAGTTAACTGTGTATATGTGTAATTTTTCCAGCAAATCTTCCGCAATCTCGACGCCCTGTTCATGGGTTTCGTTGTCCGCCAGCGCCACTTCAAACTCCAGGTAATCTCCCAATCCCTTAACGCGATCCAAGTGCAGGCGGGTCTGCCCGACCATAAACAACGTACGCTGTTTGACCACTCGTCCGGCGGCGCCGTAGGCCAGCGTCAGAGTATTACGTAAACCGTCGGGATCGGCCGTTTCGGTGAGGACATAAAAGCTGGGTTTGGGGCCAGCCTGGTCCGGCCGCTGGTAAAATATCAGCTCTCCGCGATCGACCGCCAACGTCCGCAGTTTGAGACGACCATGCGGACAGATAAAGAACGTATCATCCTGGTCGATAATATCCGGCAGTCCTTCAGCCATCAGGCCGATTTTTTCGTACATCGCTGAAAAATCATCAACTTTGGCTTTTATCTCAATATTTCTGGCCATGCTATTTCCTTTTATACAGCACGTGGATACTGAGTTTTACCCTATCACCATGACGTCAGAGTGACATCAGCTGATTTGATCTGTGACGCTATAATAGCGATCAAATACCCCGATTATTGTGTCAGGTGCTAGGTTGAAGATTAGATTCATTCTTTGAGGGAAAAATTATGATTCAGAAAGCTGAAACCCGTATTGTCACGCTGACACTGGCCCCTTCACTCGACAGCGCCACCATCACGCCAAAAATTTATCCTGAAGGTAAATTACGCTGTAGCGCACCGGTATTTGAACCGGGCGGTGGCGGGATCAACGTCGCGCGGGCCATCGTCCATCTTGGCGGTAAAGCGACAGCATTGTTCCCGGTGGGTGGACCGACCGGTGCGCATCTGGCGCAACTGCTGGAACAAGAAGGTATTACCACCGAGACGCTGGAAACTCAGGACTGGACCCGGCAGAACCTGCACGTTCACACCGAAAATACCGGTGAGCAGTACCGCTTTGTGATGCCCGGCGCGAAGCTTACAAATGAAGAGTTCGCCGCCCTGAGCGCCAAAGTGACGCAACTTCCTGCCGGTTCTATTCTGGTGGTCAGCGGCAGTTTACCGCCTGGTACCGAAGTCGCCGCACTGAGCGGGCTGCTGCATAAAGCTCAACAGGCGGGTTTACACTGTATCCTCGACAGTTCCGGTGACGCGCTGGCTGCCGGGTTAACACTGGGCGGACTGGCGTTGGTGAAACCCAATCAGAATGAGCTGGCGCAGCTGGTTGGCCATCCGCTGGAAAAACCGGATGACGTACTTAATGCCGCGCGACAGATCATTCGTGAAGGCGGCGCGAAACGCGTGGTGGTTTCCCTCGGTCCACAGGGTGCGCTGGCGGTGGATGCAGAACGCTGGTTCCAGGTTATTCCGCCACCGGTGAAGAAAATGAGCACCGTGGGCGCAGGCGACAGTATGGTCGGCGCGATGACGCTCAAACTGGCCGCCGGTGCAGATCTGCTGGATATCGTGCGTTATGGCGTGGCGGCAGGCAGCGCGGCAACGCTCAATATCGGTACCCGTTTGTGTTCGCATACCGACACGCACGGTATTTATGATTATCTTTGCCAGCAGACTCCCGCACATTAGTTTTATACCGGAAATCCACGTAGTGCCCCGCAATCGCGTCGGGGCGCAAATTCTTCGTCTTTCCCCTTAGGCTTTTTGGGTGATAACCAGATAAACTCGCCGCATCGGGTGCCGTGCGCACCTTTTCCGTTACGCCAGATTAGGCCGGAGGCCAACGTCCAGAATGATATGGATTATGCTTGCAGCAATTGTTGTGGTTTTCATCGTAGGGTATTGGTTCATGACCGCAGACACCCGCAAGGCCAATGATTCCCTTGCCAGCCTGCTGAAGATTAAGCCGGTGTATATTGATTCCATGCTGCTGGAAATGGGTAAACGCCAGAGCCAGATGTTTATCCGTTCCATCAGCGGAGGCTATGCTGAGGAGATCCGCAAAGCCGCCTATATCGTGTTTATTTATTACACGTTTATTAAAGACTCGTCTGACGAAAACGTCGTCAAATGGCGTGAGATTTTGATCCGTGCGCATCTTTCGCCGCAGCTCACCAGCGAACATGCTGAACTGGCGCTGTTTTATTTTGCCGAGCTGGAGTTAGAACCTTTCGAGCTGGCGCAGTTTCGCCGCCATTACAATGAAACCTATAACCAGATCCATCTGGTTTGAGCCGCTATTCGACCACCGGTTAATCTCGCTAATGGCCCTCTCCGTGGGCCATTTTCTTTTCCGTGCTCCAAAGAGCAATCTCAGTCAGGAAATAAGTCAGCCCCGCAGGCAAAGTGAATACCTTGAAGAGAGGGAAAATGAATAACGGCAAAAGTGATCTCTATGCACAGCGTTTCGAGCGGGTGTTTACCTATATAGAACAGCATCTCGACAGCGCGCTGACCGTTGAACAACTGAGCGCCGTGGCCTGTTTCTCAAGGTTTCATTTCCACCGTCAGTTCAGTCAGTATTGCGGTGTCAGCGCCAGCCGGTACATTACGCTAATGCGCTTAAAACGCGCCTCGTACCGTCTGGTACAGCCGTTGCCAGAAAAGATCATCGACATCGCGTTGGATGCAGGGTTTGAAAATCCTGAATCATTTTCCAGAGCCTTCAAAAATACCTTTGGCCTCACGCCCAGCGAATTCCGCAAGGAACCCGTTTGGGTTGACTGGCATAGACATTTCCAATTTCCCGGCAAGGGAAATCAGCAGAGGATGGAAAAGATGGATGTGAAAATAATAAATGTTGAACCCATGCAGGTGGCGGTGCTTGAGCATCACGGCGAACCGATGCGGGTGCCCAATTCGGTGGCTGTCTTTATCGAATGGCGTAAAGCGTCAGGGCTATCAGATTACGCAACGCTGGGTACCTACGGCGTCCCTTACAGTGACCCGTTAACCACGCCCGGCGACGAGTTCCGTTTCGATATTTGTGGTGAATTGAGCACCGAAGCCCAGGGTAAGGTTCCTGCTAACCCGCAGGGGGTTATCTGTAAAAGCCTGCCGGGAGGACGTTGCGCCGTTGTGCGACACGTGGGTTCCTACGATCGCATCAGCGAAAGCGTCTACTACCTGTATCGTCAGTGGTTGCCGCAAAGTGGCGAAGAATTACGGGATTTCCCGGTCTATTTCCGCTATCTGCAACTCGATGAGCAGCTGCCTGAAAATGCGCAGCAAACGGATATTTTGTTGCCGTTGAAGTAGGCAAGACCTGCGTGACTAAGAACAACAGCGCTGATTTTTCAGCGCTGTTGGCATTTTACCGGAAGACGTTTTCGAGATAGCTGGACAGGATCTGACGCGAGCTGAAACCATGGCAGATGCCGTAATAGGCTTCGTTGTCGCTGGCGACATCCAGAGGAAAACGGGTATAAACCTGGCTGCTTCGAAACGAAGCGGTGGGATCGGCAAAACGCTCGCTGCGCTCTTTCAGCGCCGGGTGAATAACCAGGGCAGTCCGACCAAACCGCGCTTCCCGGTTCACATAAACGTAATGCTCGCCCCGGCAGTAGCTGTAAGCTTTATCATCAATAAAATCGCGCTCAAATCCTGAATTTTCTAATACGCGCGCTACTTCATCTGGCCGTAAATACATGGTTGCTCCTCGCTTCTTTAACCGCAAGGGACCATAACGTATTCAAACCTGTGAATAACCCCTTTATCCTGTGATTTGGCATATTTAGGAATTATCTAAGCCAGATAACATAAATTCTCCGACGTTATGCGCTATAGCCATTCACATTCGCTCAGGAGAGAGCTTACACGTCGGAGTCACGCGTACCTTGTTGAATTTTATACAGACGCAATGTCAGCAACCACGCCAGCACCACCATGATGGCGGCGGCCAGATAAATGGAAGGCGTTCCCGCATGCGCAATTAATAGCCCTGCTACCGGCCCGGTCAGCCCCAAACCCAGATCGAGAAATGCCGAATACATTCCCAGTGCCGTTCCCTGATTCTGCGGGGGAACTTGCTTTACCGCTTCCACGCCCAATGCAGGGAAAATCAGCGAGAAACCGCAGCCGGTCAGGAACGCGCCCAGCTGGACGGTAAGCGGATCATGACCCTGCCAAATCATCAGCAGGCCAATCGCTTCGAAAACAAAAGAGCACAACGACACGCGCAGACCGCCGAAGCGGTTAATGGTGTTGGCAAACACCAGACGAGCTCCGACAAAACCCAGACTGAACAGCGTCAGGGTGAAAGCCGCCCCACTCCAGTTTTTATCCGCGTAGTAAAGCGTAATGAAGGTGGCGATCACCCCAAAACCGATAGTGCCGAACCCCAGCCCAAGGCCATGCAACCAAATACGCCCTACCACCGCTTTAAAGGCGATACGTTTACCGGTGCTGACCGAAATGGCCGCTTTCTGCGTGGCGAGCCAGACCGCTATCGCGACGCAAACCACAATCAACACCGCCACACCCATCAGCCCGAAATGCGCATTCAGCAGCACGCCCAGCGGCGCACCCACCGCCATCGCACCATAGGTCGCGACGCCATTCCATGAAATTACCCGCGCGGTGTGTAGCGCACCAACCGCACCAATGCCCCATAGCGTGGTACCGGTGCTGGCAAAACTTTCGCCCACCCCGAGGAAACCTCGCCCGACGCACAGCAACAATAAACTGGCCAGCGGGTGCCCGGCAAAGACAAAGGCCAGCGCATAAAACAGGCCGCTTACCCCGCAACAACTCAGGCCGAAGATCACTACTTTTTTCGGGCCCAGCTGATCGGCATAGCGCCCGGCATGGGGACGGCTGGCGAGCGTGGCGAAATATTGCACGCTGATAATCAGCCCCGCCAGCACAGAGTTATAGCCGAGGGTGTTATGCACAAACCCCGGCAATACGGCCAGCGGCAGACCGATCGTCAGGTAACAGACGAAGGTAAATGTCATAAATGACAGGATGCGTTTATTTAATTGCAGATTGGAGCGCAGTGTACTTAACGACATGGACGGACCCGGACGGAGATCACAGTGTGAGGAAATGACAGCATAGACAGGTTTACCTGCCGAGGGAACGTAAAATCCAGGAAAAATGTTATTGCCTGTAAACCTGTGCTGACTTACAGAAAAATCTGATCTACGTCACGCTAAGCCGCGCCCCGCCTGAGCTGATCACACAGTCACAATGACTGATATCGCCGAAAATAGCGGGAGTTTTGACTGAGGATCTTCACCTCGTAATATTTTGGGCTATGCTTAAAGCACAGTTCAAACAAGGAGTGCCACATGTTTAAGAAATCAGAAAAAGTCGAACGTGACATTGATCAGGACGTAACTCTGCTGGCCGATACCCTTGATGAGGTACTTCAGTCATCGGGTGCCAAAACGAAAGATGAGCTGGAAAAAATTCGTGGTAAAGCGGAAGGCGTATTACGCGATGCCCGCGCCCGTTTCAGCGGCAACGGTAGCCTGAAACAACATGCCCGCGATGCCGCCGATCAGGCCACCAACTACGTGAAAGATAATCCTTGGCACGGTGTAGGTGTCGGTGCCGCAGTCGGTATCGTACTCGGTGTGCTGTTGGGACGTCGCTAAGACGTTCTGGCAAACAAGGTGCTATTTTCCTGTGTCGGGTACCAGCACCTAAGCGGATACTGCTTCTATATTAAAAGTAGAGTAAAGAATTCCCTCATTAATAATCCGCTTTGACGACGGGGCCAATTGGCCCCGTTTTCTATGGGTTTTATGGGGTCTATAGGATAGATTTAGAAATGTGTACCGTTAGAAACACAGGCGAATTGTTCTGGACTGGCACGGCTTGAAGACACCCAGTTGCCCATTCTCCAACGGCCTTTCACCTGCGTCCGCTGAAAGCAGAGTTTCATCCATTCGAACCTCCTGCCACTGTGTCAGGGCTTGCCTGACCTGCAAACTGTCCTGCGTATTTTCAGTTTCCGACGGGTTATACACCCGAATAATTAACGCGTCTTCATCTTCAGCTTTTTTCAATGCACTCAGCACCGTGCCAGAAATGCATTTTTGCATCAGGCTGTAGCACGCCGGCGTTTTGCTCTGTTCCGGGTTCAGCTTCATCGCGTCATACGGCATTTTGTTATAGGTGCGAACCGGCGTGAGATAATCACGGGCGTGTTGCATGACATTGGCCTGAATGTGATTGCCGCTAAAACCGAACAGTGAAAAGCGATAAACCTGTTCGCCGCGCATCTGGGAATCCGGCGTCGGCATTTTGATACCGGAAGGCCGCCCAGGACGCAGCAGCAGATTCTCTTTGCCGAGCACCCCCACCGCCCGCAGCAGCGTCAGCGCAAAAGTGTCCCGGCGCTCACCGATAATTTCAAATTCCCGCAGCCCTTCTGTAAACAGTGCCAGCCCCTGCTCTGCGTCTTGCAGCGCAGCGAAGTTCATCAACTGCCACACCGGCACCGGCGCTTCTTTCCAGCCTTCCTGCTCCCAGTTTTGCATCGCAGGATCGTCAACCGGGCGCGTTATACAACCGAACTGGTTATCAGCCACCACGGTTTGGCTGGCGAACGGCGTAGGGATCAGCACGCGCAGCCGATGATCTTCCGCCTGATTATCCACCCGCATCTCCACATCAATCCGGCGACTATTTTTTGCCAGCGTCACCACGGTCGTGACCGGGATCTCGCTGTTCAGACGGCGCTGTTCGCGATCTTCCAACGTGCGCGGCACCGGCAGGGTCAGGCGAATGCTCGCACTGCTCTGCCACGGTTGATGCTGGTAGGTCACTTCTGCTAACCCTTCACCGGATTTGATCAGCCACTCGTTGCGCGACGGCGAATAGTCATATTCGTCGCCATCGTCAGAACCATTTTCCAACTCCAGCACCTGCTGATACCGCTGTTGCGTCTGTTTATCGAGAATATCCAGCGTGCCGCTGCGATTGACCGTCACGCGGTAGTAATCATTTTCCAGCGCCTCTTCTTTCTGCGGCGCGGCGGCGAGCTCCCCCGTCTGATTCGGCGTAATGTTCAGCGTCACGTAGCCCATCGAAGGAAGCGTCGCGCAGAGCTGGATATCGTATTCCATGAAAGGTTCGTAGTTGCCGTAATGCACAATCTGGCGATCGACCAGACCAGGGTCGATTTCCCGCGCCTCGCGGATAAAATACGGCACGACGTTGCCCTTCTCGTCATTCAGGCTGAAGGATCCGGCGCGAATGCGCAGCGTGGTATTGATGGTTTCCTGACGCGGATGCAGCGAGAAGTTAAACAGTGCCAGCCGGTCGGCACCGTGGCCATCCGGTTGCAGATTGTCGATGATTTTACGCAGAGTGAATTGGATCAGATTCTCCGCCATGTCATCGGCGAGGATAAAGCGCGACATGATCTCTTGATGAACTTTGTCGCTGCAACAACAACCGATGCTGTCGTGCGCATGGTTCTTCATGATCTCTTTCCACATCTTTTCGATCAGCCCGTGATGATAGGTAAATCCTAAACTCCAGGCGATGGAACACAGCGGCTCCAGAACGTTGACGATTTTGTTTTCGATGGCCGCATTAGCCTGTTTGATGTCCATGCGGGTCGAGGAAATGGTGCGGTGAACGCGCATGTATTTGCCGTCGTTAAATTCTCCGCGCAAGACGGCCAACTGCGGTTTGATGGCGTCGATGCGTGCAAAAATATCTTCGAAGCGGCTGAGCTGAAAACTGCGCTGCGGGTAGATGCGCCGCAGGTTATCCATCACGGTGAAGATATTCTGCTGCAACGGCATCTGGTCGTGGCCGTTGGGCAAAAGAATATCGCCGGTGAGCGAGGCGGACTCCAGCACCGGCAAGTATTTATCCAGCCGGTCGCGCAGCGCGTCTTCATCCTCTGGCAGATATTTTCCAATGGCATAACCCAGCGGCAACACCTGCGCGGTGACTTCGCTGCCGTCATTACTCTGCCAGCGAAACTCGGTTTTATCCGTGCCGTGCCGCTCGGAACAACCACGCCAGAACATCGTGTGCTTCAGACCAAAGCCATTGTAAATATGCGGCAGTTGGGACGACATACTGAACGAATCCGGCAGATAGCCGATCTGCATGGGCTCGCCGAATTCGCGGCAGTCGCGCATCCCGTAGAGCAGGTTACGCAAAATAGATTCACCGCTGACTACCATGGTGTCCGTCTGGGTGTACCACGGGCCAATAATCAGCTTGCCCGCCTCAACCAGCGCTTTAACGCGGGGACGGTTTTCAGGGCATACCGCAAAGTAATCCTCGAGGATCGCAGTCTGTCCATCCATCACATAAAACGGATAATCAGCATCATTTTCCAGACGTTCGAGGATCTCCGCCATATTGTTGACCAGCAGGATCCGTGAGGCTTCGGTAGTGAAATACCATTCGCGATCCCAGTGCATGTGGGGTGTCAGATGTACGCGGGAAACAGTCATAAACCAGTCCTTTCTTGCCCTGCAATGCAGGGCAACAATGTGAATGAAGACGTTAAGAAACCGGGGTTTCAGTGACGAAATGGCCTTTGCGCACGGCATAGCCTCGCCAACTGAGCAACGTCAGGGTCGAAATCACCGTGCCAGCCAGCGCCGCGCCAAGCCAGACCAGACCAGTGCGGCCTGCCAACTGCCGGGGCCACCGTCGTGCAGCAGGAACATCGAGAAAATACCCGCACCGGGCGTGGACAGCCCGATACCCGCCGCCCCGACGATGGCACCCGTCACAACCGAGCCCAGCAGGAATGAGCCGATCACGCGCACCGGATCTTCAATCGCCATTGGGATCGCGCCTTCGGTGATCCCCGCCAGACCGAGCAGCCAGGTGGATTTACCGGTTTCAATTTCGAAGGTTTTGAACAGATGCGGCGCCAGCAAGGTTGAGGCGGTGACGGTAAACGCCGAAACCATCTTGGTTGCGCCAAAGATGGCATACGGGCCGTAAACACCGTTGGCCATTGCGCCGAGGCAGAAGGCATAGGCTGCTTTGTTGATCGGCCCACCGAGATCGAAGGAACACATGAAAGCAATCAGCGCGCCGAGCAGGAGTGCATTACTCCCGGATAAACCATTCAGCCAGGCGGTCAGGCTGTTGTTCAGCCACGCCACCGGTTCACCAATGACGAACAACATGATGCTGCCGACAATTAATGTGCCGAGTACCGGATAGAGATAGAAAGTCAGGAAACCGTTGAAACTCGCGTTCAGGCGAATGTGTTTTTTCACCCAACGCATCACGTAACCGGCGATCAGGCCACCGGCAACGCCACCGAGGAAACCCGCGCCGATCATGTTGGCACACAGTCCGGCGGCAAATCCCGGCGTCAGAGCCGGTTTATCGGCCAGTGAATAGGCGGTATAGGCCGAGAGGACCGGCACCATCAACATGCCCAGCATTCCGCCGCCGAGCTGGCGGTACATCCACAGCCACGACTCTTTTTGCGCGTAAAGCTCCTGCCAGCCGAAGATCTGAGCGATGAGTACCGCGACCGCCAGCACCGTGCCACCTGCAACAATCAGCGGAACGGCGAAGGAGATCCCGCTGAGCAGCGCCTGTTTCAAATCCGCTTTCAGGCTATTTTTTGGCGGCTCAGCGGGCACGGGGCTAAGCGTTTCCCCCACCTTGCGCTGCATCGCCAGCGCCTGTTGCAAAATGGCTTCGGCACGGCGGATAGGGTCGGCAACCGGCACCTTTACGCAGGGAATGCCATCAAACCGTGCACTGTCTTTGACCGCCACTTCGGTGGCAAACACGCAGGCGACAGCGTTGTGCAACTGCTGCACGGTGATCGGATCTTCGATGCCGTTAGCACCCTGCTTCTCAACGTAAACGCGGATCCCCAATTTTTTACCGGCTTTTTCCAGATATTCCGCCGCCATGTAGGTATGGGCGATGCCTGCCGGACAGGCTGTTACGCAGACCACCAGCGGCGCATCCTGCGAAACTGTGTGCGCCGCTGGCGTCTCAGGTTCCGCGCTCAGCAAGGCCATCACTTCCTCCCTGCTGCACGCCGCCAGCAAGGCGGCCCGCGTGTCATCATCCACCAGTCGCGTGGTGAGTGCGGTCAGCAACTGCATGTGGGTGGTTCCAGCTTCCGCCAGCGGGATCGCCAGCAGGAAAATGAGGTTCACCGGCTCGTCGCCGTCCACGCCCAACCAGGGCAGCGGTTCGGCCAGCGTTGCCAGCGCAAACGCGGCCCGCCGGACACTGGCGGATTTGCCGTGCGGTACCGCCAGCCCTTCCCCCAGCGCGGTCGGCCCTTCGGCTTCACGCTCAAATACCGCGCGTAGATAGTCCTGTTCGTCTTCCAGTATTCCCTGCTGTTGCAGCTTGCGGGCTAGAAATGTAATCGCCTCGTCACGGCTGGCAAACTTCGCGTGGAGGTGGATTAATTCGGGTGAAGTCAGTGATGTCAGAGGCATAAAGTTGTCCTATCCGGATCGGCTGATAATCAGAATTTGTATTATTGTTGTATTGTATTTGTATTAAACAACAATTCCGCCGCCGCTGAATGTGATCCAGATAGAAGATTTTCCAATCAAGTTGTATTGTTTTTGTAGGGTCATTGAACTGCTACACTTGGCGTAAAACCGCCAGACAGGATCCTGAGAAGTGAATAATCAGCCGCTATATCGACAAATTGCCGCGCAAATCCGCGACCAGATTCAACGTGGGGATGTAAAAGCCGGTGACGCACTACCGACGGAACTTCGTCTGCGTGAGCAGTTTGGCGTCAGCCGGGTGACGGTGCGTCAGGCGATTAAGTTGCTGGTCGAACAAGATGTGCTGGAAAGCATTCAGGGCAGCGGTACCTATGTGAAAGAGGCCAGGGTCAATTACGATATTTATCAATTGACGAGCTTTGATGAGAAATTACAGCACCTTGGTATCCCTTCGCACAGCGAAGTGCTGGCCTTTTCAGTCGTGAAACCGCCAATCGGCATTGCGGAAGCGCTGGCGCTGGCTGAAAATGCGCGGGTGTATTACATCAAGCGGTTACGTTATATCGTCCAGAAACCGGTCACGCTGGAAGAGACCTGGATGCCGCTGGCGCTGTTTCCGGATCTGACGTATGAGGTGATGCAAGGCTCGAAATACGCCTGGATGGAGAACACCAAGAATCTGGTGATTGACCGCAGCGAACAGGAAATTATTCCGCTGATGCCCACCAAAGAGATGGTGGCGCTGCTCGGCGTCTCTGCTGAACAGCCGATCCTGCAAAAGATTTCAAAAGGCTTTCTGGCCGATGGCACGGTGTTTGAGTTCAGCCGTAACACCTTTCGCACCGACGATTACAAATTCACGCTGGTGGCCCGGCGGATGCCGCACTGATCACCACCGCCAGCCGCTCAACCAGCGCCTGCGCCTGTTGCGCAGAGACAATATTCGGAAAGCCCATCAGTAAACCATTCGGCCGCAGCGGATCCGCCGCTTCACGCCGGTGAATTTGCCAGTCTGAAACCGCCTGTACCGCCAGCCCGTTTTCACGGGCCCGTCTGGCGATGTCGGCATCATCCAGATGTTGACCTAAACGCACACAGAGTTGGATGCCGCCAATTTGTTCCGTGACCTGTAAAACCTCTGCGGAAAAAGCCGCTGTCAGCGCCTGCGCCAGAAAGCCACGGCGTTCGGCGTACAGCTGGCGCATACGCTTTGTATGACGGTAAAAATGCCCCTGCTCGAGGAATTCCGTGATGCTGGTTTGCAGCAACGGCGGCGTGGCGCAGGAGCGCAGCGGGCAGTAGGCTTCTACTTTTTCAACCAGACTTTCCGGCACCACCACATAGCCACACCGCAACGCCGGAAACATCGTCTTACTGAAGGTGCCCGCGTAGATCACCCGCCCCTGGGTATCAAGACTTTTCAGTGAGGGCAACGGCTGGCCGTGGTAGCGGAACTCACTGTCGTAATCATCTTCGATGATCCATGACTGCTGTCTGGTTGCCCACTCCAGCAGGGCCATGCGGCGCGATAAACTCAGGGTCACGCCGGTCGGGCTCTGGTGCGCGGGCGTCACGACGGCAAAGCGCGCCTGTGGAAATTCCACCACCGCCTGCGATACATTCATGCCCTCTTCATCCACGTTCACCGGCATGAGCACGGCACCGGCTGCCCGGAAAAAGGCCTGTGTTACCGGATAACCGGGATCTTCCAGCCAGACACCCTCGCCTGGCTTAAACAGGCTGCCAATCAGTAAGTCCAGCACGGCGGCATAGCCAGCACAAATAAATATCTGCTCCGGCTGGCAGGTAAAACCACGGGAAAGTTGTAAATATCGCGCAATAGCGCTGCGAAGCGCTGCGACGCCGGTCAGCGGCGGATGGCCTAAATCGTTGATGCTGGTGTGGCGGATTTGACGCGCCACGATGCGCGACCAGATAGCGCGCGGGAAAGCATCCAGCGCGGGTAATCCGAGTTGAAAAGGCAGTGAAGAGAGCGAGGGAAGCATCGGGTTTATGGGTTTCGGCACGGGGTTTCTGTCCGCCGCAGACAGGGAAGCCGGGATCGGCCCGAGTGACGCACTCACGACGGTCCCCGCCTGACCCCTGCTTTGCAGAAAGCCTTCGGCAGTCAGCAGGCCATAGGCATTTTCAACCGTGGCCCGGGCAACGCCCAGCTCACTGGCCAGCGTGCGCACCGAAGGCACCCGGCTGCCGGTTTCCAGTTTGCCTTCCATAATGGCCGTCTTCACTCGCTGATAAATCTGCCGGTAAAGCGGCGCGTTGTGTTGGGGATCGAGGTGAAAGGAGAGGCTGAAACGGCTCATCATGACCTGCTTAAAAAGACATTTTATGGCTCTATAGTACAGACCATGTGCAGCGTAGAGTAGCGATCATTGAGGCGCGCTGTGCGTCCATTTGCTTAACCGGGGATCTCAATATGAATACGCTTCGCCTGCCTTACTTCACCCTCTCTTCTTCCGTGATGGAGCCGATGGTTGCGGCACTGAGCGCACTGGAAAAAGGCCCGCTGGATAACGTGATTATCGAACTGGCTTTCCTGCGCGTTTCGCAAATTAATGGCTGCGCGTACTGTCTGGATATGCACTCAAAATCACTGCGCAAAATGGATGTCTCTCAGACCAAATTGGATCAGCTGGCGGGCTGGCAGGTGAGCCATGCATTTTCTGAGCGTGAGCGCGCCGCCCTCGCGTGGGCCGACAGCGTCACGTTAATTGCAGCAACTGGTGCGCCGGACAGCGTTTATGAGCCCCTGAAAGCGCAATTCAGCGACGTAGAAATCTCCGAACTGACCTTCGCTATCGGCCTGATGAATGCCTTTAATCGTCTTGGCGTCGGCATGCGTCAGTAAAATCTCAGAAGATAGTCAGTTCAAATTTCAACCACAAGACTACATTAAAAAAGTTTTCTCCTCTCAGCCCGCATCCTGCGGGCTTTGCCGTATTTGCAATAAGCAAATTTAAAATATCTACATATTGCGTGGTTGATAATTTAAATCACTACATCTAGTATTCAACTCACCGGAACGCCACAAGGGCACCGGTACTCGTCGCCCCTTTCATGCTGAAGCCATCGCCACAGCGACCGGGCAAAAACCGTCTCTGATTTCTTTACAGATGGAAATACGAATCATGAGCATTATTATTTACAGTAAGCCTGACTGTGTCCAGTGCAACGCTACCTACCGCGCCTTAGATAAACACGGCATCGCCTATGAAGTGATTGACCTGACCGTAGACGCCGTGGCGCTCGGACAGGTTCGCGCCATGGGTTATCAGCAAGTCCCCGTTATTGTCGCTGGCGACGATCACTGGTCAGGTTTCCGCCCTGACAAAATCAGCGCCCTGCGCCAACTTCAGAACGCGTTCTGAGGACAGGCGGATGAATCCGTTGGTCTACTTTTCCAGTAGTTCAGAAAACACCCATCGTTTCGTCGTCAGGACCGGTTTACCGGCGATCCGTATCCCGATCGACCGGCAGACAGAAAAACTGCGCGTGACGTCGCCGTACATTCTGGTCGTACCGAGCTACGGCGGCGGTTCAGCCAAAGGCGCGGTGCCGACGCAGGTGATTCGTTTTCTGAACGATGAACATAATCGTTCACTTATCCGCGGCGTTATTGCCGCCGGAAATACCAATTTCGGCGCAGCGTATTGCATTGCCGGTGACATCATCGCCCAAAAGTGTCAGGTGCCTTACCTGTACCGCTTTGAATTGCTGGGTACGCCGGAAGACGTTGCAAAGGTTACACAGGGAGTTACTGAATTTTGGCAACGACAGAACTGAATCTCACCGAGGCGGACACCTCCAGCCCGGACTATCACGCACTCAACGCCATGTTGAATCTCTTCGATGCCGAAGGCCGCATCCAGTTCGACAAAGATCGGCTGGCCGCGCGTCAGTACTTCCTTCAGCACGTGAATCAGAACACGGTGTTTTTCCACAATTTGGCGGAGAAGCTGCGCTATCTGGTGGAGGAAGGTTATTACGATGCGCTGGTGCTGGACCAGTACACTTTCGACGACATCAAAGCGTTATTCAAACAGGCTTACGCCAAAAAATTCCGCTTCCAGACCTTTCTGGGCGCCTTCAAGTATTACACCAGCTACACGCTGAAAACCTTCGACGGCAAACGCTATCTTGAGCGTTACGAAGACCGCGTATGCATGGTCGCACTGACGCTGGCGCGGGGTGATATCAAACTCGCTGGGCATTTTGTCGATGAGATCATCTCCGGGCGCTTCCAGCCCGCGACGCCAACCTTCCTCAACTGCGGTAAGAAACAGCGCGGCGAGCTGGTCTCCTGTTTCCTGCTGCGTATCGAAGACAATATGGAGTCGATTGGCCGCTCGGTGAACTCGGCGTTACAGCTCTCGAAACGCGGCGGCGGCGTGGCCTTCCTGCTGACCAACATTCGCGAAGTGGGCGCACCGATTAAGCGCATCGAAAACCAGTCTTCTGGTGTTATTCCGATCATGAAGATGCTGGAAGATGCGTTCTCTTACGCCAACCAGCTCGGTGCGCGTCAGGGCGCGGGGGCGGTGTATCTGAATGCACATCACCCGGATATTCTGCGATTCCTCGATACCAAACGTGAAAACGCCGACGAGAAGATCCGCATCAAAACGCTGTCGCTCGGCGTCGTCATTCCGGACATTACGTTTGAACTGGCGAAAAATAACGAAGATATGTACCTGTTTTCGCCGTATCACGTCGAGAAAGTCTACGGTGTGCCGATGTCGGAAATCAGCATCACAGAAAAATACCGTGAGATGGTCAACGACAAGCGCATCCACAAAACCAAGATCAACGCCCGTGAGTTCTTCCAGGTGCTGGCCGAGATTCAGTTTGAGTCCGGCTATCCGTACATGATGTTTGAAGATACGGTCAATCGCGCCAACCCGATCAAAGGCCGTATCAATATGAGCAACCTGTGCTCTGAGATTTTGCAGGTCAATACCGCGACGGTGTATGGCGAAGATCTCTCCTACCAGCAGGTCGGCAAAGATATCTCCTGTAACCTCGGCTCGCTGAATATTGCCTCCGCCATGGATTCGCCGGATTTCGGCAACACGGTCGAAATGGCGATCCGCGCGCTGACGGCGGTGTCAGACATGAGTAATATCCGCTCGGTGCCGTCTATTGATCAGGGGAATCAGGATTCACACGCCATCGGCCTTGGCCAGATGAATTTGCACGGCTATCTGTGCCGCGAGCAGATTTATTACGGTTCCGAAGCCGGGCTGGATTTCACCAATATCTACTTCTACAGCGTGGTGTATCACGCGGTGCGCGCCTCGAATCAGCTGGCGATTGAACGTAACCAGCGCTTCAAAGGGTTTGAAGATTCAACCTACGCCAGCGGTACCTATTTCGATAAGTACGTGGATGAAGCGCAGGCGCATCAATGGCAGCCGAAGACGGAACGCGTTCGCGCACTGTTTAGCGATGCCGGTATCGCGATACCGACCGCAAACGACTGGGCGCAGTTGAAAGCGTCCGTGATGCAGCATGGTCTGTATAACCAGAATTTGCAGGCGGTGCCGCCGACCGGTTCCATCTCTTACATCAATAATTCGACCTCGAGTATTCACCCGATTGTGTCCCGCGTGGAGATCCGCAAAGAGGGCAAAATAGGCCGTGTGTACTACCCGGCGGCGTTCATGACCAACGACAATCTGGATTACTACCAGGATGCCTACGAAATTGGCCCGGAAAAAATTATTGATACCTACGCCGAAGCCACACAACACGTCGATCAGGGGCTGTCGCTGACGCTGTTCTTCCGCGATACCGCCACCACGCGCGACATCAACAAAGCGCAGATTTACGCCTGGCGTAAGGGCATCAAGACAATTTATTACATCCGTCTGCGTCAGATGGCGCTGGCAGGCACCGAAGTCCAGGGCTGCGTGTCCTGCACGCTTTAAGGAAAGAGTTTATGAGTGGAATTAAACAACGGCTGGTGCCACAGCCGGTCAGCAAAGCCATCAACTGGAATAAGCTTCAGGACGATAAAGATCTGGAAGTATGGAACCGTCTGACCTCCAACTTCTGGCTGCCGGAGAAAGTGCCGCTGTCGAACGATATTCCGTCGTGGGCGACGTTGAGTGCGCAGGAAAAACAGCTGACTATCCGCGTGTTTACCGGCCTGACGTTGCTCGACACCGTGCAGAATGTGGTCGGCGCGCCAACGCTGATGAAAGACGCGGTGACCCAACACGAAGAAGCGGTATATTCCAACATCTGCTTTATGGAAGCCGTACATGCGCGTTCATACAGTTCGATTTTCTCGACGCTGTGCGCCACCGTCGATGTGGATGAAGCCTATCGCTGGAGTGAGGAGAATGTCGCGCTGCAAAACAAAGCGGCGATCATTCTCTCTTATTATGATGGTGAAGATCCGCTAATGAAGAAAGTCGCCAGCGTGTTCCTCGAATCCTTCCTGTTCTATTCCGGTTTTTATCTGCCGATGTACTGGTCGAGCCGCGCCAAGCTGACCAACACCGCGGATTTGATCCGTCTGATCATCCGCGACGAAGCCGTGCACGGTTATTACATCGGCTATAAATTCCAGAAAGCCCTGGCGCGCGAAAGCGAAGAACGTCAGCGGCAGATCAAAGAGCAGGCATTTGATCTGATGCAGGACTTGTACGACAACGAAATCCGCTATACCGAGGAGTTGTACGACGGCGTTGGCTGGAGCGAAGACGTGAAGAAATTCCTGCATTACAACGCCAACAAAGCGCTGATGAATCTGGGCTACGAAGCTCTCTTCCCGGCCAGCATGGCGGACGTGAACCCGGCGATTCTTTCCGCATTGTCGCCGAACGCCGACGAAAACCACGACTTCTTCTCGGGATCGGGATCCTCGTATGTCATCGGCACGGCGGTAAATACGGAAGACGAGGATTGGGATTTCTAAATAGCCCCGGTTTGCCTTTGCTCCTTCCCCTCTCACGAGGGGAAGGTTGGGATGCGGTGTTGGTTTCGCAACTGGCGCGGCGACTTAGTAACCATTAATACCCCACCCCCAACCCTCCCCTTCGCAGGGGAGGGAGTTAAAAACCGCTTCCGATGTTGCCCTTATTACTCTGAGCGTTAGTATAGAAACAGTGTTTCAAAACCATGAATATCTAACTCATCAGTTCGAGGCGGCGCGCGGTTTCGTAATGGTTAATCCAGTACTGATCATCCAGTGACGATATCGTGACGCCCTGCGATTTAGAGGCGTGAATGAATTCGTTATCGCCAATGTAAACCCCCACGTGACGCGTATCGGGTTGGGTTTTGAAAAACACCAGGTCGCCCGGTTTCAAATTTTTCTTGCTCACACGTTCCCCTTTTTTAATTTGCTGAACGGTCGTGCGCGGCAATTTCTTGTGCATGGAATCATTGAATATTTGCTGCATCAGCGATGAACAATCTACACCATCATGCGTTGTTCCCCCCCAATGATACTCTGTGCCTTTCCAGTGCGAATATTGGGCCAAAAGCGCAGTTTTCACCCCTTCAGCCCGCTCACTCTTACCGGTTTTACTCGGCGGTATCACCGGAGCAAAGGATTCAGGCTGGGAGTCTGACTGGCGATCAAAAGAGGCAAATTCCCTCGGCATATCAAAAGCACAGGAATAGGCGCTGAATAAAGCCAGAACGGAAAAGATGATGGTGCAGGTGAACGTTTTAATACGGGACATGAACACTTCTTCAGGTGGAATTATTATCAATCCTTACTGGGACACCACGAAAAGGGTGGCGGACTCGTCGTTGAGTGCGCAAATAATAACCAGATAGCGAACGATAACCACTCTATTCTGTGTCCAAAAGTAGACAGCATGGCGCTATATCGAATAAAACCCATCCCTTCGGTCAGAAAAGATGGGCGCATGTCTGTTTTCGATCAACTGGATAGTTTTAGATCAACTGAAGAATTTCGCCAGCACCAGTAAACCGACGGTGACATTGATGGCCCCGCCGATGCGGGTGGCAATTTGCGCGAACGGCATTAATGCCATGCGATTGCCTGACGTCAGAATAGCCACATCGCCAGTACCGCCCTGTCCGCTCTGGCAACAGGAGACAATTGCCACGTCAATCGGATGCATACCGATCTTTTTGCCGACAAAGAAACCGGTGCCAACCAGCGCACAGACGGTCGTGACGATCACGCACAGATTCTGCACCGTGAACGCGTTCACCAGTTCCTGCCAGGGCGTGATCGCCACGCCAACGGCAAACAGCACCGGGTAGGTCACGGCGGTGCGGAAAAATTTATATACCACCATCGATCCCTGCTGAAGAGTCGGCGATACGCCGTTGACCAGTTTCAGCACCACGGCCACAAACAGCATTCCCACCGGCGCGGGCAAGCCCATCAGACGCTGCCCGAGCATTCCGACCATATAGAGCAGGACAGCCAGTAGGGCTCCGCAGGCCAGCGCGTTCACATCTGGCTTGCCGGTAAACTCCTCCAGACCGTGACTAATGAGACCTTTTTTCGCCGGCATCAACTGCCCTTCACCGGTCAGATGCGGATAGCGTTTGCCGATTTGATTCAGCACGCCCGCCAGCACTATGGCCGTCAGTCCGCCGAGCATCACGATCGGTAAAATACGCCCAAGCGCCACACCTTGCTCCATGTGCAGGATCGTTGCGTACCCCATAGAAAGTGGAATTGCCCCTTCACCCACGCCGCCTGCCATGATCGGCAGGATCAGGAAGAAAAACGTCTGGAACGGCGGCAGGCCCAACAGCGTTCCCATCGCCAACCCCGCCACCATGCCGACAACCTCACCGCACAGCATCGGTACAAAAATCCGTACAAACCCCTGGATCAGCACCTGACGGTTCATGCTCATAATGCTGCCAACGATAATGCAGCAGATGTACAGATAGAGAATATTGGTGGATTTATAGAACTTGACGGTGGAGTCCACCACCACGTCCGGCAACAACCCGTAATGCACCATCGCAGAAGGAATAAAGGTGGCGCAGATCGCTGCTGCCCCCAGTTTCCCCAATAGCGGCAGACGTTTACCCAGCTCTCCACAGGCGAAGCCAAAGAAGGCCAGCGTTGCCACCATGACCACGATATCACTCGGCATTTTACCGTTCAGGCAGTCGAGCAAAATCAGCACACCCGCCAGCAGGAACAGCGGTAGCGGAATGATCCCTATTTTGTAATTATCCAGAATATGCCACCAACGTTCTTTGGCTGAGAGGACAGGCTTTTCGGGGTCTTTGGCGACCAGATAGGAGTCATCGGTTGTGCTCATGACATTGCTCTCTTTCTATTAATGGCGTTATAGAGAGTGAGCATAGAAATCGCCACGCAGGCGGGTTGTGAGGTTGCTCAAATTAAAACCGCTGATTTAAAGGTTGTAATGGTGTTAATGACGTTAATGCTACTGCCGTTGTGATCCTTATCAGCTTTGTAGCAAAACACACACTTATCCTTATTATTCGTGTGCTTATTCGCGGCATTCTGTGCGGTCAATGCGCTTTTGCTCACAACCTGACGGCATGGGGAATGTTACCGGTGAAAAACGCGTGTTAGGCTTATTCTTCAACTTTCGCCCCGGCAGCCCGAATGAAATTACGATTAACCTTCCAGATAAAACTTTTCCTCAGCCTGCTCGCCTTCTCCTCTGTGTTGCTGGCTCTGGTCGGTGCCTTTCTTTTTCACACCATTGATCGTCAGCTCAACCATGATCTCGGCAACCGCGCCAAGGTTCAGGCATCGCAAATTGCCCTGATGCCCGGTTTGTCTGCCTTGGTGGCAGCCCATGACAGCGCGGGAGTCGCTCGTTTAGTCGCGCCGCTGCGGGCGAAGAGCGACGCCAGTTATATCGTGGTGGGTGATGCTCACGAAAATCACCTGTATCACTCGCAATCGCCGGATCGCGTTGGCAAGCCGATGGTCGGCGGGGATAACGCAGGCGTTCTGGCGGGGAAAACCATTATTTCGGTGCGTCAGGGCGGTATCGGCATTTCACTGCGCAGCAAAGCCCCGGTGTTGGATGCGCAGAATAATGTGATCGGTATTGTCTCGGTCGGTTATCTCACGTCGTACATCGACGACATTACCGTCAAACAACTGGCACAGGCCGCGCTCTCAGGCTTGCTGCTGTTGGCGCTGCTGTTTATCTTCTCGTGGCTGTTCAGTAAGAATCTCAAAAAGCAGATGTTCTGGCTGGAGCCGAAAGAGATAGCCCTGCTGGTTCGCCAGCAAAAAGCGTTACTGGAAGCCATTTATGAAGGGGTGATCGCCGTTGATGATCGCCAACAGATCATCTCGATAAACCATGCCGCCCGTGAATTACTTGAACTCTCCCAGCCCGAAGACGCGCTGATTGGCCAAAACATCCGCGACGTGATCCACACCGATGACGAATTTTTTGCCAGCGACAGCGCCACCCCCAATCGCCATGACGAAGTGGCGCGCTTTAATCAGCGCCTGGTGATCGTCAACCGGGTGCGCATCGAGCTGGAACCCGCCACCCAAACCGGCTGGGTGTTCAGCTTTCGCGATAAAAATGACATTAACACCCTCAGCAGCCAGCTCAGTCAGGTGAAGCGCTACGCCGATAATCTGCGCATCATGCGGCATGAACAGCTCAACTGGACCGCCACGCTGGCCGGTTTGCTGCATATGAAGCGTTATGACGAAGCCATCGGTTATATTCAGGCACAGTCCGAAGGCGCACAGGCGGTGTTGGACTTTGTCTCAGCCCGTTTTGCGTCACCGACGCTGTGCGGCCTGCTGCTGGGGAAATTTGCCAGCGCGCGGGAAAAAGGCGTGACATTGAATTTCGATCCGGCCTGTCAGCTCCGCCGCCTGCCTGCGGCGTTGACAGAGCCCGAACTGATGTCGATTATCGGTAACTTAATTGATAACGCGGTCGATGCCACCCTCGCCGCACCGACGCCGCATCAACCGGTCGAGTTTTATCTGTCGGACAGTCATGATGAGTTGTTGATCGAAGTGGCCGATCAGGGCGCAGGGATCCGGCCTGAAATCCGCCCGCAGATTTTTGAGCAGGGCGTGACCACAAAGCCGCTATCCGCCGCTGACGACACCGGAGGCGAACATGGCATTGGTCTTTATGTGGTCGCCCGTTATGTCCGTCAGGCGCACGGTATGATTGAAATTTCGGACAACATACCGCGTGGCACGGTGTTTTCGCTGTTCATCCCTAATCCGCCGCAGGGCGTGTGAGTCAGTCAGGAACGATAATGAACAACAGTAATGTACTTAACAGCAGTATTAATCAGGGCAGCGCGCTGGACGTGATGATCGTTGAGGATGAACCCTATCTGGCGGGGTTGCACCGCGATTTTATCGAGCAGAATTTTAACCTGCGGGTGGTCAGTATTGCGGCCACGCTGGCGCAGGCCAAAACCCAGTTACAGCTCTACCGGCCGCGATTGGTATTGCTCGACAACTATTTGCCCGACGGTCAGGGCATTGAGCTGATCGACAGCGCGCTGCTGAAAAGTCTCGACTGCTCGGTGATTTTTATTACGGCGGCCAGCGATATGCATACCTGTAGCCAGGCTATGCGCGGCGGGGCGTTTGATTACATCATCAAGCCGGTCTCCTTCCAGCGTCTGCGCAATTCGCTGGAGCGGTTTCTGCAACTCGTTCATCAGCTGCGCCATGTCAAAGTACTGGATCAGCAGGCGCTGGATCGTCTCTATAATCTGCCGGCCAGCGACACGCCCGCGCCCCCTGCCACGAAAGGGATTGAGCCCAATACGCTGGAACTGGTTCAGCGCGTGTTCAGCGAAGGTGATGAGCGCAACTGGTCGGTCGATGAGGTGGTCGAACAGGTTGGGATCAGTAAAACGACCGGCCGCCGCTATCTGGAATATTGCGTGGAAATTGGCTTTATTGCCGTGGAAATGCAGTACGGCAATATTGGGCATCCACGTCGCCTCTATCGCAAAATAGTCGATGGAGAAAAATCCGTATCATGATGCTGAATTCCTGCTGTTTACCCTGACAAATTCTCCCTTCTCAGCCGGTGGCAACACCGGCCAATTTCCGGCTCATAGCAAGGCTTCAGGTTATTAATTCATCCAATCTTCACATTTCGGATAATCGGTAAATTCACCCGTTTCACCCCCGACTGAAATCTCTAATTACACCCGTAAATTCCCGCAGATCATTTCGTATTAAATCGCCTTGCATTCGTCAATTATCCGCAGATAAAACCCCACAAAGACAAAAACCACTATTATCAATAAATACATTTAGTTATATATATAAAAAGCAAAATAACCCACCTGGATAATTAGCAAAAAACCGGAATGCACAGCGCGTGATAATTTGTCATTAAATGTCAGCGCCAGGGCGACAAAATTAGACATGCCAGACACACACATATACACAACCAGAATCGCAATCACGAATATCCCGCAGAAACATTGAGACTTGTCTCAGAATTTCGATGTGTTAGGGTATAACGCGTTCACTATTTCGCTACAGGTAAGACTTTATACGGTCCAACAAAAAAATTAGACATCGAGCCGACACGGCTACTTATATCCAAGGAATGCACATTGCATGGCAATTAAAATTGAAGTAAAAAATCTTTATAAGGTATTTGGCGAGCACCCTGAGCGCGCATTTAAGCTGATAGATGCAGGTAAAGGTAAAGAAGAGATTTTCGAGAAAACCGGGCTGTCACTTGGTGTGAAAAACGCCAGTCTGGCCATTGAAGAAGGCGAGATCTTCGTCATCATGGGGTTATCCGGTTCAGGAAAATCCACCATGGTACGCCTTCTCAATCGTCTGATAGAACCTACCCGCGGTGAAGTGCTGATCGACGGCGAAGATATCGCCAAGATCTCAGAGTCGAAACTGCGTCAAGTACGCCGCAGCAAAATCAGTATGGTGTTCCAGTCATTCGCCCTGATGCCCCACCTCAATGTGTTGAACAACACCGCATTTGGGATGGAGCTGGCCGGTGTTGCCGTAAAAGAACGTAATGAGAAAGCCCTCGATGCACTGCGTCAGGTGGGTCTGGAAAACTACGCCAACTCTTATCCGGATGAACTCTCCGGCGGGATGCGTCAGCGCGTGGGCCTGGCCCGTGCCATGGCCAATAACCCCGACATTCTGCTGATGGATGAAGCCTTCTCGGCACTTGATCCGCTCATCCGAACCGAAATGCAGGATGAGCTGGTGAAATTGCAGGCGCAGCATCAGCGCACCATCGTGTTTATTTCCCATGACCTCGACGAAGCCATGCGCATCGGCGACCGTATCGCCATTATGCAGGGCGGTGAAGTGGTACAGGTCGGTACGCCGGAAGATATCCTGAATAATCCGGCCAACGATTATGTGCGCACCTTCTTCCGCGGTGTGGATATCAGTCAGGTATTTAGTGCCAAAGATATTGCCCGCCGTCGTGGCACGTTAATTCGTAAAACCCCCGGTTTTGGTCCGCGTGCAGCCCTCAAGCTGCTCGAAGACGAAGACCGCGAATATGGTTATGTGCTGGAGCGCGGTCAGAAATTCATCGGCGTCGTGTCGATTGATTCTCTGAAAGTTGCGCTCAAAGCCAATCAGTCTCTGGACTCCGCGCTGCTGGATCTTCCCGCGCCGGTGCCGGCAGATATGCCGCTCAGTGAACTGATTTCTCATGTCGCCGCCGCGCCGTACGCCATGCCGGTGGTCAATGAGGACAATAACTATATCGGTATTATTTCCAAGGCCATGCTGCTTCGAGCCCTGGATAAAGAAGGGGGTAACGAATAATGAAGAATTCAATTAACGACAGCATCGTTCAACATGCTCAGGCCGTATCACAAACGCTGGATGCCACCATTGATCCGTGGAGTGCAGACAACGCCAGCGGCGGTCACGCCGCAATAGCACAAACCGCGACTGACGCTGCCAGCAGCAGTGATCCGTGGGGCGGTGCCAGCGATGCCGTCACCAACGCACCCGACGCCGCTCATCACGCTGTCGCACAGGCCAATGATTGGCTGAATGTGGCACCGACTCAGCATGATCAGTTCAACATTCTGGATCCCTTCCACACCACGCTTATCCCGCTGGATCGCTGGGTCACCGAAGGGATCGACTGGCTGGTGACGAACTTCCGTCCGCTGTTTCAGGGCATTCGTGTACCGGTCGATTTCGTTCTGAGCGGTTTCCAGCACGGCTTAGAGTCACTGCCCGCACCGATTGCGATGCTAATCTTTGCACTGATCGCCTGGCAGATGGCCGGTCTGGGTATGGGTGCCGCGACGCTGGTTTCACTGGTGATCATTGGTGCCATTGGAGCCTGGTCTCAGGCCATGGTGACGCTGGCGCTGGTGCTGACCTCGCTGTTCTTCTGTGTGCTGATAGGACTTCCGCTCGGGATATGGCTGGCGCGCAGCAAAGGGGCGGCGAAGATTATCCGTCCGCTGCTTGATGCAATGCAGACCACGCCAGCGTTCGTTTATCTGGTGCCGATCGTCATGCTATTTGGTATCGGTAATGTGCCGGGCGTCGTCGTAACGATTATCTTTGCTCTGCCACCTATCGTGCGTCTGACAATTCTGGGTATTAATCAGGTGCCGGAAGACTTGATCGAAGCTTCACAGTCTTTCGGGGCTAGCCCAAGCCAGATGCTGTTTAAAGTGCAGCTGCCACTGGCGATGCCGACCATCATGGCCGGTATTAACCAGACACTGATGCTGGCGCTGTCGATGGTGGTTATCGCCTCGATGATTGCCGTCGGTGGTCTGGGTCAGATGGTTCTGCGCGGCATAGGCCGTCTGGACATGGGGCTGGCGTCGGTCGGTGGTGCAGGTATTGTTATCCTCGCCATTATCCTCGACCGTTTGACTCAGTCGGTGGGTCAGGACAGCCGCAGCAAAGGCGGTCATCGTTGGTTCACCCGTGGGCCGGTTGGCCTGCTGACCAAACCTTTTGTGAAAAAAGCCTGATCAACGACACACCATCAATACCGCGGGCAGAAACCACCCTGCCCGCCGCTAAAAATCAATATGTGAACCCTCTTCATTTAAAAAAACGAATAACAGGACATCACTCTATGACTAAGACAAATCTCTGGGCCGTCGCTGCCCTGACCACACTGGTATCAGCTTCCACTTTCGCCGCCGACCTTCCAGGCAAAGGCATTACTGTAACGCCAATCCAGAGCACCATCAGTGAAGAGACCTTCCAGACTCAACTGGTCAGCAAGGCGCTGGAAAAACTGGGCTACGACGTCCAGCCAATCCGTGAAGTTGATTACAACGTTGGTTACACCACCATTGCCGCCGGTGATGCCACCTTCACGGCTGTAAACTGGGTACCGCTGCATGATGAGATGTACAAAGCCGCAGGCGGTGACAACGTCTTCTATCGCGAAGGAACCTACGTTAATGGCGCTGCACAGGGTTATCTGATCGATAAGAAAACGGCAGAGAAATACCACATCACCAATATCGAACAGCTAAAAGACCCGAAGATCGCCAAACTGTTTGATACCAACGGCGACGGTAAAGCCGACCTGACCGGCTGTACTCCGGGCTGGGGCTGTGAGGCTGCGATCAATGCGCAGATGAAAGCCTATGATCTGGAAAAGACCGTGACGCACAATCAGGGGAATTACTCGGCGATGATTGCCGACACCATTACCCGTTATAAAGAAGGCAAACCTATCTTCTATTACACCTGGACGCCGTACTGGGTGAGCGACGTACTGGTACCGGGTAAAGACGTGTTGTGGATGCAGGTACCTTTCTCTGTGGTGCCGGGCGATAAAAATGCCGACACCACGTTACCTAATGGTAAAAACTACGGCTTTAAAGTCAGCACCATGCATATCGTCGCCAACAAAAAGTTTGCAGAAGCCAATCCGGCTGCCGCAAAACTCTTCGCTATCATGCAGTTGCCGTTAAAAGATATTAATGCGCAGAACTCTGCGATGCATGCGGGTAAAAGCTCAGAAGCGGACATCGCTAATCAGACCGATGGCTGGATCAAAGCCCACCAGGAAACCTTCGATGGTTGGGTAAAAGAAGCTGCGGCTGCGGCAAAGTAGGCCCGCAGAGAGGCTTTAGGGATTGAGATTTTACGTGAGTAAAAAAGGCGCTGAATGCAGATTCAGCGCCTTTTTTTATTGTCACTCCTCTTCCTGTGCAAACGCCAGAAAACGCTCGGCCGCTGCGCTGAGACTGTGCTGCCAGACGCAAAAAACCTGGCGACGCGGGGCATTTTCAATTGGGATCGACACCAGATCATCAGCATGCCGGGCACGGGACAACGGCACGATGCCCGCCGCCAGCGATCGCCGTACTATGCTTTCCAGCCATTCGATATGGTCGATTTCAAAACTGACGTGGCGGGTGACCCCTGCCTCACCAAACGCGTTGTCCGTCTGGCGCCGCGCACCGGCACCGGCGTAAAAGTCCACCAGCGGCACCTGAGCGAGTTCGTTGAGCGTAATGGTAGGACGTAAGGCATATGCATGTGTAGGGCTGACCAGCGCCACCAGCGGCTCGTCTGCCAGCTGGCGATGCGGCAGGCGAAGTGTGGCTTTATCCCCCGGCCAGATACCGACGAACGCCACGTCCGTGCGCAGTTGCTGCACATCTTCCAGTAGCTTCTCACTCATGCCGACATACATACGAATATTCACCAACGGGTAACGCCGGGTGAATTTCGCCAGCTGGCCGATAACATCAATCGCGTTCAGCGTTGAAATAATCCCCACCGTCAGGGTGCCGGTGACCTCGCCTTTCAGCGCTTCCATGGTATCAAGCAGATGGTTGTGTGCCGCCAGCAGTTGCTCCGCTGGGGCTAAAAAGGCGCGACCGGCCGCCGTGAGATTAACCCGCCTTGATGTACGCTCAAACAGCGCACTCCCGAGCTCCTCTTCCAGTTTGGCTATCTGATGGCTGAGTGCAGATTGCACCGTGTGGCAACGCTGCGCCGCCCGGGTGAAATTCTGTTCCTGCGCCACGGCAAGGGCGAAGCGGATCTGTTTGAGATTCATTGATTCATCACGAAATGAGATAGTTGAGATGAAAATTATACATTGGTTTACTATTTATGGCTGAGCGATACTCGCGGCGCTCCGACAGCACCGTACTGAGATTCAAATACGACCTGCAGCTTTACCTAAAACGCTTTATTCAGAATAATAACCTTAAAACAAAAAAACATGAAAAATTCGACTCAACACTCTCCGCTGACGCCGGGGCTGATCGTTCTGATGGCTGTCGCCACCGGGCTGGCCGTCGCCAGTAACTATTACCCCCAGCCTTTGCTTGAAACCATTGCCCGGGCTTTTGATCTTTCCGTCAATCAGGCCGGTTTTATCGTCACCGTTGCCCAGCTCGGCTATGCGTTTGGCCTGATGTTCCTGGTTCCTCTGGGCGATATGTTTGAACGTCGCAGCCTGATCGTGGTGATGACAATCCTTTCTGCCGCAGGTCTACTTCTCACCGCGATGGCCCCGACGTTGACGGTCATGCTGATAGGCACTGCGCTCACCGGTTTGTTCTCGGTGGTCGCACAGATTCTGGTGCCGCTGGCGGCGACGCTGGCAGAGCCGGAACGACGTGGCAAAGTGGTCGGGCTGATTATGTCCGGCCTGCTGCTCGGTATTTTACTGGCGCGAACCGTCGCAGGATTGCTCGCCTCACTCGGCGGCTGGCGCACAGTTTACTGGGTAGCCAGTGCGTTGATGCTGGCGATGGCGCTGATCCTCTGGCGTCGTCTGCCTAAGCATAAGCAACACACCGGACTGAATTACCCGCAGTTGCTGAAATCAATTTTTAGCCTGTTCTTGCATACGCCGGTATTACGTACCCGCGCGTTGCTTGGCCTGTTCTCCTTCGCCAATTTCAGTATTCTGTGGACCTCCATGGCCTTTCTGCTGGCGGGCCCGGCGTATCACTATTCCGAAGGTGTGATTGGCCTGTTTGGTCTGGTCGGCGCGGCCGGTGCATTAGCGGCTACGCGCGCCGGACAGCTGGCGGATAAAGGCAAAGCTCACCTGACCACCACCGTGGGCCTGGTGCTCTTACTGCTGTCATGGGCCGCGATTGCCTATGGTCAGCATTCGGTGATTGCGTTAGTCGTCGGTATCATCGTGCTGGATCTGGCGGTGCAGGGCGTACATATCACCAACCAGAGCGTCATCTATAAGTCGATGCCGGAGGCACGTAACCGCCTGACTGCCGGCTATATGACCACCTATTTTATCGGTGGCGCGATAGGCTCACTGGTGTCGGCGTCGGCGTTTCAATGGGCGGGCTGGTACGGTGTTTCTGCCGCAGGCGTGGTCATGAGCGTCCTGAATTTGCTGACCTGGTGGTCGGGCCATAAATATAAAATGGCCTGATGGTCCAAAGACTATTCCTGACCGCTGAAGAAAACTGACAACATGGGGCGATCATCACGCCCCTGATTAGCCTGCGAATAATCATCGCTGAAATTTATTTCCCTTTGAGGGTATTAACACTACTGCCAGTCTGGTAATGTTTGCCCCATAATTTATTCACGGGTGAGATATCCCGTCTTCACTGCCCTGATTGCCTAATGCCAACCCACACAACACAAGACAAGCCAATTCCTCTTCGCGTCTCCACGTTTACGCAAGGCGTTGTCGACAGTCTGCCTATTGTTATCGGTTATCTCCCTATCGCTTTTGCTTTCGGTCTGAGTGCGGTGAAACTGGGTTTCACGCCGCTGGAGAGCACCCTATTTTCCGTGCTGATTTATGCCGGTGCCAGCCAGTTTGTAATAACTGCCCTGCTGAGTGCCGGAATGTCGTTATGGGTTTCAGCCCTGACGGTGATGGCGATGGACGTGCGCCACGTTCTATACGGCCCTTCTCTGCGCAACCGCCTGACGGGTGGACGCCTGAACGGTAAAAAAACCGCGCTGTGGGCTTTTGGCCTCACCGATGAGGTGTTTGCTGCCGCCACGACCAAACTGATTCGCGATAAGCGCAGTTGGAGCGAAAACTGGATGTGCGGCATCGCACTCACGTCCTGGCTGGCCTGGGTTTTCGGCACCGTGATCGGCGCACTGTTCGGTAATGGTCCGCTGGAAAACTATCCGGCCGTCGAGGCTTCTCTCACCTTTATGCTTCCGGCCCTGTTTTTGAGCTTCCTGCTGGCCGCCTTCAAACGTCAGCAAAGTCTGGTATTCGTTGCCTCTCTGGCTGGCGCGCTGGGTGGTCTGCTGTTCTGGTCTATCCCCGTGGCCATTTTGTGCGGACTGGGCGCAGGGTGTATCGCCGCGCTGCTGCAACGCCCCGCTGCTGAACTGGAGGCCGCCAATGAAAACTGAAGTGATCCTGGTGTGCGTGGTCGTCGGCATCGCGAATTATCTTTTCCGCTATCTGCCACTGCGCCTCGGCGCGGGGCGCAAACCGGGCGCGATAAAAAGCGGCCCGCTGGCTCGGGTGCTCGACAGCATTGGTATTGCCTCTATTTGCGCCCTTCTGGTGGTCTCCAGCACGCCGGAGATCCTGCGTGACAGCCAGCGCTTATTGCCCACGCTGGCCGGTTTTGTGGTACTGACGCTGGTGTTCTGGCGCAGCAAAAGCATCATTTTGTCTACCTTGGTTGGTGCAGTGGCCTACGGACTGGTCTTCAAAGTGATGTTACCAACCGGCTGAAAAACAAGCGTTTCGGTCATCTTCCGTGACGCTGAATCAATGCTTTAAATTTCGAATAATTCACCGTAGTTATGAATCACACTTAATGCTAAAGCTTTGAGGGTTCATAACATTGATATTATTAATTACCATCGTTACTATGTCATTCGTAACTAATGAGGTTTCTCGTCATGGACAGCTCCTTCGCACCCATTGAACACATGCTAAATTTCCGAGCCAAAAAACAGAAAGATTTCCCTTATCAGGAAATTTTGCTGACCCGGCTCTGTATGCACATGCAAAGTAAATTGCTGGAAAACCGCAATAAAATGCTGAAAGCACAGGGGATCAACGAAACGCTGTTTATGGCGTTATTGACGCTTGATGCGCAGGAAAGCCACAGCATTCAGCCTTCCGAACTGAGTTCTGCACTGGGTTCTTCCCGCACCAATGCGACGCGGATTGCGGATGAGCTCGAGAAGCGCGGCTGGATTGAACGCCGTGAAAGCGATAACGATCGTCGATGCCTACATTTGCATCTGACACCGGACGGGGAAGCCTTTATCCAAAAGGTTCTGCCACCTCAACATAAGAGCCTGCATCTTCTCTGGTCAACGCTCGACGCTGATGAACAGAAGCAGTTAGAAACTCTGACTCGCAAACTGTTATCTCGCCTCGATCAGATGGATGTCACTGCGACACCATTACTTTAATTTCTGTTCAGGTAACCCAAACATGTCACTCCAAGCCAGCTGGAGACTTACGCCGTTGTTCGCCGTTTTACTTTTGGCGGGCTGTGCCTCCAGCGATAACATCGCGCCTCAGTCAACGTTGCTCGACAACCAGCAACTGAAACTGGCCCAGCCAAAAGTCAGTTCGCTGTCCATCAGTTCACAGTGGTGGCGCAGCCTTAACGACCCGCAGCTTGATAATCTGATGAAGACGACGTTGCAAAACTCGCCGTCACTGCGTCAGGCAGCGGCTCGCGTGCGTGAAGCGCAGAGCGTGGCCGGTGAAGCCAGCGCAGCCAATGGGCCCTACCTGGATTTAAACGGAACAACTAAGCGTGAGCGTGTTTCTAAAAACACTATCCCACCGTTCCTGACCAGCTACCCTGAAGCGCCGATCTACGACAGCACCAACACGCTGGGGCTAAACCTGAGCTATGAGTTTGACTGGTGGGGTAAATACCGCAATCAGGTCAATGCCGCGAAGGCGCAGGTTGATTCAGCCCGTGCCGAGCAGGCGCAAGCTGCATTGACGCTGACCAGTTCTGTCGCCTCAGCTTACTACCAGTTGCAGGCCAATCTGGCGGTACAAAAAGTTCTGCAACAGGAAGTGGATAATAATCAGCATCTGGCAGATTTGCGCAAAGCTCAGTACAAAGCCGGAATTTATGGCATCGATGTGCCGCAGCAAACTCAGGCACAGGCTGACAGCGCACGCCAACAGATTATCGAATCCCAGTCACAGATTGATCAGTTGAAACATCAGCTGTCGGCTCTGGCGGGTCTGGGTCCGAACGCGATGAATAATCTGCACACCGTTCCTCTTCCTGCCGCGGACGCTATCTCCCCGAAAGGTGAGCTGACCATTGACCTGCTGGGCAAACGCCCGGACATCACCGCACAGCGTGCGCTGGTTGAGTCCTATTCGCAGCGTATCCAGGCAGCGAAGAAAGAGTTCTATCCGAGCCTGTCGATCAGCGCGTTCGCCGGCTTCAATACCACCAACTACGGTGGAACTTCACCGAATTTGCTCAGTGCAGCCAGCCAGGCCTGGAATATTGCTCCGGCAATCTCATTGCCTATTTTCCATGCGGGAGCCCTGCGCGCCAAATTGGGTGAGGAATCTGCGCTCTATGACCAGTCGGTCGAGTCTTACAATCAGACCATCCTGTCGGCTATCCAGCAGACTGCGGATGCGATGACCATTGCAAAAAGTAGTGTCGATCAGTTGCAGCAGGCGTCGTCAGCTGTGAAGTCGATCGAAGATGTGTATCGGGTTGCCGATGCGCGTTACAAAGCTGGCGTTATAGGACGGGATGAGTTGTTAACCGGCCAGTCAGCGCTGTTGCAACAACAACAGGCCCAACTGAACGCCAGCAGCAATTTGTTGCAGGCAAAAATCAGTTTAATTCGCGCGCTTGGGGGGGGTTATCAGGCCCCGGCAGCGGAACAAAAATCATAAAAAAACAAGACTCAGCGTGGAGAAAACCATGAGCGAAAATGCGGGCATTCAGGCGACGCCACCGCAGGATTCGGTTGTTGCAAAACAACCTACCAAGAAAAAGAAATCACGCAAGATTGCACTACTGTTCTTAACGGGGGTTTTTGTCATTATCGCCATCGCCTACCTGCTTTATTGGCTGCTGGTGTTACGTCATTTCGAGAGTACCGATGACTCCTACGTCTCCGGTAATCAGGTACAAATCATGGCGCAGGTTTCAGGGAGTGTGACCAGCGTGAATTTCGACAGCACTGACTTCGTCAAAAAAGGCGATCCACTGGTGGTGCTGGATCCGACCGATGCCGAACAGGCCTTCGAGCGGGCCAAAACCGGTCTGGCAAACAGCGTGCGTCAGACCCACCAGCTGATCATCAATGGCCGTCAGTATCAGGCGAATGTGGCGTTACGTCAGACTCAGCTGCAACAGGCGCAGACTGACCTGAAACGCCGCGTGGTGCTGGGTAATGTCGATGCCATTGGCCGTGAAGAGCTGCAACATGCGCATGACGCTGTTGACAGCGCTAAAGCACAGCTTGACGTGGCGGTTCAGCAATACAACGCCAATCAGGCGATGGTGCTGAAAACGCCGGTTGATCAACAGCCGCAGGTTCTGCAATCCGCCGCACAGGTACGTGATGCCTGGTTGGCACTGCAACGTACCCGCGTAGTCAGCCCGATCGACGGTTATGTGTCACGCCGTTCAGTCCAGGTTGGTCAGCAAATTACGCCGGGAACCGCACTGATGGCCGTCGTTCCGGCGAATCACATTTGGGTGGATGCCAACTTTAAAGAGACACAGATTGCCAATATGCGTATTGGTCAGTCGGCTACCGTCGTCAGCGATATGTACGGTGACAGCGTGACCTATAAAGGCAAAGTGGTCGGTATGGATATGGGTACCGGCGGTGCGTTCTCCCTGTTACCGGCACAGAATGCGACCGGTAACTGGATCAAAGTGGTTCAGCGCCTGCCGGTACGTATCGAATTGGATGATGAGCAGGTAGCAAAATATCCGCTGCGTATCGGTTTGTCTGCGCTGGTCACGGTGGATACTCAGGATCTCAACGGTTCGGTGTTGGCCGATAAAGTCCGTACTGAACCTCTGTACCAGACGACGGCGCTGACGCTGGATCTGGCTCCGGTTAACGCCATTATTGCAGACGTTATTCATGCAAATGCAGGCTAAAACCTCCGGAGGCCTCTGTGGCAAATAAACCGCTCGCAGGCGCACCGCTGGCCTGGATGACAGTGGCTTTGTCTCTGGCCACGTTTATGCAGGTACTGGATTCGACGATCGCCAACGTGGCGATCCCGACGATCGCCGGTAATTTGGGTGCCTCAAACTCACAGGGCACCTGGGTTATCACTTCGTTCGGGGTTGCCAATGCGATCTCTATCCCGATCACCGGCTGGCTTGCGAAACGCATCGGTGAGGTCAAACTGTTCCTGTGGTCTACAGTGCTGTTTGCCTTTGCCTCCTGGCTGTGTGGGATGTCCAACAGCCTGGAAATGTTGATCTTCTTCCGTGTGTTACAAGGTGTGGTGGCAGGTCCACTGATCCCGCTGTCACAAAGTTTGTTACTGAATAACTATCCGCCGGCCAAGCGAAGTACCGCCTTAGCGCTCTGGTCGATGACGGTGATCGTGGCCCCAATATGCGGCCCGATCCTCGGCGGTTATATCAGTGATAACTACCACTGGGGTTGGATCTTCTTCATCAACGTACCGATCGCCATCGTTGTCGTTGCATTGGCGCTTAAGACACTGAAAGGGCGTGAAACGGCGACACAAATCCGACCGATTGACAGCGTGGGGTTAGTGCTGCTGGTCCTCGGGATTGGTTGTCTACAGGTGATGCTCGACCGGGGTAAAGAACTCGACTGGTTTAACTCCACGGAAATTATCGTGCTGGCCGCCGTGGCGGTGGTGGCGCTCTGCTTCCTGGTTGTCTGGGAGCTGACTGACGACCACCCGATTGTCGATCTGTCACTGTTCAAGTCGCGAAACTTTACCATCGGCGTGCTGTGTATCAGCCTGGCCTACATGCTCTACTTCGGCGCTATCGTTCTGCTGCCGCAGCTATTGCAGGAGGTATATGGCTACACCGCGACCTGGGCGGGTCTGGCATCGGCACCGGTGGGGATCCTGCCGGTGATGATGTCGCCAATCATCGGGCGCTACGCACATCGCCTGGATATGCGCTGGCTTATCACCTTCAGCTTCATTATGTATGCGGTGTGCTTCTACTGGCGTGCCTATACGTTTGAACCGGGGATGGATTTTGGGGCTTCAGCCTGGCCGCAGTTTATTCAGGGTTTCGCAGTCGGCTGCTTCTTTATGCCACTGACCACCATCATTCTGTCGGGGTTACCGCCAGAACGTATGGCGGCGGCATCCAGCCTGTCGAATTTTATCCGTACATTGGCCGGTTCAATTGGTACCTCCGTCACCACTACCATGTGGGCTGATCGTGAGTCACTGCATCATGCGCATCTGTCGGAAAACATCACACCGTTTAACCCGGCCGCGCAGCAGACCTACTCCCAGTTGGAAGGGATGGGGATGAGCCACCAGCAGGCATCAGGCTGGATAGCGCGTGAGATAACCAATCAGGGGCTGATTATTTCTGCCAATGAGATTTTCTGGGTATCTGGCGGCGCCTTCCTGATATTGCTGATTTTGATCTGGTTCGCCCGACCGCCGTTCGGAGGTGCGGGAGGCAGTAAAGATGGTGGCGGTGCGCACTAATCTGCGTTTCGCCGGACACTTTACTCATAGCAGAAAGCAAAACGGACGCCCCGAGGCGTCCGTTTTTTCATGGCGATAACAGCATAACCCTGAAAGATTACGCTTTATTCTGACGCCACCAGTCGGCCAGCAGAATACCGGTCGCAACGGAAACGTTCAGACTTTCTACTTTACCGGTACCCCCGATAGAGACGTTGATATCGCCCTGCTGCCATGCGCTGTCAGACAAACCATCACTCTCCTCGCCCAGCACCAGGACCATTTTGGCAGGCAGTTCGGCTTTGCCGAGTACCGTCCCTTTATGGCTTGAGGTGGTGACGATGGTGTAACCGGCTTTACGGAAGCTGGCCAGTACGTCGAGGAAATTGTCAGCGCTGATGGCTTTAATATGCTCCGCGCCGCCTTCGGCAGTACGCACCGCCGCACCGGACTCCAGCAGAGCCGGATCCTGGACGATTAAACCGTTCACACCAAAGTGCGCACAGCTACGCATAATACCGCCGAGGTTATGCGGGTTACCGACATTTTCCAACGCCAGCACGCAGTCTTTTTCCGGAGCCGTCTGCAAATAAGTATCTGCATCCAGACCCAGACGTTTTTTAATCAGGAAGCAAACACCGCCATGATGTTCTGTACCTGAGGCTTTGGCCAGTTCGTCATCTTCAACGACGTGGTAAGCCTTGCGGTTGGCTGCCATCCAGCGCAGCGCTTCGCGAAAACGCGGCGTCACGGACTGTACGAACCAGGCGCGGACGATAGAGTCAGGACGGCTGGCGAACAGCGCCTGACAGGCGTTTTCACCGTAGACCCGAGTCTCTTCCTGACGCTGGCGGCGCAGTTGCTCTGGATCGATAAAACTTTTACCGCTGATACCGCCATGATCCGGCGCGGATTCATCATCCGGTGCACGGGAAACGGTTTTCCACGGTGAGGAATACGGGCCGTCGTCGTCACGATCAGAACGGGCCGGACGCGGTGCATCTCGACCGGTACGCTGCGGGCGTGCATCGCCACGGCGAGCGTCAGGGCCGCGAGAATCACCACGGGTGTCGGTGCTGCGGCGCTCATTGCGGCGGGCATCGTCTGGACGGGATCCGGTACGCGGCTTATCGCCAGGACGTCCTTTATTGTTAGAAGGACGTTTATCGTTATTGCGGTTATCGCCGTCGTCGTCACTGCGGACGTACATCACTTTGACTTTGCCGTTTTTGCCACTGAATGAATCGTTCATTTCTCTCTCCACCTACGCGCAGGGCGCGAAGATTACCTGATGTCTGTGTGGTAAGCCACTTGCTTTGGACCAAAAGCTAAAAACTATCGTACTCATTGAGTAAACCGCGTTGTCCGGAATGCGGTCTGACTTCATACTGGCAACATATAAGCAACATGTCAGCCCCGTCATTCATCACTTATTGGTGTCGGGTTGATCCGACTCTCAAGACTGAGCAATGCAGAGGCTAATTTTATGAATACGATTTGTACATCATGCCAGGCGACCAACCGCTTGCCTGAGGATCGTATCGACGACGGTGCAAAATGCGGCCGTTGCGGTCACTCCCTATTTGAAGGCGAAGTCGTTCACGCCACAGCAAGCACGCTGGACAAATACCTGCAGGATGATTTGCCGGTAGTGATCGACTTCTGGGCTCCGTGGTGTGGCCCTTGTGTTAACTTCGCGCCCATTTTTGAAGATGTCGCGCAGGAACGTGCCGGTAAGATCCGTTTCATTAAAGTAAATACAGAAGCGGAGCCTGAACTGAGCGCGCGTTTCCGTATCCGCAGTATTCCGACCATCATGGTGTTCAATGAAGGTAAAATGGTCGACATGCTGAGCGGTGCAATGCCAAAGGCACCGTTCAACAACTGGCTTAATGAATCATTGTAACGCATAAGTCTGGATTAAGCCCCAGCCAATGGCCCGCCAGTCTGCGGGCTTTTTTCTTTCGTCAGGGCGGACACTTTGCGCCGATAAGCCACTACCACTGCACGCCAACGCCAACGCCAACGCCAACGCCAACGCCAACGCCAACGCCGATTAGAATAGCCGGCTTTCAACCTGCGGAATGCTTATGTCAGACAATGCCGTTCTTCGCCTGCGTGAGCAGCGCCTTGCTAAATCTACCCGCCCGTTCCTTGCGCGCGGTTCGCGGGCTATCCGCTGCCAGGCCTGCCTGTTGCCTAAACGCAACTGCATCTGCGCCACGCGAGAAATCCATCAAGCTGCCAGCCGATTTTGTCTGGTGATGTTTGACACTGAGCCGATGAAACCCAGCAATACCGGCCGGTTGATTGCTGACGTTCTGCCCGATACGCAGGCGTTTATGTGGTCGCGCACGCAAACGGACCCGGCGCTACTTGATGCCATTTCAGACCCGTCCCGTCAGCCCTACGTTGTTTTTCCGGCCTCTTTTGCGCCACCGCCGCGTCAGGTGTTTACCGAAGTCCCGGCGGGCAGTAAACCGCCTTTATTTATTATGCTGGATGGCACCTGGAACGAAGCACGCAAAATGTTTCGCAAAAGTCCTTATCTGGATAACTTGCCAGTATTCTCTCTCGATGTAAGCGCCAGCTCCGGCTATATCCTGCGGGAAGCCTCGCGCCCTGAATTACACTGTACCGTAGAAGTGGCAGCGGCCTTGTTGGAAAAAGCGGGCGATCTTGAGGCATCTGCGGGTCTGTCGCGACACTTTACCCATTTCCGCACGCAGTATCTGGCGGGAAAACCCCACCATCCGGTGCATCAGCTCACAGCAAAAGATAACGAAACCCTCTAGAATCAATGCAAATTAAAATATACCCAAAATAATTGGAGTTGCATTAAGGCGGCAAGGGAGTGAATCCCGATGAGCTTGGCCTACCAAGTGATTCGGGTGAGCAAGCGCAGCCAACGCAGATGCGGCTTCAAGTATGAAGGGTATAGGGGGATGACATGAGCCAGCGCGGACTAGAAGCTTTATTACGACCTAAATCTATTGCGGTGATTGGCGCGAGTGACAAACCCGGCCGCGCCGGTTATCTGATGATGCGTAATTTGTTGGGAGGGGGCTTCAACGGACCCGTTCTGCCGGTGACCCCCGCTTACCCAGCCGTTTGCGGTGTGCTGGCCTACCCTGACGTTGCCAGCCTGCCCATCACTCCCGACCTGGCAATCCTTTGTACTCGCGCCGAACGCAATGTGTCCCTGCTGGAGCAACTCGGGGAGCGTGGTTGTAAAACAGTAATTGTGCTCTCTTCTCATTCCCAACAGTTTTCAGAGCTTAAAGCCTGCGCCCAGCGTTTTCATATGCGCCTTTTAGGGCCGAACAGTTTGGGTATTCTGGCTCCCTGGCAACGACTGAATGCGAGTTTTTCTCCGGTGCCCATCCTGCCCGGTAAACTGGCTTTTATTTCACAGTCAGCCGCCGTCGCCAATACGATACTGGACTGGGCACAACAGCGCGCCGTGGGCTTCTCCTATTTTATTTCGCTGGGAGATAGTCTCGACATCGATGTTGATGACCTGCTGGACTTTTTGGCACGCGACAGCAAAACCAGTGCGATCCTGCTGTACCTCGAACATATCAGTGATGCACGCCGCTTTCTGTCAGCCTCACGCAGCGCCTCTCGTAACAAACCTATTCTGGTGATTAAAAGCGGCCGCAGTGCGCAGGCACAAAAGCTGCTTAATAGCCCTTTGAGTCTCGATGCTGCCTATGACGCCGCCATCCAGCGCGCAGGTTTACTGCGTGTACAGGACACTCATGAGTTGTTTTCTGCCGTAGAGACGCTAAGCCATATGCATCCTCTGCGGGGTGAGCGCTTGCTCATCATCAGTAACGGCGCCGCTCCCGCCGCGATGGCCCTTGACCAGTTGCTGTCGCGAAACGGCAAACTGGCGACGATAGGAGAAGAAAGCGCGACAGCGCTACGTGCCGTATTGCCAGGAAGCATGACGATATCGAACCCGCTCGATCTGCACGATGACGCCACGCCTCAGCGCTATCAGTCAGTGCTTACTTCGCTGCTGGACAGCACAGATTATGACGCCCTGTTGATTATCCATGCACCCAGCGCAGCGGCTCATGGAACGGTGACAGCAGAGCAGGTGATTGCCACGCTACAGAAACATCCTCGCGGGAAACGAGTCACCCTACTGACCAACTGGTGCGGCGAGTACTCATCGCAGGAAGCACGTAAACTGTTTACCGAAGCTGGCGTGCCAACCTACCGTACGCCGGAAGGTACGGTGACGGCGTTTATGCATATGGTCGAATACCGTCGCAATCAAAAACAGTTAAAGGAAACCCCGTCATTGCCCGTCGGATTGCAACAAAACACCGACGAAGCGCACCGTTTAATTACCCTGGCACTGGCAGAAGGCGCCACGCAGCTTGATACCCATGAAGTCCGTACCATTTTTCAGGCCTACGGGATGGATGTTCTGCCAACCTGGATCGCCAGCGACAGTGCTGAAGCCGTGCATATCGCCGGGCAGGTAGGCTATCCGGTAGCGCTTAAGCTTCGTTCACCGGATATTCCGCACAATTCCCAGGTTCAGGGTGTAATGCTCTACCTGCGCACATCAAGTGAAGTTGAACAGGCCGCAAATGCAATATTTGATCGCGCCAAACACGCCTTCCCTCAGGCGCGTATCCACGGTTTGTTAGTGCAAACTATGGCTAATCGCCCCGGCTCACAGGAGTTGCGGATTGTTGTAGAGCAGGATGTGGTATTTGGTCCTATCATTATGCTCGGTGAAGGCGGCAGCGAGTGGCGCCCTGAGACGCAAGTAGCGATTGCACTGCCTCCGCTGAATCTGGCGCTGGCACGCTATCTGGTTTTACAGGCCGTGAAAGGCGGAAAAATACGCGACCACAATGCTTCACGGCCGCTGGATATCCCAACGTTAAGCCATTTGCTGGTTAAGGTGTCAAACCTGATTATCGATTGCCCGCAGATTGTCCGGCTGGATATTCACCCACTGCTGGCGTCGGGTGATGAGCTGAATCTGCTGGATGTCACATTACAGCTCTCAGCCGTCAGTGACAGTACACACTCGCGGCTGGCTATCCGCCCTTATCCACAGGAGCTGGAAGAACAAGTTACGCTCAAAGATGGTTCGGCTTGCCAGTTCCGCCCTATCCTGCCAGAAGATGAGCCTTTACTAAAAGCCTTCATCCTCAAAGTGACGAAAGAAGATCTCTATTATCGCTACTTCAGTGAGATCAACGAATTCACTCATGAGGATTTAGCCAACATGACGCAAATCGACTACGATCGTGAAATGGCCTTCGTTGCCATTCGTTCAGTGAATGATAAATCGGAAATTATTGGGGTGACGCGGGCGGTCTCCGATCCGGACAATATTGATGCAGAATTCTCCGTGCTCGTCCGCTCAGATTTGAAAGGCCTTGGGCTTGGCAGACGCTTACTGGAGAAGATGATCAAGTACACCTCAGACCACGGCCTGCAACGCCTAACAGGGATCACGATGCCGAATAATCAGGGCATGGTGTCCCTGGCAAGAAAGCTTGGATTTGACGTGGACGTACAGCTGCAGGATGGAATTGTTAATCTGTCTCTGAACCTCGAATCCAGCCAGAACGTCGCCGCTCATGGTCACAAATAGGCAAAACATGCGCACAACAGGGAGCACTAATGGTATTATCGACCGATTATGCGGTTTACATAGTCCTTCCTGTGCCGCTATCGCTATTACCTGAAGAGAGAAGAAGCGCACAGTGATGTTGTCAAAATTTAAACGTAATAAACATCAACAACACCTTGCTCAACTGCCAAAACTCCCACAATCGGTTGACGCTGTACAGACCTTATACTGCCCGACGGAATTCCGAACTACGCTGCTTGACGCTATCGCCAATGCAACTCAACGGATCTATCTTGTTGCACTCTACCTTGAGAATGACGATGCTGGGCGTGATGTGCTTTCGGCGCTTTATGCTGCCAAACAGCAACGGCCTGAGCTTGAGATCTGTGTGCTGGTTGACTGGCATCGTGCTCAGCGTGGACGCATCGGTGCTGCTGCCTCAAATACCAATGCTGACTGGTATTGCAGCATGGCACAACAGCATCCTGAGGCCTCCGTGCCCGTTTATGGCGTACCTGTGAACACCCGTGAAGCATTAGGTGTTCTGCACCTCAAAGGTTTTGTGGTCGATGACCGCGTTATTTACAGCGGTGCCAGCATCAACGATGTCTACCTGCATCGTCACGCCAAATACCGCTACGACCGCTACCAATTATTGACTAACGCCCTACTGGCAGATGCAATGATCGACTTCATCCGAAAATCGATCCTCAGTGCGAGTGCCGTTCAGCGTCTCGATCGTGAAGATCGTCCTAAAAGCATCGAAATTAAAAATGAAACTCGCCAGTTCCGACAGTCCCTGCGCGATAGTAATTATCATTTTAAAGACAGCGCAGGTAACGATGAATTGGCCGTTATTCCTTTAGTGGGATTAGGTAAGCAGAATTCACTTAACCGCACTATTCACCATCTGATGGCCAGCACTGACCAAAAATTAACGCTGTGTACACCTTATTTCAATATGCCGGCACTGCTCGCAAGAAACATTATTGCTTTACTGCGTCGTGGTAAGCAGGTCGAAATTATTGTAGGTGATAAGACGGCGAATGATTTCTATATACCTCAGGATCAGCCGTTTAAAATTATCGGTGCCTTGCCTTATCTGTACGAAATCAATTTGCGTCGTTTTTTGAGCCGGTTACAACGTTTTGTCGACAGCGGCCAGTTAATCGTACGGTTATGGAAAGATGGTGAAAACAGCTATCATCTCAAAGGGATGTGGGTCGATGACCGCTGGCAGCTCATCACAGGTAATAACCTGAATCCCCGCGCCTGGCGCCTGGATCTGGAGAACGCGATACTTATTCATGACCCACATAATGAGATGCACGTTCAGCGTCATAAAGAGCTTGAGGAAATACGGGTACATACCCACATCGTCTCGCATTATATGGAGCTGGAAAGTATTCCGAATTATCCGGTCAAGGTACGTAAGCTTATTCGACGACTGCGGCGTATCCGAATAGACAGATTAATTAGCCGGATTTTATAATCCGCGATTATACTAAAAGCCTGATCGATGTGATCAGGCTTTTTTTATGTCAGGAATATATGTCATGGTTATTCCTGTTCCTCGCTACATCCTGTTGTGGCTCTTCATTCCTATTTTACTGTGCAGTGGATGTACCCATTTTGCCAATGACCGTTGGACGGGAAAAGATAAAGCCGAGCATTTCGCTGCCTCAGCAATAATGGCCGCTGCGGGGACTGCCTATGGTGAACATCAGGGGTGGAATGATGCCCAGAGCCGCTCTTTTGGCCTACTCTTTTCGATAGGATTAGGCGCAGGCAAAGAGTTATATGATAGCCGTGAAGCAGGTACAGGGTGGAGCTGGAAAGACTTTGCATGGGATGTTGCCGGAGCGGCGGCAGGTTATGGCGCTTATCAGGTGATACATCATTAAAGCGGAATAACGAAATAACTAATGTTATGCAGCATTTCTAGACTTTAAAAAGCAAAAAGCCACTCTAAGGATGGCCTTTGAGTTGACGTCATTGGGATATCGGCCACAGAAAAGTCATCGGACGGGATAAACCGTCAATATCTGCCTGCAAAATCCCCATAGCAAAAAACCCCAGTCTTTCGACTGAGGTTTTCCACTAATTTGATGCCTGGCAGTTCCCTACTCTCGCATGGGGAGACCCCACACTACCATCGGCGCTACGGCGTTTCACTTCTGAGTTCGGCATGGGGTCAGGTGGGACCACCGCGCTACTGCCGCCAGGCAAATTCTGTTTATTTACCGAACTCTACGCTTATTACTGGTGCTGATACCCAGAGTCGAACTGGGGACCTCACCCTTACCAAGGGTGCGCTCTACCAACTGAGCCATATCAGCACGCTTATTCTTCTATCAGCCTGCTGATTAGAGCAAACTCTACTAATTTGATGCCTGGCAGTTCCCTACTCTCGCATGGGGAGACCCCACACTACCATCGGCGCTACGGCGTTTCACTTCTGAGTTCGGCATGGGGTCAGGTGGGACCACCGCGCTACTGCCGCCAGG
>BHES01000018.1 GCA_003864575.1 Enterobacterales bacterium
GGTCACGACTTTGACGCTGTAGCTCTTCAAGGGCAATCTTCTGTTTTGCAGTCAGCTCTATTTTCATCGCGCTGAGCATGATATTTATCAGCTGGATAATCAAGCACTTTCAATGACCACGGGTATATATGTAATAACCCACCAACCGGTGGTTTTGCGACAGGTTCGAAAGGTAATATCGATTTATATATCAGTAAGCCCTTTGTTGGTGTTTCACTCATACCTCAGGTAGAACTACTTAAACTCTATGGCACCGCAGAACCAGGTGTATACGGTGGAACAGCCATGGCTGCCGTCTATATCAGTGGTTCCGTCACTGTCAATCAGGGCTGTGAAATCCCCGCTGGTTATTCCATTGAAATCCCGCTCGGGGAATATAATGCCCGCGACTTTAAAGATAAGAAAGGCGCGAAGCCGGATAATGTACGGGTAATAGAAAAGACGTTGGATTTTAAATGCACCAATATTTCCGACGGAGTGAAAATCGCCCTGCGAATTGAAGGCACACCGTCACCCAACAACAGCGATACGATTGATTTAGGTAACCCGGATATTGCCGCCGTGGTGACGACCGAAATGGATAAAATCCTGCGCCCTAATTCCACGGATAATACAGAAATGACCGTGCAGCCGCTATATAACGAAACCCAGCGCAATGCCAGCGTAAAAATAAAAGCCTACCCGATAAGCACTACCGGGAAAATGCCGACAAGTGGCAAATTTGAAGGTGTGGCGACACTTAACGTTGAGGTGGAGTGAAGATGAAACGCAGCCTGATCACTCTGGCCCTGTTGATATTACCGGTATTGAACGCCGCAGCCTGGACCAGCATCGGTAAACCGGGCGAGCTGCATTTCAGCATCACCATCAACCAGCCCACTTGTGAACTGGTTGATGCGGCGCTGGAGGTAGATTTAGGCACCATGACGCTGCACGAGCACCGTATAGCAGGCGATACGCTGGGGAGAAAGGCCTTCAGCATAGGCCTGAAAGAGTGCGGTGACGTGGCGCGGGCTTATGTGAAAATGGACGGCGAACCAGACGCTAACGACCATTTGCTGTTTGCCCTAAGCGGTGGTGCGCAGGGCGTCGGGTTGAAAGTGGTGAACAGCCACGGCGGGCAGCAATTACCCGTCGCCAGCGACACCGGCAACGGCATGGAGTGGCCGCTGGTAGCTGGCCAGGATAACCAGCTGGACTATATCGCCAGTTATGTCATCACCCAATTACCCGTGATCGCTGGCAAAGCCGAAGCGCTGGTAAACTTCACGGTGAGCTACGAATAGTGCCGTTTACTGGGCATCCCGCGTGCGGCGCACGATTTTGCTGTAATACGCTAAGGTGTCACGCAGCGTTTCAAGGGTGACCGGTTTTGACAGGCAATTATCCATCCCCGCTTCCAGACAGCGCTGACGTTGTTCCGCCAGCGCGTTGGCGGTTACCCCAATCACCGGCAGCGTATAGCCCAGTTCACGCAGTTTTTGGGTCAGACCGTAGCCGTCAAGTTTCGGCATGTTTACGTCACTCAGCACAATATCGACGGTGTGAACTTTTATAGCGTCCAGTGCATCCATGCCATCGTTAGCCGTGACAACCTGATAGCCCATCGAACTGAGCTGATCGGCCAACAACCGTCGGTTGATTGGGTGGTCATCCACGACCAGCAGGTGAATATCGCTGTTGTCCTGATTCGCTGCCACTCCCTGCGCCGGCAGCGTCATACCCCCCTCTTCTGACGGGTCGACCAACTGATAGATACGGTTAAGCAGCGCAGTGACTTCCAGAGGTGTCGATGTACTGTGAACCCAATAGCCCGGCCGGGTTTCTTGCGGCGGCCCGATATGGTCGATAGAAAACTCAATCTGCGCGGTCAGAGGGCTATTGTGAATCAACGAGGTATCGGCGATCAGCACATCATCGGGGTGGCTGATGCTGTCATGTTGCAAGCGCTGAACATCAGCCCCCTGATGACGTAAGAGCTGCATCAGATAGCTTTCCAAATAGGCGTTACGGATAGCCAGCCACAGGGTTTTCCCCTGCCACAGATCCAGCGGTTGTTCTGACGGGAAGGTTGCGCTGTAGAGAGGGATCCGCACGGTAAACTGGCTGCCCAGCCCCGACTCGGAGTCGACAGAGATATCCCCGTCCATCAGGTTAATCAGTTTTTCACAGATAGCCAACCCAAGGCCCGTTCCCTGGAAATGACGCTGCACACCGGTACCAACCTGGAAGAACGGGTCAAACAGCCGGGTTATTTCTTTTTCTGGAATACCGCAGCCCGTATCGCGGATCTGAAATTCCATGTAATTGCCGCAGGTGCGCGCGTGCAGCACAATACAGCCGGTATCCGTAAACTTAATGGCATTATTGAGAATATTGGACAACACCTGTTGCAGGCGCACCGGGTCGCCCTGGAATGACATCGGCACGTTGTGCTCAATGAAACAGTAGAGCCCTAGGTGTTTTTTCACCACCAGCGGCAGATAGTTACCCGCGACGTGAGTGATCACTTCCCGGCAGGAGAACGCCTGCGGCTCAATTTTTAGCTGTTCAGATTCAATTTTCGAGAAATCGAGAATATCGCTGATGATCTTCAACAGCAGTGCCGAGGAGTTATTCATCGCCGTCACCAGACGATCGACCCCTTGCGGCAACCCCTGCGTTTGTAACAGATCCAGGTTACCGATAATGCCATACAACGGTGTGCGCAGTTCATGGCTGACGGTCGCCAGGAACATCGACTTCGACTGGCTGGCCTGCTCCGCCGCGTTCGCCATCTCCTGCAAGGATTCTTCCATTTTGACCCGCGCACTGACGTCAATCAGTACGCAAATCGCCACGTCCTCGTTGCGATAACGCGAGTGCACAAAGCTCAGTTGGATGTTGTTGTTATCTTTGGTGATCACATCGACAAAATTGACCTGCTGGTCGCAGATGATGCGCGTGATGCGCTGGCGATCCTCTGCCGTGAGCATGTTGATGTAGTTATGCGCCAGTTCGTTACTGAGAATGTTAACGCCGTCGCTGATACGTAAAATGGAGATCCCAACCGGGGCCGAGGCCACAATTTTATGGTTAAACTGCTCGTGTTCTTCGAGGCGGAAGGCATTCTCTTCGGCGGGCAGGAACATTTTTCGCTCAAATACCCAGGCCAGAATAAACAGCAGCAGCGCTGAGAAAATATTCAGCAGTACCGCATTGAAGATAAGGATCTTAAAGCGATCAATCACCGTATTAAACGGCAGGGAATAGACCACGCTCAGACCTGATGGGGATAACGGTTTTTTATACACCAGATCGTTATAGCCATTCATGTAACCAAAATAGGTCGACTCTTCCGGATAACTGCTCAGAAGTGGCGCGTAACGCTCCCCTTCAGAGAAACGCAGCAACGGCTGATTATTGTCATCAAGTAGCGTCACGCCGATATGCTGTGAACCCGCGGCAACCATATCCTCCAGACGCAAGGTCTGCTGGATACCCATCAACGCTTCCAGTTTGTTGCCAACATAAATTGGCGTCAGTACGTACAGATAACCCACATCTTTATTCGGGCCAGCCGACACCCAGTAAAGGCTGTTTTCTTTATCCTGACTTTTGCCGTTGCGGTATTTCAGAATCTTCTCATGCAGTGATTTCAGTACCGCACTGTTTTCGCGCTCAATCGGCGTACTGCTCAGGCCAAAGTCCACCAGGCACAGACTCTCTCCGCCGATGAAAAAGACCCGGTTAAGATCGTAAGCGTCGGAGAAGTTATCCTTCCAGTAATGGATCATGTTACCGAGCGAATTCAGTGAATTTCTGTAGCTGTCATTAAGCTGGGAACAGTCAGATTCCGAGTACAGCGGATGATAGCTCGGCGCGATGTTTTTACTGCTGATGACACCATTGATGATGTCGAGACCGTTCATGGAATCGCTGAGGCGCTTCTCGGCCATGTATTTGATATCCCGCATGATATCGGCGGAATTTCGGATGTAGCTCTGCGCCTGATCGTAGTTGAGGTTGTCCTCGTCACGAATCTCAGACTCTTTATTATGAAAAATATTTAGCACATAGAACGTTGTCAGCAGCGCGCCAAGTGACCACAACATGAAGGCCAGAACCCGGAAAAGGTAACGGGAAATTCTGAGCGTTGTTCTAAATGAGGTTAAATATTTCAAAGGGCTACCATTAACATTGCGACGTCACCACGACGGAAAACGGCCATCAGAATACACTATTGAATCGGAGACGATACCCAAAATCATTCGAGCCGCAGGAAGGCGGCGATAAAAAGAAAGGGCATAACACGTTGCCATGTTATGCCCTGTTTCAGCGTGCCGAAAACTTATTCTTTCTCAGAATCTGCTTCGTCTGAATCAGCATCATCTTCGATAACTTCATCATCAGATTCTGCTTCATCCGGCAGGTCGCTCGCCTGAGCGGCTTCCAGTTCACCTTCTTCGGTGGCAACGCCGTCGAGTTCTTCGTCTTCGACTGGCTCAGCCACACGTTGCAGGCCTACTACATGTTCGCCTTCAGCAGTACGGATAAGCGTTACACCTTGAGTGTTACGGCCTACGGTACTGACTTCAGAAACACGGGTACGAACCAGCGTGCCGGCATCGGTGATCATCATGATCTGATCGGCTTCATCTACCTGAATCGCGCCAATTACCGGACCGTTACGCTCGCTCACTTTGATCGAGATAACGCCCTGCGTTGCACGGGACTTAGTTGGATACTCAGCCGACTCGGTACGTTTACCGTAACCGTTTTGCGTTACGGTCAGGATGCAACCTTCACCGCGAGGGATGATAAGCGATACCACGCTGTCGCCAGTACCCAGACGGATACCACGAACACCGGTCGCCGTACGACCCATCTTACGCACCGCTTCTTCGGTGAAGCGCACCACTTTACCGGCTGCAGAGAACAGCATGACTTCATCTTTACCGTCGGTCAGGTCAACACCAATAAGCTCATCACCCTCGTTGAGGTTGATGGCGATGATGCCGGCACTGCGTGGGCGGCTGAAATCAGTCAGTGCGGTTTTCTTCACGGTACCGCTGGCGGTGGCCATAAACACATGGCGGCCTTCTTCGTACTCACGAACAGGCAAGATAGCGGTAATGCGTTCGTTTGGCTCAAGCGGCAACAGGTTGACGATTGGGCGACCACGCGCACCACGGCTGGCTTCCGGCAGTTGGTAAACCTTCATCCAGTACAGACGACCACGGCTGGAGAACATCAGTATGGTGTCGTGGGTGTTGGCCACCAGCAGGCGGTCGATGAAATCTTCTTCTTTAATACGTGCCGCAGACTTACCTTTACCGCCACGACGTTGGGCTTCGTAGTCGGTCAGAGGCTGGTATTTCACATAGCCCTGATGCGACAGCGTAACCACAACGTCTTCCTGATTGATCAGGTCTTCGATGTTGATGTCGGAGGTATTGGCAGTAATTTCGGTACGGCGCGGATCGCTAAACTGGTCACGAATGGCTTCTAACTCTTCACGAATGACTTCCATCAGACGATCAGGGTTTTCCAGAATGAAGATAAGCTCTGCGATTTGCGTCAGCAGTTCTTTATATTCATCCAGTAGTTTTTCATGCTCAAGGCCGGTCAGTTTCTGCAAACGCAGATCCAGGATGGCTTGCGCCTGCTGTTCGGTCAGGAAGTATTTACCGTCGTGAATGCCGAACTCGGGTTCCAGCCACTCAGGGCGCGCAGCGTCATCACCGGCACTGGCCAGCATGGCAGCAACGTTGCCCAGATCCCATGAACGAGAAATCAAGCCTGCTTTCGCTTCGGCCGGAGATTGCGCTGCACGGATCAGTTCAATGATCGGCTCGATGTTAGCCAGAGCAATCGCCAACGCTTCCAGGATATGAGCACGGTCACGGGCTTTACGTAGTTCGAAAATAGTACGGCGTGTTACGACTTCACGGCGGTGACGGACAAATGCGGACAGGATGTCTTTCAGGCCAAGAATCTTTGGCTGACCCTGATGCAGGGCAACCATGTTGATACCGAAGGTCGTCTGCAACTGCGTCAGGGAGTAGAGGTTGTTCAGAACCACTTCACCCACGGCGTCGCGTTTGATTTCAATGACGATGCGCATGCCGTCTTTATCAGACTCATCGCGCAGGGCACTGATCCCTTCAAGGCGTTTTTCCTTCACCAGCTCGGCGATCTTTTCGATCAGGCGGGCTTTGTTCACCTGATACGGGATCTCGTGAACGATGATGGTTTCGCGGCCGGTTTTCGCATCAGCTTCCACTTCCGCGCGGGCGCGGAGCAGAATCTTACCGCGACCGGTGCGGTAGGCTTCTTCAATACCACGACGACCATTGATGATAGCTGCCGTTGGGAAGTCTGGGCCCGGAATGTGTTCCATCAGCCCTTCGATGCTGATGTTTTCGTCTTCGATATACGCCAGACAGCCGTTGATAACCTCATTGAGGTTATGTGGCGGAATGTTGGTCGCCATACCGACGGCAATACCCGAAGAACCGTTAACCAACAGGTTAGGAATACGGGTCGGCATGACGGCTGGGATCTGCTCAGTGCCATCGTAGTTCGGCACAAAATCGACGGTCTCTTTTTCTAAATCGGACAACAGTTCGTGGGCGATTTTAGACATACGGATTTCGGTATAACGCATGGCAGCGGCGGAGTCGCCGTCTACCGAACCGAAGTTACCCTGCCCGTCCACCAACATGTAGCGAAGGGAAAAAGGCTGAGCCATACGTACGATGGTGTCATAAACCGCAGTATCACCGTGTGGGTGATATTTACCGATAACGTCACCGACCACACGGGCCGATTTCTTATAGGCTTTGTTCCAGTCGTTCCCCAGAACATTCATTGCGTAAAGTACGCGGCGGTGCACCGGTTTTAAACCATCTCGCACATCTGGCAGCGCACGTCCGACAATAACGGACATGGCGTAATCCAAATAAGAGTTTTTCAGCTCTTCTTCGATGCTTATCGGTGTGATTTCTCTGGCAAGGTCGCTCATGGAGCTGCTATCCCTCTACTGATTATTCATGGCCGCTGCCTGCTTAGGCGTTACTAATGCGTTACTGATATGCATACATAGCTAGCTAGCGCAAAGGTGTAAAACTATACCACAAAGCGGAGATCTGTGGAAAAGAACCTCCCTTTTTACCGACTATTATCCAGCGATTATCAAACCTTTGCCTCCGCCCCTGACAAAACGCCGCCATTCGCGCAAACAGTAAGCAGAAAGACAAAACTGAAACCTGCCAGCAGGAATATGTATAATCTGGCTTAACGAGGAATAAGGAGTTCATCACACTCATGAATACAGCATCGAATGCCAACACGCAGAACATTGACCACGATGAGATCGCCAAATTTGAGGCCGTCGCCTCGCGCTGGTGGGACCTTGAGGGTGAATTCAAACCGTTGCACCGCATCAATCCCCTGCGCCTGAACTATATTCTCGAACGCGCCGACGGCCTGTTTGGGAAGAACGTTCTCGACGTGGGTTGCGGCGGCGGCATTCTGAGTGAAAGCATGGCGGTGGCTGGCGCGACCGTCACCGGACTGGATATGGGGGGTGAACCTTTACAAGTTGCTCGTCTGCATGCGCTGGAAAGCGGCGTAAAAGTCAATTACATTCAGGAATTCGTGGAAGCGCACGCCGACGCTCACCCGCATCAGTACGACGTGGTGACCTGCATGGAGATGCTCGAACATGTGCCCGATCCGGCCTCCGTAGTAGCCGCCTGCGCGCGCCTGGTGAAACCCGGCGGTCACGTCTTTTTCTCGACCATCAACCGTAATAATAAAGCCTGGCTGATGGCGATCTTCGGCGCAGAATACGTGCTAAAAATGGTGCCCAAAGGCACACATGACATCAAAAAATTCATCAAACCCTCGGAATTACTGGCCATGGTTGACCGCACTCCGCTGTTTGAGCGCCACATTATGGGCCTGCACTACAACCCACTGACCGACCATTTCAAACTGGGGCCCAACGTGGATGTGAACTATATGGTTCATACGCAGACGCTGGCGGACGCGGCAGAATAAAACCTGCGTCAAGCGAAGAAGTTTCATTTCGGACGCAGAAAGCCATTTTCGGGTTTCTTTTGCGTCCGTAAAATCAGTAAAAGCTTAATATTTAGCGCTTTGGAGATGAGTTAGCAGCGACATGTTTTTTTAGAATAGTTTTCTGCATCAATATCGCGTTTTTTGCTAATGTTTAAGAAATCGGCAGTCGATCAACTTTTCAAAAAATATAAGAAAATCGTATCTCAGTTATTGACAGGATTTGCGGCCAGCAATGGCGGACTCCTCAGCCGCACCTCAGATTTTTCTCCCCAACTTATCCACAAAACAGGCCATTTTGTTCACTTGCAAAAGCCCTCATCTGACACTATCTTGTCATCAGAAATTAATAAACCCACAATATATTGTGTTTATATCCTGACCAGCACACAACGGACGAGTGAAGCCCCCTTCTGTCTGGATCCGTGCCTGGTCAACCCGTTTATAGACCTCTAAGGTACAGCCCCTCATGAATCAGAGTCTTCTTGTTACTAAACGCGATGGCCGTAAAGAACGCATCAACCTTGATAAAATTCACCGGGTCATAGACTGGGCAGCTGAAGGGCTGCAAAACGTCTCCGTTTCACAAGTTGAACTCCGCTCCCATATCCAGTTTTATGACGGCATTAAAACCAGCGATATTCATGAAACCATTATTAAAGCGGCCGCTGACCTGATCTCCAAAGATGCCCCGGATTATCAATATCTGGCCGCGCGTCTGGCGATTTTCCACCTGCGTAAAAAAGCCTACGACCAGTTCGAACCTCCGGCCCTGCTTGCGCAAGTGACCCGCATGGTTGAAATGGGGAAATATGACAAGCATCTGCTGGAAGACTACACGGCTGAAGAGTTCGAGCAGATGGACAGTTATATTGATCACTGGCGTGATATGAACTTCTCTTACGCCGCAGTCAAGCAACTCGAAGGCAAATACCTGGCGCAGAACCGCGTCACCGGCGATATCTATGAGAGTGCCCAGTTTCTCTACATTTTGGTTGCCGCCTGTCTGTTCTCCGGTTACCCGCGTGAAACCCGTCTGGATTACGTGAAACGTTTCTACGACGCGATCTCCACCTTTAAGATCTCTCTGCCGACGCCAATCATGTCCGGTGTCCGTACCCCGACGCGTCAGTTCAGTTCTTGCGTGCTGATCGAGTGTGGTGACAGCCTCGACTCTATCAACGCCACCTCCAGCGCCATTGTGAAATACGTTTCCCAGCGTGCTGGTATCGGCATCAACGCCGGTCGTATCCGTGCGTTGGGCAGCCCGATCCGTGGCGGTGAAGCGTTCCATACCGGTTGTATCCCGTTCTACAAACATTTCCAGACGGCGGTGAAATCCTGCTCTCAGGGCGGCGTGCGCGGCGGTGCGGCCACATTGTTCTACCCGATGTGGCATCTGGAAGTGGAAAGCCTGCTGGTACTGAAAAACAACCGTGGTGTTGAAGGCAACCGCGTTCGTCATATGGACTACGGTGTGCAAATCAACAAACTGATGTATCAGCGTCTGGTGAAAGGCGGTGATATCACGCTGTTCAGCCCGTCTGACGTCCCTGGCCTGTACGACGCGTTCTTCGCCGATCAGGACGAGTTCGAACGCCTGTATGAGAAATACGAGCAAGACAGCAGCATCCGTAAGCAGAAAGTGAAAGCCGTTGAGCTGTTCTCACTGATGATGCAAGAACGTGCTTCTACCGGCCGTATCTATATTCAGCACGTTGACCACTGCAACACTCACAGCCCGTTTGATCCGGCTATCGCGCCGGTTCGCCAGTCCAACCTGTGTCTGGAAATCGCGCTGCCGACCAAACCAATGAATGACGTTAACGACGAAAACGGTGAAATCGCGCTGTGTACGCTGTCTGCGTTTAACCTCGGTGCTATCGAAAGCCTCGACGATCTGGAAGAGCTTGCTGTACTGGCCGTTCGTGCGCTCGACGCCCTGCTCGATTATCAAGATTACCCAATCAAAGCCGCTAAACGTGGTGCGATGGGCCGTCGTACATTAGGTATCGGCGTCATTAACTACGCTTACTACCTGGCCAAAAACGGCGTGCGCTACTCTGATGGCAGTGCAAACAATCTGACGCACAGAACCTTCGAAGCCATTCAGTATTACCTGCTGAAAGCCTCCAACGAGTTGGCGAAAGAACAAGGCGCCTGCCAGTGGTTCAACGAAACCACGTATTCACAAGGCATCATGCCGGTGGATACGTATAAGAAAGACCTGGATGCGATCTGCAACGAACCTCTGCATCTGAACTGGGACAAACTGCGCGAAGACATCAAAACGCACGGCCTGCGTAACTCTACGCTCTCCGCGCTGATGCCGTCCGAGACCTCTTCGCAGATCTCCAACGCCACCAACGGCATCGAGCCACCTCGCGGCCACATCAGCATCAAAGCGTCGAAAGACGGGATCCTGCGTCAGGTGGTGCCGGAATATGAGCGTCTGAAAGATCAGTATGAACTGCTGTGGGATATGCCAAACAACGATGGCTACCTGCAATTGGTTGGCGTGATGCAGAAATTCATCGACCAGGCGATTTCATCCAACACTAACTATGATCCGTCGCGCTTCCCGAACAGCAAAGTGCCAATGAAACAGCTGCTGAAAGACCTGCTGACCGCCTACAAATTCGGCGTCAAAACCTTGTACTATCAGAACACCCGTGACGGTGCAGATGACGTTCAGGAAGACATGAAAGCAGACGTAGCTGACGATTGCGAAAGCGGCGCCTGCAAAATCTAATCATCTGTTTTGTATCATCATTTAAAATAAAGCCCCCTCACAGGGGCTTTTGTCCGAGGACAATATGGCTTATAGCACTTTCTCTCAGAACAAAAATAACCAACTGCTGGAACCGATGTTTTTCGGACAGTCTGTCAACGTCGCGCGTTTTGACCAGCAGAAACATGAAATTTTTGAGAAGCTGATTGAAAAGCAGCTCTCCTTTTTCTGGCGTCCGGAAGAGATTGATGTCTCCCGAGACCGCATCGATTTTCAGGCGCTGCCGGATCATGAAAAGCATATCTTTCTCAGTAACCTGAAATACCAAACATTGTTGGACTCCATTCAAGGTCGCAGCCCGAACGTCGCCTTGCTGCCGTTGATCTCTATTCCTGAACTGGAAACCTGGGTCGAGACCTGGGCGTTTTCAGAAACTATTCACTCCCGTTCTTATACCCATATCATTCGTAATATCGTCAATGATCCCTCGATTGTGTTTGATGACATCGTCACCAACGAAGAGATCCTCAAGCGCGCGAAAGATATCTCTGGCTACTACGATACGCTGATCGAAATGACCAGCTATTACCATCTGCTGGGTGAAGGCACGCACACCGTCAATGGCAAAACGGTCGTGGTGAATCTGCGCGAGCTGAAGAAAAAACTTTACATCTGCCTGATGAGCGTTAATGCACTGGAGGCGGTACGTTTCTACGTCAGCTTCGCCTGCTCCTTCGCGTTCGCCGAACGTGAACTGATGGAAGGCAACGCCAAGATCATCAAAATGATCGCTCGCGACGAAGCTCTGCACCTGACCGGCACCCAGCACGCGCTGAACCTGCTGCGTTCAGGCCAGGATGATCCGGAAATGGTTGAGATCGCCAAAGAGTGTGAACAGGAGTGTCATGACCTGTTCGTACTGGCGGCACAACAAGAGAAAGAATGGGCGGAATACCTGTTCAAAGACGGTTCAATGATCGGCCTGAACAAAGACATTCTGTGTCAGTACGTTGAGTACATCACCAACATCCGTATGCAAGCCGTTGGCCTGACGGCTCCCTTCAAAACGCGCACCAACCCGATCCCATGGATCAACGCCTGGCTGGTATCAGACAACGTGCAGGTTGCGCCGCAGGAAGTGGAAGTCAGCTCTTATTTGGTCGGTCAGATTGATTCAGAAATGAATGCCGATGACCTGAGCGATTTTGAGTTCTAAAATGGGCCAGCGGACGGTGACACTTTCAGCCAATGGACGACAACTGGCCTGCCACGCGGGCCACAGAAATTTGCTGGAAGTGTTTGAGCATCACGACGTTGACGTCGAGTATCAGTGCCGGGAAGGTTATTGCGGGTCATGCCAAATGCGGCTGATCAACGGCGAAGTCACCTACAGCGAGAAGCCTCTCGCTTTCATCCCGGAAGGATACGTTCTTCCATGCTGTTGCCTGCCCGTTGGCGATGTAGAACTTGAGTTCTAGGTGGGGTTGCGGCCCCACTATTCCGCTTAAATCTCTAAATCTCTAAGTTCAAGACCGTGGGTTGCCACCCAAACCCGCTTTTAAATTCCACGTCAAGGTCGTGGGCTCGCCGCCCACACCGGGTTAAGGGCCATAAACGTGGCCCTTAACAATCCTGCGTTTTTGCGCTGCAAGATCGAGACTTCGCAAGTCACAATGGCCGTGTTTCAGGTATTTCCGCTATAGCCGCAAAATGTCGCCCACGGGCTATGTAAATCAAAGAAAGTTTGTCATTTGGCATTTGGTTTTCGCTTTTCGCCTCCCCCTGCGAAGGGGGAGGTTGGGAGGGGGTTTGGCATAAAACACAGAGGTTTACATGTGATACCCCACCCCAGCCCTCCCCTTTGCAGGGGAGGGAGCAGGACAGCTTTTGTTGTAAATCCTCAGGCGGTATTTTACGGCGATAACAGAAGCCCCTGAAACACGGCCATTGTGACCAGCGCAGCTGCTGTTTTTAAAAGAGCCGGGGATTCTGAAGGGGTGTGGCGATAGACACCCCTTCAGGCCAGTTTGGGTGGCAACCCAATGTCTTGAATTTAAATTTGAATTTGAATTTGAAATTAAAAAGCGCCTCCGCTATGCCTTAGCAATCCTCTCCAGCCACGGGTAGTCCGCCACCGGATCCCATCCGTTCAGATATCGCCTGAGCATATCCATCGCCACCATTGCAATGGTCTCCTGACGCAGCGTCTGGTCATGGCGGCTGGCGGTATAGCGAATAGTTAGCCCATGAGTACCGGATGGCGTGTGCAATGCCAGACTCAACGCTTCACCGGACATGGCACCGACGGCCAGTGCCAGCGGCACGCCGCTTTTCTCAGCCAATTTCTGCGCCCGCGCCAGCGTATTCTCCAGCGATTTTTCAGGTGACGGGTTGGCATCGCCAGGCAACAACTCTCCACTGGCCAACGGCATGTCGGAACCTTGCAAACGCCAATTGAGTAGGCCACCGGTGTAACTCTCACTGACCGACAGCCGCAGATTCCTCTCCAGCAAACGCGCTGCCAGATGCGCAGGTAAACTGCTGAAACCTTCGAATATCGTGCTCTCTCCGGCCACTTCACGTACCCGCTCAAAGGCTTTCTGTATCGCAGCTTGCTGCGAACGCGGCCCCGTCACTTTCAGCTCAATGATGGGCGAGGAGGAGCGATAACCCATCGTCACCCCTTCAGGCAAAACCATGGCATCAAGGTCGGTGGCAAGATCGCTTTCGCCACGCCCAAAGGTCGTCAGGCGCAGGCACAACGGCGCTTCAAGGGCCGGGAATTTCTGATGCAAACGCGGAACAATTTGCTGCTCCACCATCACTTTGAATTCCGAAGGCACGCCGGGGGTGAAGAAAATCTGACAGCGGTTGAGGGTAATACTGAATCCGCAGGCGGTACCCACCGGGTTATCCAGCACTTCGGCACCGGCGGGGATCTGCGCCTGCTTGCGGTTAGACTCGGCCATCGGACGGCCACGCCCGGCAAAGAAGGCTTCCATTTTGCGGATCCAGTCGGCGTCTTCCACCAGCCCTACGCCGCACGCGGTGGCGGCGGCCAACGCGCTTAAATCATCACTTGTCGGTCCAAGACCACCGTTGACGATCAGCACATCGGCGATATGGCTGCGCTCTTTCATTACGCTCACCAGCTCTTCCAGGCTGTCTCCCACCGTTTCGCGGCTGGTCATCGGCAGGCCTTCATCAAACAGATAACTGGCTAGCCAGGCAGCATTAGAATCCACGATTTGACCATGCAGAACTTCTTCGCCCGTACTGAGCATCTCGACCCTAAGCATCTTCTACTCCTCTCGTTTTATGCTTCCACTGTAGAAAGGCTGAAGCCGAAAAACAATCACATAGGCACAAAGTGATATCACAGGCGAAAAAAAGCCTGCTAAACAGCAGGCTTTAAAAAGAGTCATACCCTATAGATTTCGAGGTGCAGGAAGGCGGCAAATGAGCGAATCCCCGGAAGCATACTCAGGTATGTGACCGGGGTGAGCGAAAGTAGCCAACGCATCTGCAACATGAAAGATAACGGGTAATTAGAAGTTGATGGCGCCACCAAGATAAGCGCCATCTGCGATCACGTTGTCGCGATTGCCGTCTTTACCTTCCAATGCCATGTAGCGGTAACCCACGCTCACGGTAACCAGTGGAATAGCGGTCAGACGCACGCCAGCATTACCCTCTTTGTAGCTGCCAATGCCGCTGGAAAGAGAGTCCGGGGAGTAGTAGTAATCGCCATACAGCGCGAACAAACCGCCGATGGGTAGTTGCAGGCCACCGCCTACCGCCACCGCATAACCGCTGTCGCCGTCTTTCGGATCTGTGTACAGACCTTTACCGCCCGCGGTCGCCATGAATGGACCCAACGGGATGTTATAGCCCAGCCCCAAACCCGCAACATCGCCGTCGTCATCGTTGTGCGTCCACTCGCCGCTCAACGCCAGACCCGGCGTGGTGGTGCCGAAACCCGCGCCCAGATGGGTGTAATGTTCGCCAACTTCACCGTTGACACTAATGGCGCTGGCAGAAGCTGCAACCAACATCAGGCTGGCGGCAGCGCCAGCGACAAAAAGTTTTTTCATATTCATTCCTGAATGACTCATTAAACGGTAGGTAAACCATCGAGCGAAGTCTAAAGCAAATCAGCACCATGCAACAACCTTCATTACTTTTTAACATCAGTTTTAACGCAAAAAAGTGTAAGGAATATCCACAGTATTTATGTGATGAACTATTCTGATTGGAATGATAACTCAGGCCTATTTGCCCCACGTCAACAAGAGGTTTAAAACTTATAGGTAGAGTGAACTGCCCCAGGGAAGGTAAACCTCACGGATGGATACCGTACTGCGTCACCCATTGCCGGGACTTCACTGCTCCCCTTCGTTTTATGATTGCCACCCGATTAACGATTTCAACTACAACTACTGGAAGGATTTCGCCCATGAAGAAAAAAGGATTAACCACTGCCGCAGGTGCTCCCGTTGTCGATAATAATAATGTGATCACTGCCGGTCGCCGTGGACCACTATTGTTGCAGGATGTTTGGTTTCTCGAAAAACTGGCGCATTTTGACCGCGAAGTGATCCCTGAACGTCGTATGCACGCTAAAGGTTCTGGTGCCTACGGGACATTTACCGTGACGCATGACATCACCCGATTCACCCGCGCCAATATTTTTGCGGAAATTGGTAAGCAGACCGACATGTTCATCCGCTTCTCCACCGTAGCCGGTGAGCGCGGTGCCGCGGATGCAGAACGTGATATCCGCGGTTTCTCAATGAAGTTCTACACCGAGCAAGGCAACTGGGATTTAGTCGGCAATAACACCCCGGTATTCTATCTGCGCGATCCGCTAAAATTCCCTGACCTAAACCACGTCGTAAAACGCGACCCGCGCACTAACCTGCGTAACCCGGCGTACAAATGGGACTTCTTCTCTCATCTGCCAGAATCTCTCCATCAGCTCACCATCGACGTCAGTGACCGTGGTCTACCAACGTCTTACCGCCACATTCACGGTTTCGGCAGCCACACCTTCAGCTTTATCAACGCAGAAAACGAACGTTTCTGGGTGAAGTTCCACTTCGTTTGCCAGCAAGGTATTGAAAACCTGATGGACGATGAAGCAGAGAAACTGGTCGGAGAAGACCGCGAAAGCTCCCAGCGTGACCTGTATGACGCCATTGAACGCGGTGACTTCCCGCGCTGGAAACTGTTCGTACAGATCATGCCAGAGCACGAAGCTTCAGAATTGCCTTACAACCCGTTTGACCTGACAAAAGTGTGGCTACACGGTGACTATCCGCTGATCGAAGTGGGCGAGTTTGAACTGAACCGTAATCCGGAAAACTATTTTGCTGAAGTTGAGCAAGTGGCAATGAGCCCGGCAAACGTGGTCCCTGGCATTGGCTTCTCGCCGGACCGTATGTTGCAGGGTCGTCTGTTCTCCTATGGCGATGCGCACCGCTATCGTCTGGGCGTCAACCATCACCAGATCCCCGTTAATGCACCAAAATGCCCGTTCCATAACTATCACCGTGATGGCGCCATGCGCGTCGACGGCAACAGCGGCAACGGCGTGACGTATGAGCCAAACAGCGCCGGTCTGTTCCAGGAACAACCTGACTTCAGCGAACCACCGCTGACGATTGAAGGTGCAGCCGATCACTGGAATCACCGCGAAGACGACGACTATTTCACCCAGCCGCGTCTGTTGTTCAACCTGCTATCTGACGAAGAGCATCAGCGTATGTTCGGCCGTATCGCCGGTGAACTAAAGCACGCTTCGCCTGAAACCCAAAAACGCCAGCTCGACCTGTTCTATAAAGTTGGTCCCGCCTATGGCGCCGGTGTGGAACAAGCACTGAAAGCCTGATCGGTTTAGCATGACGTCAAAGGGCCGCTCTGTGCAAACAGGACGGCCCTTCTTTTATGCCAATTTTCACGTCAATTTTTTACGTTAATGCGCGATCAGACGGGTTGCTTCTCCAGCCACAATTTCAGTTGCTGACGGGAAATCTTAATGCCTCCCTGCGCCACCTCCTGCGGCAACGTGTAATAACGTACCGGCTGCTGAAAACGGGCCAATTTACCCTGTAACCATGTTGTCAGATGTTCCGGGGTCACATCAGCCTGAAAATCAACCAGCGCGACCGGCCGCTGACCAAACTCAGCATCATCTACCGGTAACACAAACGCACGCTGCACCTGCGGATGTAACTCCAGCACACGCTCGATATCCTCAGGTTGAATCCCCTCTCCGGCGCTAAAAAACAGATTATCCAGCCGCCCTGCAATGTACAGTTCATCGCCCTGCCACTCACCGCGATCGCGTGTATGGAACCAGCCTTCGGCGTCGGTCAACGGCGTCAGTGTGCCACGCTGCCAGTATCCGGCGGCCAGGCTGGGTGTGCGAATCAACACTTCGCCATCCACCAGCATCACCTCTTTACCGGCGAGGGCATGGCCAACACCAGACGTACCGTCGGCCCGTTTAGCCGTTACCGTCGAAGCGGCTTCGGTCATCCCATAGCCGCACCAGCAGCGGATGCCTGCCCGTTCAGCCTGTTCGGTGAGTTCCAACGGTATATGCGCGCCGCCCAGTAAGACATCCTGCAATTGGGTCGGCAGACGAGTCTGTTGCAACAAACGCCAGAGTTGGGTCGGCACCAGCGAGGCATGGCTGCAATGTTCCAGCGCAGTGTCCAGTGATTCGCCATCCATCAATACCAGCGTGGCACCGGCGCTGAGCCAGCGCCAAATAATCCCCTGCCCTGAAACGTGGAACAACGGCAATGAAAGCAGCCAGCTGTGGTGTTGGGTAAACGGGATCAACCCGAGCACGCTCTCGGCGCTGGCGAGATGCGCCAGCGCACTGTGTGCCGCGGCTTTAGGTGAGCCGCTGGAACCTGAGGTCAGCGTCAGTGTTGCCACTCGCTCTGGCTGCCAGACGGCGGTATTTTCCGCAGAGCCTGCATGGCGAAGTTCAAGCACCGGCAAGTTGAGTTCAAAAGGCGTATCGCTGAGATTGAGGACGAAAGCGATGTCCAGTGACGGCAGCAATTCGGCACACAACGAAACCGGCAACTGCGGGTTAAGCGGCAATAAGCGGGCACCGGTTTGTAGCAATGCTAAATAAGCCAGCAACGCATCAGGACTATTTTTACTGCGCAGCACCACGCCGGTACTTTCCCTGACACCTTGTTGAATAAACCCTGCGGCCAGCGAATCCACGCGCTGCTGTAAATCGAGCCAACACCACGCCATCTCGCGTGTTTTGAGCGCAATGGCAAACGGCGTCCGTTCAGCCCGTTCGCGCCAGGGCCAGTTATTCATCCCTGCCATATTGACTCCAACTGTTCTTCATTCAGTAACGGTAATCGCGATTCAGGCCAGTGGCGTATTAACTGTGCCTGCATCAGGTCGAGCGTATCCAACCCCGGAAGCGTATCGGGCGTTAACCACGCCGCCATACGCGCCAGCTGGTTCAGCCCCAGGCTGGATTCAATACTGGAACTGACGACCGCCTGCAATCCGGCGCGGTGCGCCTGAGCGATCAGTTCGCGGCAGCGGGTCAGGCTGCCAGTGAGGGTCGGTTTGATAATGATCGCGGCCAGACCGGGTTCAGCATGGACCTCGAAGCCGCTTTCACGCACGCTCTCATCCCAGGCAATGGCAATTCCGGTATCACGGGCAAATGCACGCGACTGCTCACGGGTATGGCAAGGCTCTTCAATAAAAGCGAGTCGCGAACGCAATTCCGGCGCCACGTAGCGGGCAAATGCAGCGGCTTTGATCGGGGTCCAACTACGGTTGGCGTCCAGCCGCAGATAAAGATCGGGTAAAGCCTCCAGCAGCATGGTGACATTAAGACCATCACCAACAGCTTCATACAGCCCCACTTTGACCTTCGCCACTTTCTTACCTTCAACGTCAGCGGGCAGCGCGCCAAGGCGGGTATACAGCTCATCCGGGTCACCATGACACAACGGTGCACTGTGGGTGCTGGCAGCTTCCGGCAACAGTTCCCTTAGCTCGGCATCGGCCATGCTTAAGCCAAAAGCTACCGATGGCAGCGCACCAAACGCCGACGCCACTGCGCTGAGTGAGGCACCCTGCAACCATTGCGCCAGCGCGTGCTGCGTAGCCTGCTGCGCCTGTTCCAAACTTTCCTGGCTGAATCCCGGCAGCGGCGCAATCTCGCCCCAGCCGATTTTATCATCCTGCCACAGCCGCACCAGCAGCCCGTCGCGGAATTTCAGTCGCTGATTTCGCAACACCACGCCCGCCTCCATTGGCAGGCTGTACCGGTACACCGCGGCGCGGCGCATTATGGGTTACGCTTGAATTTGCTGAAGTCCGGCTGGCGTTTTTCGTTAAACGCATTACGGCCTTCCTGACCTTCTTCGGTCATATAGAACAGCATAGTGGCGTTACCCGCCAGCTCCTGCAAACCGGCCTGTCCGTCGCAGTCGGCGTTCAACGCCGCTTTCAGACAGCGCAGCGCCATCGGGCTGTTTTCGAGTATTTCACGGCACCAGCGAACGGTCTCTTTTTCCAAATCAGCCAGCGGGACGACGGTGTTAACCAGCCCCATATCCAGTGCTGCGGCGGCGTCGTACTGGCGGCACAGGAACCAGATTTCACGCGCCTTTTTCTGACCGACAATGCGGGCCATATACGAGGCACCCCAACCGCCGTCAAACGACCCGACTTTCGGGCCGGTCTGGCCGAAAATGGCATTGTCAGCGGCAATAGTCAGGTCACACATCATATGCAGCACGTGGCCGCCGCCGATAGAGTAACCGGCCACCATCGCCACCACCGGTTTTGGGCAGGTGCGGATCTGACGCTGGAAATCGAGCACGTTGAGATGATGCACGCCGCTGTCATCCTGATAGCCGCCGTAGTCGCCGCGAACTTTCTGGTCACCGCCCGCACAGAAGGCTTTGTCACCTTCACCGGTCAGTACAATCACACCGATATTATCGTCATGACGCGCATCATCCATCGCGCGGATCATCTCTTTCACGGTCACCGGACGAAACGCATTACGTACCTGCGGACGGTTAATGGTGATTTTAGCGATCCCATCGGTCGATTTGTGATAGCGGATATCTTCAAATTCGCCCGTAAAATCCAGCCATTCAACCGGCGCATAGAGTTGTTTTTCATCAGGATAAATCATGTTCTATTTCCTTTAAGACAGGTGAAGAAATCAGTGCCAGCGCCTGACGGGCAAAATCCGCAGGATTGGCGCGATGGGCGTTATGCCCGGCATTGGCGATGAGTCGCAGCGGGAAATTCGCCTGCTGCGCAAGGGTGATAAATTTTGAATCATGGCTGCCGCACAACCAGACGACCGGTAGCGCCAGACGGGAAAGGCGTTCACGCAAACAGGGTTGTACTGCCAGTGATGTCGCAGTGAACATCGCGGCCAGCGTGGAAGGATTATTGTTGATTCGCAGAGCGACCAGTTGCTGGCGCTGTTCGTCACTGAGATCACTAAACACTGGCTGGCGATACCAGCGTTGTAGGACTTCTGCCATAGGCTGAAAGCGAAAACGCGTAGCCCATAATTGGTCATGGTGATGACGCTGCTGGCGGTCACGCAGGCTTTTAAGTCCAGGGTGCGCCCCTTCCACTATCACGCCGCATAAGCCGTGCGTATCGCCATGGCTGGCGTGATACAGACTGATGCGCCCACCGAGGGAATAGCCGATCAACCAGTGATCATGAATACTCTGCTGTTGTAGCGTTGAACTCAACTGTTGGCTGACGTCGGCAAATCCTGCGGCGGTGATATCAGCAGAAGCACCATGGCCCGGCAAGTCAATCAGCAGGCAAGGCCAGTTGGAAAGCCACGGCATCAGCGGCTGCCAGTCGTCACCACGACCGAGTAGACCATGCAGGAAAATCAACCAGGGTTTCCCTGTGATATGTCCGTTAATCCGCTGGCAGGAAAGTGTCATACGCTCCCCGCCTGCGCGACCAAATCACGCAACATTTCAGCACCGTCGGTCGGGCTGACTTTCAGCTCTATCAGCGTCACCCCGCCGCGCTGCCAGCACGCGCTGACCGCATCGGTCAATTGAGTGAAATCGTCCGGACTGGCATAGTTAAGTCCGAACATGGCCGCCGCGTGGCTGAAATCGACATTTTGCGGCATACAATAAAAACGCTCGCGCTGAGCCTGTGGCGTCGGCAGCAATGAGAAAATTTGGCCGCCGTTGTTGTTCACGACGATGATAACCGTCGGGGCCGAACACTGACGCATCAGCGCCAGCGCATTAAGATCGTAAAGCGCTGAGAGGTCACCCATCAGCGCCAGCGTCGGTTTTCCCGTGGCTCGCTGTACCCCGGCAGCCGTTGAAACCAACCCGTCAATGCCGCTCGCCCCGCGGTTAGCAAAGACCGGATAACCCGCAGGCAATTGCGCCAGCGAATCTACCAGGCGCACCACCAAACTGTTGCCGAGAAACAGCTGGCCGCCGTCTGGCAGCAACTCGGGTAAACGCTGCGCCAGCGTAGCTTCACCGAAATGTGTTTCCAGGCAGTCCTGCATATTTGCGCGGACTTGTTGCGACAGCGACGTCAGTGCCACGGCCCAGGGAGCCTGCGGCATCGCCGGATGCAAAGCCAGCCATTCGGCGACCGGGACTTGTAAACGACGCCCTCGGTGCTGCGCGGGATCAAGACGCCCCGGCAGTGAGTCAATCAGCCAATATTCCGACGGCTGACAGCAGGCCTGCCATTGCAGCAGACGTTTTCCGGTCAGGCTGGAACCCAGCTGAACCACCAGTTCGGCCTGTGCCAGCACGGCTTTCGCCTGCGGACTGGCCAGCCATAAATCCGCGCAGGGCAGCGGGTTGCCGGTTTGTGACTGCACATCACTGAGCAGCGGCCAACCAAGGGTTTTCGCCCACTGTGCCAGTTGAAGCCCCTCTGCGGCCCCCATACGACCGGCGATAATCACACCGCGCTTTTGCCGCCACTGTGGCCAGTCTGGCTGAGCACCATGCGGCTGCGGTGCGCAGTAACGCAGCCAGGGCTGGTGACTCTGCCACCAGTCGCCCAGCGCCCCGGACCACTCAAGGAAATCGTCGCCCTCTTCGCCATACAACGGTTCGGCAAAGGGACAGTTAATATGTAGCGCGCCGTGATTCAACGCAGATATGCCGTTGTCGATAGCGGAAACCAGCCATTGGGCACTGATGTCCGGCGTTGGGCGCGGCAGGTTCAAAGAGTGCTGAGCATGACTGGCAAACATCTCCGGCTGGCGGATTGCCTGGTTGGCACCGCAGTCAATCAGCTCGGGCGGCCGATCGGCGGTCAGCATGATCAGCCGTTCACCAGTCAGCCCCGCTTCAATCATGGCGGGATACAAGTTCGCCACCGCCGTTCCGGAAGTCACGATCACCGCTACTGGCTGACTGCTGGCTTTTGCCAGCCCAAGAGCAAGGTGGCCAAGGCCTCGTTCGTCAAAATGCGTGTGGCAAATCAGGCGCGGGTTCGCGGCTGCGGCCAGTGTCAGAGCCGTCGAGCGGGAACCCGGCGCGATACAGACGTGCTGCACCTGATGACGGCTCAGCGCCTCAAGGATCAGCGTTGCCCAACGGCGGTTGAAGGTAGCGGTAGAAAGCGTCGATGACATGAGTGACTCCGGCAAAACGGGCTTAACCAGCCCAAACGGCGGGCGCAAAGTTTTCTTGTGGCAGAACGCTGTCGACTAACACAACATTCTCTTCCAGCAGGGTGCGCAACCCGGCGGCTTTATTCTCAATTTCCTGCCACTCCTGTGACGCATCGGAACCCGCGACAATACCGGCTCCGGCAAACAGCATTAATTCACGCCCCTTCACCGCAGCCGAACGCAGTGCCACGGCAAATTCACTGCGGGCCAGACTGATAAATCCGGCCGAACCGGCGTACCACTGGCGGTCAAAAGGTTCATGTTGCGTAATAAACTCGCGCGCGGCCTGGCGCGGCAGCCCCGCCACGGCGGCGGTGGGTTGCAACCGTTGCAGACAGTTGGCGTCATCGGCGTGGGTCAGTACTGCATGAATGCTGCGTCGCAAATGCTGCACTTTTCGCAGGCGTAAAATTTCAGCGGGCATCACGTCCAGCGAGTGCGCACTCCCCTGCAAACGCTGGCAAATGTCATCGACCACCAGCATATTTTCACGCTGGTTCTTGGCATCTTTCAGCAGCCACTGCCCCAGTGCATGGGCCTGACGGCTTTCCACGGCACTCGCAACGGTACCGGCCAGTGCCTCAGTGCAAAGCTCATGATTTTCACGCATGAAAAGCCGCTCAGGGCTGGATCCAAGAAACGCCTGCTGCGCCGTGAAGGCCAACATAAAGTGATAGCAATCATGATTCACCGCACGACTGGCGGCTAAAAAGGCGGCCGCATTCAGCGGCTGGCTGAGGGTCAACGTGGTTTTACGTGCCAATACGACTTTATCGAACTGGCCCTGCTCAATGCTGTTCAGCGCCCGATGGATTATCTGTTTCCACTGCGGCTCTGTAGGCAGGTGCTGATGCTGCAAAACCTGGGAGGTTAGCGTAGGCAGAGGACGGCGGTTGACCAGTGAATGCACGAAGGTTCGCATCCGTTTCGCTTCGCCACGGAGAGAGTTCGCACTGTAGAGGTTACAAAATAGCGTACATACGCCGCCCTGACGGTTGATCTCAATGCGCGGCAGGAACAATGCGTTAGTATCAGCAGCCACGTCATCTGCGCCGTTAAACGCGTTCAGACCCCAGACTCGTAACTCTGGTAATTGTGGAAATTGTTGCAGGAAGGCCTGAGCGGCCGTGAGGCTGCCAAAAGTCCGCGCATCACCGCACAGGGCTGATTCTTCGTTTTCGTCTCGCTGCTGCCAGTAGAATTTGGGATAACAGGCTTGCATGTTCAGCCATTCCAGCATGCCATTTTCCGGTTGGTCAGCCAGTGTATAACTAAACTGCCGCAGTCCTGCTTCGTCGGGGAAATCCCCAGACAGGGCCGTATCCAACTGGTCAAGAATTGCTGAAATTTGTTTCACCGTAACCTCAGGTCGTATCCGATGGATTTGATGTCGGGCAGGAATGCCCTTCTGGATCAAAAAACGGGTTAAATCAAATACGGGAGAATTATGCGGCGTTACGCAGATTGATAATATGCGACAGATCAAACCGTAGCGAGAGGCGTAAGGATAAGAAGGGGTAGAACAGGATTTGCAGGGGTGACATGAGGGTAAAATGAAACAGAGGCAGCCATGCCGCCTCTGTCATAAGTACTTAACGGCGCAACAGAAGCCCTATCACTAAGCCTACGGCAGCACCCGCACCGACACCGTGCCATGGGTTATCACGTACGTAGGTGTCTGTCTGCTCGGCAACCTGACGCGCTTTGGCGCAGTATGAATTTGCCGTCCCGCTGAGACGTGATTTCACGTCTTCCAGCGTCTGTTCTGCGCGGCCTTTAATCTCAATGTATTTTTGGTCAGCTTTGTCACCAGAAGATTTCAGCACCTCTTCCAGCGTTTCAGAAAGCATTCTTAAATCATCATCCAGGGACGTCTGTTGTGGCTCATTCTGGCGAGTTTCAAATTGATTAGACATGGCTATCTCCTTTTTTGTGGTTATCACAATACCCATTAACCCTAGCGCAGATTCACCTTGCGTGCAGTGCCAAAAACGGGGAGAAGCGCTGCCATTACGCTTTTAAGAACCTTCTGACCGCTGTGCAGGCGGGAATGATGCGTCGTTATGCAATTTTTTCTGCGCGGCGCGCAGCTGCTTTTCACGTCGCTCAGCCAGCCACAACCCGCTGTTTTTCATGGCATAACCAAACACCAGACCGACCAGCAGGGATAAGACTACCTGACGCCAGTCGCCCTGAGCTGCGAAAGTCGCGCAGGCACCGATGAAGGTTCCGGGAACAAAAGCCAGCCACTGCTGCCATGCCTGCAAACACATCAAAAATGCCACCACGCCGGTCAGCATATAGCCTACGAGGGTCCATTCCGGGCGCAGGCTGCTGCCCGCAATGATCACTTCAGCCCAGAAAACACCGCTCAGGCAGGTCAGCGTGCTGATGACCAGCCCGCGAAGGCCGCCTTTCGGGCAGGCGAAATAGGCCGTGCAACCAAGGAATCCAGCCCAGCTTATCAGCCCCAGGCTGATAGCAACCCAGCCCCAAACACCGGACAAAATACCGGTAGTAATGGCGATCATCACCAGTACATTCATGATGTGTGAACCTATACGAATTTGAACAAGCGCGCAGTGTACGCATTGGCAGGAAGAATGGAATGGGCGAGATCACAATATCTGTGTAATTTATCTATGAACGTACATATAAATGTGACCAAAATCACATTTGATGTTTTTTAATACAAAATAATGACATAAAAAAGCCGCTCACATGAGCGGCTTTTGAAGGTTCAGCGAATCGCAATTACAACAGAGGTTGTGCCATCTGCACCAGGGTAATCAGCGGTTGTGGGTAAATACCCAACGCCAGTACCAGAATCGCAGAAATCAGCACCACCACACCACCTGCGGTCAACGCCCAGTTGTTCGGGGTATCACGCACCAGTGTTTCCGGCGCGCTGAGGAACAAACTCACCGTCACACGCAGGTAGTAGTAAAGGCCAATCGCCGACCCGACGACCACGGCACCGGTCAGCCACCACAGATGCGCGGTCACACCGGTCGCAATCACGTAGAACTTACCGATAAAGCCCAGTGTCATTGGGATGCCGGCCAGTGACAGCATCATCACGGTCATGACCGCAGACAGAATGGGCTTATGCCAGAACAAACCACGGTAGGAGAACAACGATTCTGCATCCGGGCCTTTGTACGGGCTGGACATCAGGCTAACGACACCGAATGCGCCCAGACTGCTGAACAGATAACCGGCCAGATAAACACCGACGGTTTCCATCGACAACTGATGGGTTTGCACCGCAATCAGAGCCACCAGCAGATAACCCAAATGCGCGATAGACGAGTAACCAAGCAGACGCTTGATGTTGCTCTGGCTAATTGCCATCAGGTTACCGACCAGGATCGAGCAGAAGGCGATAATGCCCAACACGATGCGAATCGCTTCACTGTCCGCCACCGGTGCGTACAGGAACAGACGCATGACCACAGCAAAGATAGCAATCTTGCTGGCGGTGGCCAGGAAGGTTGATACCGGCGCAGGTGCGCCCTGATAAACGTCCGGCGTCCACAAATGGAAAGGCACCAGCGAGAGCTTGAAGCCCAGGCCAACAATCATCATGCCCAGTCCCATCAGCAGCAGCGGCTGATGCAGCATCACGCCATCGGCCAGATTTCTGCCTAATGCAACGAAGCTCAGATCACCTGACTGCGCGTACAGCAATGCCATACCAAACAGCAGGAAGGATGACGCAGCGGCAGACAGCAACATATATTTAATGCTGGCTTCCAGCGAACGCTTCTGACGGTAGGCATAACCAATCAGACCAAACAGCGGCAACGAAATCAGTTCGATCCCGAGGAACATTGAGGCCAGATGGTTAGAGCACGCCAGCAGAATGCCACCCATGGCTGCAATCAGCACCAGCAGGTAGAACTCTTCGCGGTTGTCCGGGTAACCGGCCAGCCACGGATAGGCGAACGTACTGGTGGCAAGGCTCGCCAGCAGCACTAACCCAATGTAGAACATTGAGTAACCGTCGATACGTAATAGCGGTGTGACGTCCTGTGGACCTACCTGCCCTACGTAATACAGGGAAAGCAGGGCAACGTTCAGACCAATAACGGTCAGTGTGGCATTAAGAAAATGGTCGCGTCGCCACGCAATGGACAGCATCACCACCACCACTGTCAATCCGACGATCATCAGCGGTAACAGTGCGATCAGATTTTGAAGTGTAAATGTCATGGCGAGTTACGGCCTTGTCGTTGAAATAGTGGAAACTGATGATCCGAACCAGTGCTGCACGTTCGACATCGCTGCGCTCGAGGTATCAAGGATCGGCTGTGGATAAACACCCAGCGCCACCAGCAATACCACCAGTAACAGAATGATCGACAGTTCACGCGCGGTCATGCCGGGTAACGGCTGGTCAGATTTCGCTTTACCGTAGTAAGCGCGTTGCATCATCACCAGCGAGTAAACCGAAGCAAACACCAGACCAAAGGTCGAGATGACAGTGATAACCGGTACAACCGGGAAGCTGCCAAACAGGATCATGAATTCACCGACGAAGTTACCGGTGCCCGGCATACCTAACGTCGCAACGGCGAAGAACAGCGACAGCGCAGGCAGGTATTTTATCCGCCCCCACAATCCGCCCATCAGACGCATATCACGAGTATGGAGACGCTCGTACAACTGGCCGCAGATGATGAACATACCGGCTGCGGACAGACCGTGTGCAATCATCTGAATCACTGCGCCCTGGTACGCCAGCTGGCTGCCGGTAAAGATAGCAATCAGAACGAAGCCCATGTGCGACACAGAGGTGTAGGCAATCAGACGTTTGATATCAGTCTGAGAGAACGCCATCCACGCACCGTAGAAGATACCAATGACACCCAACCACATGGCAATAGGCGCGAACTCATGCGATGCATTCGGGAAGAATGGCAACATGAAGCGCAACATGCCGTAGGCCGCGGTTTTCAGCAAGATACCCGCTAAGTCAACCGAACCCGCCGTTGGCGCCTGACTGTGTGCGTCTGGCAACCAGCCATGCAACGGCACGACCGGCATTTTCACCGCAAAGGCGATGAAGAAGCCGAGCATCAGCAGGTATTCAACGTTATGCGACATTGGGGTTTTCAGCAGATCTTCGTAGTTGAAGGTCCACATGCCGGTCGCGTTGTAATGTACAAATACCAGACCCAGAATCGCTATCAACATCACCAGCCCGCTGGACTGGGTATAGATGAAGAATTTGGTTGCTGCGCTGATACGCGTTTTACCGTCTGACGCTTTGTGACCCCACAGAGCAATCAGGAAGTACATCGGCACCAACATCATTTCCCAGAAGAAGAAGAACAGGAACATGTCGATGGCGAGGAACACGCCGATCACGCCGCCAAGGATCCACAGTAAGTTCAGGTGGAAGAACCCCTGATACTTCTGGATCTCGCGCCACGAACAGAGAATAGCCAGTACGCCGAGTAAACCGGTCAATACGACCATCAGCAAGGACAAACCGTCCAACGCCAGATGGAAGCTGATACCAAAGCGTGGGATCCACGGCAGTGAGAATTCAGACTGCCATTGCGGAATACCCGCCGGGTGCATTAATGAGTAACCCCCCTGCAACCACAGTTGCAGGGAAAGTGCTAAGGTCAGCCCCATCGCGATCAGAGCTATCCAGCGCGGTACTTTGCTCCCGAAACGCTCAGTCTGCCAACACAGCAGCCCGCCGATAAAGGGGATAAGAATTAGCCAAGGAAGTAGCATGGCGTTTTGTGTCCCTATTTTTTTCTAAATGACTAGCAACAGTGCCAAAACAACCACTGCTCCCAAACCCATTGACGCGACATACCAGCGTGTCTGCCCATTTGCACTCAACGTCAGCCCACGGTTCCCGAGACGGGAAAGCACGGCAGGCAGGTTCATCATTGAGTTAAGCGGATCACGTTGCAGAAGCTTAGCGATGGCCAGATACGGCTTGACGAAAATCATGTCGTATAACCAGTCGAAGCCCCATGCGTGGAACCACCACACCGTGAAGAAGCGGCCAATGGCGCTTTTCGCGATGCTGTTAACCAGTGTGCGTTTGCCAAGATACAGCGCGGCTGCCAGCAAGATGCCGACAATAGCCACAACGCCCGAGGTGATTTCCAGGGTCAATATGCTGCCATGCGCTAACTCAGTGGTGTCCGGCAAGACGCCTTTCAGCGGCGGCACAATCATCGCACCGATGAAGGTCGACAGTACCAACAGAACCAGCAGTGGCAGATGGTGAGTGATGCCTTTACCCGCATGGGCTTTGATTTTTTCTTCGCCATGGAACACGATGAAAATCATGCGGAAGGTATACAGGGATGTCATGAATGCACCGACCAAACCTGCAATCATCAGATTGAGATGGCCGTTTGCCAGAGCCCCGGCGAGGATTTCATCCTTACTGAAGAAGCCTGCGGTAATGATAGGTAAAGCAGACAGCGCTGCACCACCAACCAGGAAGCAGACATACACCAGCGGAATGGATTTACGCAGGCCGCCCATCTTGAAGATGTTCTGTTCGTGATGGCAGGCCAAAATGACCGAACCAGACGACAGGAACAACAGGGCTTTGAAGAACGCATGGGTCATCAGGTGGAAGATAGCTGCATCCCACGCCTGAACACCCAGTGCCAGGAACATGTAACCAATCTGGCTCATAGTCGAATAGGCAAGGACGCGTTTGATATCGGTTTGCACTAATGCGGCGAAGCCTGCCAGTACCAGCGTTACCGCACCGATTATACCCACCAGATGCAGAACGTCAGGCGCCATCAGGAACAGGCCATGCGTACGTGCAATCAGGTAAACACCGGCGGTCACCATGGTCGCGGCGTGAATCAACGCGGAAACCGGCGTCGGACCGGCCATGGCATCTGCCAGCCAGGTCTGCAACGGAAGCTGTGCAGATTTACCCACTGCCCCACCGAGTAACATTAACGTTGCCCAGGTGATAGCGGTGTCGCCAACGGCCAGTTTCTGCGGTGCCAGCACCATCAGTTCACGGATGTTCAGCGTACCCAGTTCGCGGTACAAAATGAACAGCGCGAAAGCCAGGAACACGTCACCCACGCGGGTCACGATGAAGGCTTTCATCGCCGCCGATCCGTTAGCCGGATGGGTGTAGTAGAAACCGATCAACAGGTAGCTACACAGCCCCACGCCTTCCCAACCGAGGTACATCAGCAACAGGTTGTCTGCCAGTACCAGAATCACCATGCTGGCGATAAACAGGTTGGTGTAAGCGAAGAAGCGTGAATAGCCTTCTTCACCGCGCATGTACCAGGAGGCGAACATGTGGATGAGGAAACCCACGCCGGTAACGACGGAGAGCATCGTCATCGACAGACCGTCGAGGGTCAGCGTAGCGGCGATGTTGAAATCACCCACTTGCATCCAGTTCCACAGGTTCTGGTTGAAGATTTCAACACCCGCAGCGCGCTGGGTCATGAAATCAAAGCCGACATAAAGGGTCGTCAACGCAGCAAGACCGATAGAACCTACGCCAACGGTAGCGGAAGTATTTTCAGACCAGCGACCGCGTGAGAAGGCCAGTAAAATAAAGCCAATCAGCGGGAACAGAATTGTTAAATAGAGTAGGTTCATCCGCGCATCTCACTGACAGTGTCGATATTCAGGGTGTGGCGACGGCGATAGAGTTGTAGCAACAACGCCAGACCAATACTGGCTTCCGCCGCTGCCAGGCTGATTGCCAGGATATACATCACCTGACCGTCTGCCTGACCCCAATAGCTCCCGGCCACGATGAACGCCAGCGCCGCTGCGTTGATCATCACTTCCAGACTGATCAGCATAAACAGCAGGTTGCGACGGACAAGCAGCCCGGCCAGCCCCAAAACAAACAGAATTGCGGCCAAAATCAGGCCATGCTGTAGAGGGATCATGCTCTATCCTCCGTTTTTCTTTTCGCCATTTCAGTGGTGGCCGGTGTATCACCGAACACTTCGCCCGCTTTGTGTTCGCGACCAATGTGGAAGGCAACAACCAAACCGGCCAGCAGCAACATTGATGCCAGCTCAACCGCCAGAACATAAGGACCAAACAGCGCGATACCGACCGCTTTCGCGTCAACCATCGTGCCTTTGATTCCCTGATCATGCAGACCAAGGATGGAGGTGATCATAACGCCCAGCAGCACCACAGCCAGAATCGAAGGCCCGATCCAGGTTGAGGGCTTAAGCCACGCACGTTCCTGTTCTTCGACGTTGCCAAGGTTCAGCATCATCACCACGAACACGAACAACACCATGATGGCACCGGCGTAAACGATGATTTCTAACGCACCGGCGAAGTAAGCACCGAGCGAGAAGAACACCGCCGCGATCGCCAAAAGCGAGACGATCAAATACAGCAATGCGTGAACCGGATTGGTGTGCGTGATAACACGCAATGTCGCCAACACGGCCACCACGGCTGCAATGTAAAATGCAAATTCCATGCTTGCGGCTCCTTAAGGCAACAGACCTTTGACGTTGATCGGTTTGGCTTCGTTTTCAGCTTCGCCTTTCGACTTGCCGTCAACAGCCATACCAGCCATCCGGTAGAAGTTATATTCCGGATATTTACCCGGACCCGAGATCAGCAGATCTTCTTTTTCATACACCAGATCCTGGCGTTTGAATTCACCCATTTCGAAGTCCGGCGTCAACTGAATGGCCGTGGTCGGGCAGGCTTCTTCGCACAGACCGCAGAAAATGCAGCGCGAGAAGTTGATTCGGAAGAACTCCGGGTACCAACGACCGTCTTTATGTTCTGCTTTTTGCAGCGAGATACAGCCTACCGGGCAGGCTACCGCACACAGGTTACAGGCAACGCAACGCTCTTCACCGTCCGGATCGCGCGTCAGCACGATGCGGCCACGGTAACGGGCCGGTACGTTTACTTTTTCTTCCGGGTACATCTGGGTTTCGCGTTTGGCGAAGGCGTGTAAGCCTATCATCCACAAGCTGCGAACCTGGGTGCCGAACCCGACAACTATGTCTTTCAATGTCATGGTTTAATCACCCCTTATTGCGCGTTGTACAAGATGACCGCAGCGGTCGCCAGCAGATTAAGCAACGTCAGCGGCAGGCAAACTTTCCAGCCAAATGACATCACCTGGTCATAACGCGGACGCGGCAGAGCAGCACGGATCAAAATGAACATCACCATGAAGAACGCGGTTTTCAGCGCAAACCAGATAACCGGATACAGGAACGGACCCTGCCAGCCACCGAAGAACAGAGTGACAATCAGCGCAGAGACCGTAACGATACCGATGTATTCGCCCACGAAGAACAGACCGAATTTCATACCGGAATATTCAATGTGGTAACCGTCGGCCAGTTCCTGCTCGGCTTCCGGTTGGTCGAATGGGTGACGGTGACACACCGCCACACCGGCTATCGCAAAGGTCACAAAGCCAAAGAACTGCGGAATGATATTCCACATGTGCGCCTGTGAATTGACGATGTCCTGCATATTGAACGAGCCCGCTTGCGCGACCACACCCATCAGTGACAACCCAAGGAACACTTCGTAGCTCAGCGTCTGGGCGGATGCACGCATCGCTCCCAACAGTGAGTATTTGTTGTTACTTGACCAGCCAGCGAACAACACCGCATAAACGGTGAGGCCAGCCATCATCAGAAAGAACAGAATACCGATGTTCAAATCAGCCGCGAACCAGGTCGGAGTGACCGGAACGATAGCGAAGGCAATCAGCATGGAGCTGAACGCGATCATCGGTGCGAGCGTAAAGATCGCACGGTCGGTGAACTTCGGTACCCAGTCCTCTTTGAAGAACATTTTGATCATGTCAGCAACCAGCTGCAGCGAGCCGCCCCAGCCGACACGGTTTGGCCCGTATCGGTTCTGGAACAGAGCCAGCAAGCGGCGTTCACCAAAACTCATGAACGCACCACAGGTCACTACCACTAACAGAATCACAACGGCTTTGAGCACGGCGATAAGCGTCGCGATCACTTCAGGTGTAAACCAACTCATCGCGCTGCCTCCCGCAGATTTTCAACCGTTGCGCCAACCAGAACCGGAGGAATACCCGGCAAGCCTAGTGGCAAACCAACCTGTCCCTGAGTCAGCGTTTCGCTCAGACGTACCGGCAGGCTTAGCGTCTGGCCGCCGCAGGTGAACTCCACCTGTGAACCGGCATTAACACCTAACTGCGCGGCATCGGCCGGATTCACCATCACGTAAGGTTGTGGCATACGTTGCTGAATGACGCTGGCACGCTGGCTCATCTCTTCGCTACCGAACAGATGATAATAAGGCGCGACTCGCCATTCGCTGGCAGAAGCACTAAAGGCAGCTGGAATGTCTGAGAAGTAATCCAGAGTCCCCTCACCTGCTTCAATCATGCGTATACCCGGGTCACCATGGCGCAGGCTGCCACCGACTTCGCTCTGGAATTTATTCCAGGCTTGCGGTGAGTTCCAGCCCGGCGCCCAGGCAAATGGCACCTGATTACGTTCGGCTAATGGGTTGTTGTTCCCTTCCATCGAGAAGGCAAACATGGTGTCTTTGTCTTGCGGCTGACGCGGTTCATGTACGCTGATGTTAGCGCGCATCGCAGTACGGCCACTCGAACGGTGCGGAGAACGCGCCAGTTTTTGACCACGAATACGGAAGCTGGCGTTTGGTGCCGCTTCTACCATGCCTTTCAGCTGTGGCAGCGCTTCAACGCAGGCTTCGATCACGTGGTCAAGCTGAGTCCAGTCAACGTGGCGGCTGTTGAGCGTAGAGTGCAGTGAATGCATCCAGCGCCAGCTTTCCAGCATCGCAACCGTCGTGTCGTAATAGGCCGGGTCATAGACCTGGAAGAAGCGCTGGGCGCGGCCTTCCTGGTTTACCAGCGTACCGTCACTTTCAGCAAAGCTCGCCGCAGGCAGGATCAGGCTGGCCTTATCCATAATGCGGGTGCGCTGATGGTCAACCACCAGCAGGTTTTGTACTTTTTCCAGCGCAGCGTCAACGTTGGCTTCAGGTGCATGACGGTAAAGGTCATTTTCCATCACGATTGCGCTGTCTGCGCCACCGTTAGCCAGCAGTTCCAGTGCCGCGTCCAGCGTACCGCCACCAATCATGGACAAGCCGATGCTGTTGGCTGCCGAAGCAACAAAGGTGATCCCTACGTCACTACCACGCGCTTTCAGCGCTTTTGCCACGTTAGCGGCTGCGGCGATGATCGCGTCACTGCCCGCATTGCTGCCGGTAATGATCAGCGGTTTACGCGCATCGGTTAAGGCCTGCACGATGACGTCAATCTTCTTGTCGAGACCGGCCGCCAAATCGGTAACTGCTGGCGCTGAATTATCCAACGCATGGGCGATGGCAAAGCCGAAACGGGCCTGATCATCAACCGGTGCGCGGTAATTGTAAGCGGCGATATCGTCAAGACGGGTGTTATCGACGTTGGTCATGAACAGCGGATGCTTAGAGTGCTGTCCGATATTCTGGATGGCAGCAATCTGCCAGTCAGCAACGCGCTGAGCCGCAGCCATGGCGCGGGCTTTGCCTTTGACGGCCTGACGAACGGAGAGCGCAATGCGCGCGCCGGTCTGCGTCAAATCCTCGCCCAGAATAAGCACCGCGTCATACTCTTCGATTTCACGCAGCGCTGGCGTATGCACACCGCTGTTGCGCAGAACGTTGAGCATCAGCTCAAGGCGGCCCTGTTCGGCAGCATTGATGCCGGTATAGAAGTTCTCAGCACCGACCAACTCACGCAACGCAAAGTTACTTTCGAGGCTGGCGCGTGGTGAACCGATACCGATGGTTTTCTGTGCCTGACGCAGAATATCTGCCGCGCCTTGCATCGCCTGTTCCGCGTTCAGTTCAATCCAGTCGTTACCACGCAGTTGCTGTGGTTTCTTCGGACGATCTTTCGCGTTGACGTAGCCATAACCGAAACGGCCACGGTCGCACAGGAAGTAGTGGTTCACGGTACCGTTGTAGCGGTTTTCGATACGACGCAGTTCGCCATAACGCTCACCCGGGCTGGTGTTACAGCCCACGGAACATTGCTGGCAGATGCTTGGCGCAAACTGCATGTCCCATTTACGGTTGTAGCGTTCGGAGTGTGTTTTATCGGTGAACACGCCTGTCGGACACACTTCCACCAGGTTGCCAGAGAACTCGCTTTCCAGCGGGCCATCTTCCGGGCGACCGAAATAGACGTTGTCGTGCGCGCCATAAACACCCAGATCGGTGCCGTCCGCGTAATCCTTGTAGTAACGGACACAGCGGTAGCAGGCGATACAGCGGTTCATTTCATGAGAGATGAACGGACCGAGATCCTGGTTGTTATGCGTGCGTTTGGTGAAGCGGTAACGGCGTGTGCTATGACCGGTCATGACTGTCATATCTTGCAGGTGGCAGTTTCCGCCCTCTTCACACACCGGACAGTCGTGCGGATGGTTAGTCATCAACCACTCGACCACACTTTCACGGAACTCTTTGGCTTCGCCGTCATTGATGGAAATAAAGGTTCCATCAGACGCCGGTGTCATACATGACATCACCAAACGACCGCGCGTGTCTTCCGCGTTTTGGTATTGCTTAACCGCACATTGGCGGCAAGCGCCGACGCTTCCCAGCGCCGGATGCCAGCAAAAATAAGGAATATCGAGGCCAAGAGAGAGGCAAGCCTGCAACAGGTTGTCCGCTCCATTTACATCGTATTCTTTGCCGTCTACATGAATCGTAGCCATAGTCAGCATGCTTCCACGTGGCCCACCTAATGGCAGGCGTTAATCAAAAATTCTTGCCGGGTTGGCGTATATCAAACGACCGCGCATCCCTTGTTTTGGGATTTCGCGCACGACGGGCTCACCTCCGTCGTCTGCTGTCTTTACTACCAGCGTTGTTTGAGCAGGTTGTTTGGCTGAATACCGCCAATTGCCCGCGCGTTGTTGTAATGCTGTTTGGCGATGCCTGCTTCAAACTCTTCCCGGAAATATTTAATCGCACTCTGCAATGGCTCCACGGCACCCGGCGCATGTGCGCAGAAGGTTTTGCCCGGACCCAGTTGGCGGCAAAGCTGTTCGAGGGTTTCGATATCCCCCGGTTGGCCTTCACCACGCTCCAGCGCGCGCAGGATCTTCACACTCCACGGCAAGCCATCACGGCATGGTGTACACCAGCCACAAGACTCACGGGCGAAGAACTCTTCCAGATTCCGAACCAGAGGCACCATACCGATTTCATGGTCAACGGCCATCGCCAGCGCAGTACCCATACGGCTACCGGCTTTACCGATACTTTCGAAGTCCATTGGCAAGTCAAGGTGATCGCCGGTCAGGAAGTCTGTCCCTGCCCCACCCGGTTGCCAGGCCTTGAATTTCAGACCATCGCGCATGCCACCGGCGTAATCTTCCAGGATTTCACGTGCGGTGATACCAAACGGCAATTCCCAGACGCCCGGATTTTTCACCCGACCAGAGAAGCCCATCATTTTGGTACCGGCATCGTTACTTTTGCCTGCGGAAATACCTTTGTACCAGTCCACACCGTATTCAATGATAGCCGGTACGTTGCAGAGGGTTTCGACGTTGTTCACACAGGTCGGTTTACCCCATACACCCGATGATGCAGGGAAAGGCGGTTTTGAACGCGGGTTAGCACGACGGCCTTCAAGGGAGTTAATCAGTGCAGTTTCTTCGCCGCAGATATAACGTCCGGCGCCGGTATGCACCACCAGTTCGAAATCAAAACCGGTGCCGAGGATATTTTTACCCAACAGGCCTGCCGCTTTGGCTTCTTCAATGGCTTTACGCAGATTCACAGCGGCTTCGATGTACTCGCCGCGCAAGAAGATGTAACCACGATAGGATTTCAACGCGAATGCGGCAATCAACATGCCTTCCACCAGCAGGTGTGGCATTTGTTCCATCAGCAGACGGTCTTTATAAGTACCTGGCTCCATCTCATCGGCGTTACACAGCAGATAACGGATATTCATGCTTTCGTCTTTTGGCATCAGGCTCCACTTCAAACCGGTGGAGAAACCTGCGCCGCCACGGCCTTTCAGGCCTGCGTCTTTGACCAGCGATACCACGTCATCCTGCGCCATACCTTTCAGCGCTTTCTCAGCACCAACGTAGCCATTTTTGCTACGGTATTCGTCGAGGAAAACCGGTTGCTGGTCTTCACGCATACGCCAGGTCAGCGGATGCATCTCTGGCGTGCGGTCGATTTGTTTAGGCGTAAATCCCTGGAATGTCATGAGTAACGCTCCAATAATTCACTGATGAGCTCCGGTTTCAGGTGGCTGTGGGTGTCGTCATCGATCATCATCGATGGACCTTTATCACAGTTGCCCAGGCAACAGGTTGGCAACAGGGTGAAACGCCCATCTTCGGTGGTTTCGCCCGGTTTGATGCTCAACTGCTGCTCGAGAGCGGCCTGAATACCCTGATAACCCGTGATGTGGCACACCACGCTGTCACAGTAACGGATCACATGGCGGCCTACCGGCTGGCGGAAAATCTGGCTGTAAAATGTCGCCACACCTTCTACGTCACTGGCAGGGATACTGAGGATTTCAGCGATAGCGCAAATCGCGCCATCCGGAACCCAGCCGCGGTGTTTTTGCACGATTTTCAACGCTTCGATAGACACCGCACGGGCGTCTTCGTAGTGATGTTTTTCATGCTCAATCGCTTCACGCTCAGCGTCATTGAGTTCAAACGCAGGCTGCGCGCTTGGCTCTGAAACGTTGATGTACTGAAGCTCTGAATTGTTGATGGAATTTGTCATCGTTAGCGGTCCACATCTGACATTACGAAATCGATACTGCCCAGGTAGACGATTAAGTCCGAAACCAGGCTGCCACGGATAACTGATGGGATCTGCTGCAAATGCGGATAACTTGGCGTACGGATACGGGTACGGTAGCTCATGGTGCTGCCGTCACTCGTCAGGTAGTAGCTGTTAATCCCTTTGGTGGCTTCAACCATCTGGAAAGATTCTTGCGCAGGCATCACCGGACCCCACGACACTTGCAGGAAGTGCGTGATCAGGGTTTCGATGTGTTGCAGCGTGCGCTCTTTCGGTGGCGGCGTTGTCAGCGGGTGATCGGCTTTGAACGGGCCTTCCGGCATATTTGCATAGCACTGTTCCAGAATACGCAGGCTTTGACGCAACTCTTCCACTTTCAGCATGACGCGGGAGTAGCAGTCACTGACACCGTCGCCAACCGGAACTTCAAAGTCGAAGTTTTCGTAACCGGAGTATGGACGCCATTTGCGCACGTCAAATGCGATACCTGTTGCGCGCAGGCCAGCACCGGTAGTGCCCCATGCCAGCGCATCATCGGCGTTATAAGCAGCGACGCCTTTGGAACGGCCAATCAGAATGGTGTTTTTCAGTGCGGCTTTGACGTAGGAGTCCAGACGAGCTGGCATCCAGTCAAGGAATTCACGCAGCAGACGTTCCCAGCCTTTCGGCAGGTCGTGAGCAACGCCACCGATACGGAACCAGGCCGGGTGCATACGGAAACCGGTGATCGCTTCAACCAGATCGTAGATTTTCTGACGGTCGGTAAAGGCGAAGAACACGGGAGTCATCGCGCCGACGTCCTGAATGAACGTACTGATGTAAAGCAGGTGGCTGTTGATGCGGAACAATTCGGACAGCATCACGCGGATGGTGTTAACGCGATCGCCTACGGTGATCCCGGCCAGTTTTTCAACCGCCAGCACGTAAGGCATTTCATTAACGCAACCGCCAAGATATTCGATACGGTCAGTGTACGGAATGTAGCTGTGCCATGACTGGCGCTCGCCCATTTTTTCCGCACCACGGTGGTGGTAACCCACATCCGGCACGCAATCGACAATCTCTTCACCATCGAGCTGCAGGATGATGCGGAATGCACCGTGCGCAGACGGGTGGTTTGGACCGAGGTTGAGGAACATGAAGTCCTCGTTTTCGGTACCGCGCTTCATGCCCCAATCTTCAGGCTTGAAAGTCAGCGACTCCATCTCCAGATCTTCTTTCTGCTTGGTCAGCTCGAAAGGATCGAATTCGGTCGCGCGCGCAGGATAGTCTTTACGCAGCGGGTGCCCTTCCCAGGTCTGAGGCATCATGATGCGCGTCAGATGTGGGTGGCCATCGAAGGTGATGCCAAACATTTCCCAGGTTTCACGCTCATACCAGTTGGCGTTTGGGAACACCTTGGTGATGGTTGGGAGATGCAGGTCGTTTTCTGCCAGCGCGACTTTGATCATGATGTCGCGATTACGCTCAACAGAAATCAGGTGGTAGAAAACGGAAAAATCCGCGGCCGGTAAACCGTCGCGGTGAGTGCGTAAACGCTCATCCATGCCATGCAGGTCGAACAGCATGACATAAGGTTTTGGCTGCTTACGTAGAAAAGTGATCGCTTCAAGTATCTGTTCGCGTCTGAACCATACCACGGGTATTCCGGTACGGGTCGCTTGAACAGTAAAGGCCTCTGGCCCAAAACGGTTACGCAATTCGCCGATGACCGGATCATCAAGATGATCGCGAGTCTGCCATGCTGGCTGAGCGGTGTCTTGCGTCGTCAAATCTGTCATTTTATTTTCACCACACTAAATGGTCATTTATGCCGTAAGGGGGGATCCGTCACCCTCAGGGTTGACTCTCAGACCGCAGTGTTAAATCTCGTCAGGAGACTTCAGATTCGTCACGGCGATACGCTCTGCACGTTTACGCTCTTTTTCAGATTGCATATTCGCGCGGTAAACGCCCTGATCACCAACAACCCACGACAGCGGGCGGCGTTCTTTACCAATGGATTCTTGCAGCAGTAACAGGGCCTGCATGTAAGCTTCCGGACGCGGTGGGCAGCCTGGGATATAGACGTCAACGGGCAGGAATTTATCCACACCCTGTACCACGGAATAGATATCGTACATGCCGCCTGAGTTTGCGCAGGCACCCATGGAAATCACCCATTTCGGTTCAAGCATCTGGTCATACAGACGTTGAATGACCGGGGCCATTTTGGTAAAGCAGGTTCCGGCTACTACCATGAAATCGGCCTGACGCGGTGAGGCACGCAGAACTTCTGCACCAAAACGCGCGACGTCGTGAACCGCAGTAAACGAGGTCACCATTTCAACATAGCAACAAGAAAGGCCGAAGTTATACGGCCAAAGGGAATTTTTGCGACCCCAGTTCACCATCCCATGCATCGCCTCTTCGAGGTTCCCCATAAAGACGCTGCGTTTAACCTGCTCCTGAAGAGGATCGCCTACGATCTCTTGCTTTTGCAGGGGGTACCGGTCGTTCTCACCGTCCGGGTCTATGCGGGTGAGCGTATAGTCCATCTTAATGCCTCGCTATTACTTACTGCGGATGACTGTTGGTGTTAATCACTGGGCTCGGCTTAACAGGTCCTTTCGAACGTGTTGGTGTCCAGTCCAGTGCGCCAATACGCACCAGATAAAACAGACCGGCTAACAGGACTAAAATGAAAATGGCGGCTTCAACGAACCCGGTCCACCCGCTTTCACGGATAGAGGTTGACCATGCATACAGATACAGGGCTTCGACGTCGAAAATTACGAAGAACATCGCGACCAGATAGAATTTGGCGGATAGACGCATGCGGGCGGTACCCACAGATGCGATACCAGATTCAAATGGTGTGTTTTTGTATCGCGCTCTGGCTCTCCCACCAAGGAACGCTGCGCCCAATAACATGAGGCAACAAAGACCTATTGCGATGATCAGAAATACCGCGAATGCCCAGTGTTGAGCGATAACTTCAGTGGCTGTTGACATACTCTTAGCTTACTCATCAAAAGCGGCGCTATAGCATCTGCTCTTTGACGGCAGCTTGCGCACCACATCGATTCAAGGGAAGGATTAATAACCACACCGTATCACGGCCTATAAAAGGCTTAAGCCAGTGATTTACTGTGGGCTTTTTACCCCTTTCTATAACCTTTTGTCAACTTAGACAAAAGTATCTCCACATTAATTTACATGCGCATCATTTAATTAACATATCATGCGACCGCGACGTGCTAAATCGAGTCAGTAAAATAGTCTGATAGAACAAGGCGATGTTCTCGGGATTTAATGCTTCGTGCTAACAATAACATTGTCTCAGGAATAAGCGGTTCCTCCACGTACTAAACAAGGTTATTTTTTTGATCCAGGACACGTTTTGAGCACATTTGGCTCTAAAAAATACAACGTTCTGACAACTTTTTTTGAAATTCCGGGCTGAAATACTGTTTTGATTTTCCCAAAGCGCGGTCTGTTACGCTTAAAATAAACCTAGATTCAGACAGATTTTACCCACTGAAATAATCAACAATAGTGACAGTTTTAGGAAGAAATAAGAGTGAATGAGTACTGAAAATAGAGATTATGAATTTCAAAACGACTCAAAGCTTCATTTCCCGTACAAACACTACTCCTTAATGAGGATGAGCCTTTACCCCCCTTCCTCGTAAAGTTCGAAGGCGGGGGGTAAAGTAGACTCGAAAAATGAACTTATGCTTTGGGATCGCTGACAATCGGTTGAGTGTTATCTACTGCGGGACGCTGAGCATAAGAGCTTAATGAATAGGGGTCGTTACCCTGCTCAACGGCGTTGAAAATTGCCATCGCCAGTTCATTTGTACAGTGTGTATTCTTGTACAGAACATACTGGGTATCCGGCAATCGTGGTAAACCGTCTTGCTCGCCCAACACACGTAATTCAGGGCTCATCATCTCAATGGGTCGTGCGGTCACACCCAACCCGGCCCTCACAGCTGCACGTATAGCCGATAGCGTGGAAGCGACGTAAGCGATACGCCATGGGATGCCAGCCTGGTTAAGGTAATCGATTGCCATTGAGCGATAAGGACTGGGTTCATCGAGCAAAACTAAGGGCACGCTATCACCAGACGGGTAAGCAAAATCCGCTGAGCAATACCATAAAGTCGGCGATGTCCGTAAGACAATATGTGGATGATCCGTCGTGGTCATCGTGGTGATGGCCAGGTCAACCTCTTCACTCTCCAGCATCGACAGCATGAATGGACTGCGTTTCACCCTGACATCGATAGACAGCTTGGGATATACAGACGTAACGCGGCTGAGGAGAAACGGAAGAATAGTGTCCGCGGTATCATCTGAGGCACCAATGGTGATCCCCCCCTGCACATTGCTGTACATGAGTGATGTACAGGCTTCATCGTTGAATCGCAGGATTTTTCGCGCATACCCCAGCAACTGAATTCCGTGCTCAGTCAATAGTTTATTACGTCCATGTCTGGCAAACAGCTCTTTCCCTACCAGTTGTTCGAGACGCTGCATTTGTTGACTGACTGCAGATTGAGTACGACACACCGCTGCAGCAGCGGCTGCAAACGTATTCAAATCAGCAACTGCAACAAAAGTCCTCAGCAGATCAAGGTCAAGATTGAGGATTGGACGATTTGCATTTGTCATAGTTTTTCTTCACTTTTAAAATCTAATAACAAGCTACCCTGATTAATGCGGCAAAGTACCCGCAAAAGGCAGAATACCAGATATGGCAGTCACTCACTCATTAGATAAGTCGAAATGAGAAATATTTCTGCTATATGATTCGAAATGATGGGGAATTCTCCCTCGTTATGTACTGAACGCCTAAATACTGCCACATCCTAAATAACTAAAATTGATTAGAGCCCGTCATTTGAAAACTTTAATCATTTACCATCAAGGCTCTGCCGCCAGTAGGAGAGCGGCTACCGGCGGGACTTTCCCAACAAGAACATAAGAATTGGGAAATATATATACCCGTGGTCATTGAAAGTGCTTGATTATCCAGCTGATAAATATCATGCTCAGCGCGATGAAAATAGAGCTGACTGCAAAACAGAAGATTGCCCTTGAAGAGCTACAGCGTCAAAGTCGTG
>BHES01000019.1 GCA_003864575.1 Enterobacterales bacterium
GTACTGGAAACGGCACACGGCTTACAACCGTCGCTCGGTGGCCGAAACGGCGATGTATCGGGTGAAACAATTGTTTGGAGGGTATCTAACGCTGCGTGACTACGATGCGCAAGTTGGGGAGGCTATGGCGATGATCCGGGCTTTAAATAAAATGACGCTTGCAGGAATGCCGAAGAGTGTAAGAGTTGCCTGAGAAAATGAGCAATGAGGAGCACCTTTATCAAAATCTGATTTATTCAACAAAGCCCATTGCCACTGTATCCCGGGCGCTTAACGGGCGTCAGGACGTAAGCGCGCAGACTCAGGAGCGCGTACTTTTGGCCGCGCAAAGCTTAGGTTATTCCCCGAATATCGCAGGGCGTAACTTACGCAAAGGACGGATGAACACCGTGATCCTCATGCTGCCTGCGGGCAACTCAGACGACTGCTACTCGTCCTCATTTTTCATGCGCATTGCCTGTGGCTTGCAGGCATCGCTAAAGAGCGCCGGTATTGATGTCATTTTGCACGTCAGTATGAATATGTCTGAAGAAATGATATGGCTGCGCAATGTGGTCGAGCAGAATATGACAGATGCCCTGATCCTGACGGATACGAAAATAAATGACTCACGCATTCCGTTTCTCAATGCACATAGTTTCCCGTTCGTCATGCTTGGACGCAGCAATAGCCAGGATGAAAATACGCATTGGGTAGATTTTGATTTTGCCAAACTTGCTGCTCTGTCGACCCGACGTTTTATCACGCAAGGCCATACCAGGATTGCCCTCAGCAGTCTGGGTAATCAGAGTATGCAGGGCATGCTATTCACACAAAGCTATCGGGATACGATGTCGGCGTACGGTTTAGAAATTGATGAGAATTTGATTAGCGAGGGCGAACTCAATGAAAAATCAGGCTTTCAAAGCGCAGATAAATGGTTAACATCGACTAATCCTCCTACGGCGGCAGTATTCATCAACGATTTACAAGCCGTTGGTGCATTCTTCCGGATGAAAAAGCATCCTCTGCAGACGTCACTACCCAGTTTCTTTGGCATCATCAGCAGTGATATTTCCAGTTTCATTGAGCCCAGCCCTTCAGGTTGTGTATTACCTTTGCATTTACTGGGAGAAGCACTGGCAGACGCCGTGTTACATGCACTACAACATCCGAAAGACATGGCCGTCCAACGATTATTTGATGTCAAAATAACCGAAGGGTTGAGCCATTCATATATTGAGTGAATAGTCCTAGCGCAGTGAAGAATCAGTGCAACTTATGTTCCCGCAGGAAAGACTCGCCCCCCAGTTGGCTCATCTGTCGCAAGATCCACTGCTGGCGACGTAGTGTATACGCCGAAGGCGCATTGACTTTAAACACGTGCGGATTGGGCAATACCGCCGCCAACAAAGCGGCCTGAGAGGCGGTGAGCTTACTGGCCGGTTTATGGAAAAAATGCTGGGCAGCCTGTTCAACACCAAAGATGCCGTCGCCAAACTCCACAATATTCAGATAAACCGTGAGGATCCGGCGTTTACTCCACACCGTTTCAATACCGACGGTGAGTCCGGCCTCCAACCCTTTGCGCACCCAACTGCGGCCATCCCATAAGAACAAATTTTTGGCAGTTTGCTGCGAAAGTGTCGAAGCCCCACGAATACGCGCATCGTCTTTATCACTTTTTTCCAGCACCGACTGGATCGCGTCCACATCAAAACCCCAGTGTTCGGGGAATTTCTGATCTTCTGCCGCCATGACTGCTAGCGCCATTGGCGATGATATTTCACTCATCGGTACCCAGTCGGAATGAGCGATGTAACCGAAGTCGCCGCTCAGCCAGGCGGAAATTTGCCGCTCTACCATCACAGCAGAGAATGGCACCGGGAGAAAAGAGAACAGTAAAATTCCCGCCACCCATAAGCCAAGGAACAGTATTACCAGGCGCTTTAGCCATTTGATCGGGGCCCTGAATAGAGCCTTTCCTGACGATTTACTCATTTAATCCATTCCATGACACATCTGACCAGCTTATCAATCCCCGCGGCTGCTTCGCCGTCAGATTTTTCCGACAGCTTGCCCGGAGTGCTAACAATTTTCATTTCGAGATTGATGACAATATCATCTGCCGGACACGAAACATGTTCTGCCCCAATCCCATCAAGGAGTTCAGCGCGATCAACATCAGTACCCAATGTGACTCGCACATCCGCATCCACCAGTTTAGGGGCCAGCACTCCAGCCTGACTAATGAACCCCAATGGTTTGTGCTGCTTATATATTTCCTGCGCTAATGTAAGCAGTTCTTTATCGATTGTGTAATCGTTCCCATGGGTCTCCAGCGTAGTTAAGCGTTGGATGGCACCAAAACCACCGGGTAAAATCAACGCACTCAGGCTCTCAGGAACCGATTCCTTGAGTGAAATAATTTCACTTATGGCGGAAAATGAAGATTCTGTTACGCAATGAACCTCTTCATTTTCGCAGGATAAAAATAAACCTTTTATTACATCATGTTGAGCATCACCCAGTGTGATGCACTGGGTTTTTATACCGTACTTTTTCAGCGCCAGGAGGACTAAATACGTCTCTTGAAACTCCGTTTTATCGGCAAAATCCTTAGCACAAAGCAGCACGCCGACAGGCTTCATTTGTATTCTCCAAAAATTCCTGCGATAAAGGCTTGAAGTTTTGTATAGACAAAGACTAATCTACATCACAGTTTTTAATGAATCTTGTAACAGCTACGCTTATATTTGTTATGTTGATTCCTACAAGATGTATTAGACTTTACTGCTGAATTACCAAAACTTGCGAAACCAGAACCCTTAAAACTATCGCGGGTTAACGATTTCCCTGGTGTTGGCGCAGTATTCGCGCACCCCGGCCTCGGCTGGGGTTATTTTTTTTCAGCGTTTGCTGCCCATTCGCGTAAAGTTCGTACATCGTTGCGCCATTCCAGTTTCAACTCATCAATCCATTCCTGAACATTGTCCCACCACGCCGGCAGCGTTGGCGTCTGAATTTGTTGCGCCAGCTGTTGCAGATGTTTCAACCCCACTGAACCCGCCGCCCCTTTGATCTTATGACCTTCCTCAGCGATACCCGTTTGATCACGGGCAGTCATGTTGGAATCAAGCACAGCCAGATAATCCGGCATCATTTTTTCAAACATATCGGCCCCCTGATAAATCAGGCCCGGCCCGACCAGCTCCATGTATTGTTCAAGCATGGTGATATCCAGCAGTGATTCTTGTGTTTTGGTGGTCACAGATGGCTCCTCAGTTGAAACGGGTTCAGGTTGGTGATCCCAAAATTGTTGGATCATAGCGGTCAGCGCAGAAACAGACAGCGGTTTACTCAGCACATCGTCCATACCCGCATCGAGATACTCTTTTTTATCTTTGAGCACGTTGGCGGTAAGTGCCACCAGCGGCGGCAGATGCTGCCCGGCGTAGTCCTGGCGTAGTTTGCGGGCAATATCCAAGCCCGTCATGTCCGGCAATTGGATATCCAGCAGCACCAGGTCAAACTCATCCGGGTCGAACATCGCCAGCGCGTCATGGCCGTTCATCGCCACTTCCACGCTATTGCCCAGCTTCTCCAATACCGAACGGGCCACGATCACGTTCAGCTCAATGTCTTCCACCAGCAAAACATTTAGCGCAGGTAAAGGCAGTTCTTCCTCTTCATCCTTCTCGCTAAGGGGTTCGTCGAGCATCGGCGCATTGACCGTCAGGGTGAAGCATGAGCCTTTGCCCTGTTCGCTACACACCGTAATGTCACCGCCCATGCTTTGCGCCAGGCGTTTAGAAACCGCCAACCCGATACCCGTACCGGTCGCAGGCTTGCCGCCGTTCTGGTCTTTCACCTGGTAATACATGGCGAAGATTTTATCCTGCTCATCTTTCGGAATACCCATTCCGGAATCCTGCACTTCAAAGCGCAGCAATTCACCACCGTCGTGATGCACACGCACGATGATTTCACCCTCACGCGTAAACTTCACCGCATTACCGATCAGATTCCACAGGATCTGCCGCAGGCGCGTGCCATCGGTAATGATGTTATGCGGCAGTGGCAAATCAGGCTGCATCACAAATTTCAGCCCTTTAGGCTGGGCCAGCAAACCAGAGAGGTTCTCCAGGTCAGACAGGAAACCGGTGAAATCAACCGTCTGGTTATCAAGCTGGACTTTTCGGCGTTCGAGTTTGTCCATTTCAATGATGTCATTGAAGATGTTGCCAAGTGTGATCGCGCTGACGTGAATGGTTTTTAGATAGTTGTGCTGCTCGGCGTTGAGGTCGGTATCAAGCAGGATACGGCTCAGGCCGACAATGCCGTTAAGCGGCGTACGCAGTTCGTGGCTGATGGTGGAGATAAACGTGGTCTTTTCCCGGCTGGCGTTCTCCAGCGCGTCCTGATAGCGCTTGCGCTCAGTAATATCACGCCCAAAGCCCATCAGACCGTGGCGTTTGCCGATACGGTCGTAAAACGGCACTTTACGCAGTTCGAAACAGGCTTTGCGGCCATCAGGGTAGACCAGCCACTGTTCATACGTCAGAGAGACGTTATGGCGGAAGACTTTTTCATCGGTTTCTATCACCTTCTCGGCGATATCCGGGCTGTAGACGTCGTCAGGCGTCAGGCCAACCAACTGCTTCTCGCTTTTGCCGGTTAGCAGTTCCATGGCCCGGTTACAGCCTGAGAACTCTTTGTCTTCGTTGCGGTAGTACACCAAATCCGGTGAAGCATCGAGGAAAGAGCGCAGCAAAGCGGATTGCTGACTGAGCTCGATTTGCGCCTGCTCACGATGGTGCATTTCAAGTTTAAGTTTATCGACTACCGCCAGGCGTGCTTCTTCAGCCTTGATACGATCGGCAATCTCCTGATTGAGCTGCGTGATGTTGTCTTTGAGCTGCTGATTCAGTTCGAGATCGCGATGGCGCATCTCCTCAAGTTTATCCACCAGCCGCGACAGACGTTGGCGGGACTCTTCGAGCTGCTCAACGACAACCGAGAGGAAATAGACTGCCCAGGGCGTTATCAGCAAACCAAAGAAGATCGAGCGAACCACGTCGATGCTGTCAACCTGCCCGCGCAACAACATAGTGACGGCCATCTGGACAATCATCGCCAACACCACCAGCGCGGAGGCCAACAGCAATGAAAAACGTACCAGTCCCAACTTGACCATCAGATCAACGTAATACTGGGCTAAAACCCGGATTTGCTTCATAACGATTCCCTAAAGACGAAGACGTTCGAATCATACCGCATTTACACGCTCAAATAAGCCCAGGATGAGCCTGCGGGCGCGCAGGGCATCAACAATGTGAGCCACGCTCTCGCCTGCACCGTTGGGGGGCTTGCCATAGTGCATCAGGGCTTAAATACGTGCAGATATTGACTAACAATCGGCGGGATATTATTAATAATGTTCGGCGTCAATCGGCCAGGTCCTTAATCTTCTCAGGCTTTACGCCACTTCCTGTCAAAACAACCTACACGCAACCCACCCGCAAAGAGAATAATTATTCATTATTACTGCAAATAAAGTCATATGCTGTGGTATGAATAATTCTTATTATCGCGTCCTTCTTAGTACATTATTACCATCTGGTTAAAAACAGTCACAAAGCACATGCGACGGTGATTTCTCAGTATAAAACACTACGATAATGACCACTTCCAGCACGGTGCACAGTTGGCGCCCCTTCAGGACAGTGAGACAGCTCACACTTCAAGGTACAAACCTTATTGAGTTCAGGGGTTAAAAAACACCAATAAATTCAAATAAATCATGCTGATATATAGGTTTTACGTGTTTTTTTTATAACTTAAATCCGTATTTGACCTGCTAGTGCTTTCTCGCTAAGTTGGAAGTCCGCTGGAAGCAATCTCGACGGGTGTACCACTCGTCATATTTATGCAGTAATTGAAGACTCCCTCATAAAAACAAGTCAACCACCACTTGTGAGAACCGTCACGAGGGGCCTTTGACCGGGAAACTCAGGCATTCAACGCACCGCAAGAGTGCGCGAAAATGTGAGCCTTCCTTGTCTAAAAGCCCCCTCGCAACAGGTGTGAGAGTCTCGCAGAGCCTGGGGAGGTTCACGAATATGTTGTACGATAAATCCCTTGAGAGGGACAACTGTGGTTTCGGCCTGATCGCCCACATAGAAGGCGAACCTAGCCATAAGGTCGTGCGTACAGCAATTCACGCACTGGCCCGTATGCAACACCGTGGCGCTATTCTTGCTGATGGCAAGACCGGCGACGGTTGTGGTCTGCTTTTGCAAAAACCTGATCGCTTCTTCCGCATGGTTGCCGAAGAGCGTGGCTGGCGTCTGGCAAAGAATTACGCCGTTGGCATGATATTCCTCAGCAAAGATGAAGAAGAAGCTGCGGCGAGCCGCCGCATTGTCGAGGAAGAACTGCAAAACGAAACGCTGTCCGTGGTCGGCTGGCGTGACGTACCAACGAACCCTGACGTTCTCGGTGAAATTGCTCTCTCCTCCCTGCCCCGCATCGAACAAATTTTTGTTAACGCGCCCGCAGGCTGGCGTCCGCGTGATATGGAACGCCGCCTTTATATGGCACGTCGCCGTATTGAAAAACGCATTACCGATAAAGATTTCTACGTCTGTAGCTTCTCCAACGTGGTGACGATCTATAAAGGCTTGTGTATGCCAGCCGATCTGCCGCGTTTCTATCTGGATCTGGCCGATTTGCGCCTGGAATCGGCCATTTGCCTGTTCCACCAGCGCTTCTCCACAAACACCGTGCCACGCTGGCCGCTAGCTCAACCGTTCCGCTATCTGGCGCACAACGGCGAGATCAACACCATTGCCGGTAACCGCCAGTGGGCGCGTGCCCGTGGTTATAAATTCAAAACCCCCCTGATCCCCGATCTGCAAGATGCTGCACCGTTCGTTAACGAAACAGGTTCGGACTCCAGCTCGTTAGACAACATGCTGGAACTGTTCTTAGCCGGCGGTATGGATCTGCTGCGCGCCATGCGTTTGCTGGTGCCGCCAGCCTGGCAGCAGAACCCGGATATGGACAACGATCTGCGCGCCTTCTTCGACTTTAACTCCATGCACATGGAGCCATGGGACGGTCCGGCCGGTATCGTGATGTCAGACGGCCGCTACGCCGCCTGTAACCTCGACCGTAACGGTCTTCGCCCTGCGCGCTATGTCATCACTAAAGACAAGCTGATCACCTGCGCCTCTGAAGTTGGGATCTGGGATTACCAGCCGGATGAAGTGGTCGAAAAGGGCCGCGTCGGACCGGGCGAGCTGATGGTTATCGATACCCGCAGCGGTAAAATCCATCACTCGGCAGAGACTGATAACGACCTGAAAGGCCGTCATCCTTACAAAGAGTGGATGGAGAAAAACGTTCAGCGTCTGGTGCCGTTCGAAGATCTTTCTGACGATCAGGTCGGCAGCCGTGAGCTCGACGATACCCAACTCGAAACCTTCCAGAAGCAGTTTGGTTACAGTAGCGAAGAACTGGACCAGATCCTGCGCGTTCTGGGTGAAAACGGTCAGGAGGCCGTCGGTTCTATGGGTGACGATACCCCATTCGCCGTACTCTCCAGCCGTCCACGTATTATTTATGACTACTTCCGTCAGCAGTTTGCGCAGGTCACCAACCCGCCTATCGATCCGCTGCGTGAAGCTCACGTAATGTCTCTGGCGACCAGCATTGGCCGCGAGATGAACGTGTTCTGCGAAGCCGAAGGTCAGGCACACCGTCTGAGCTTTAAATCGCCTATTCTGCTGTGGTCTGACTTCAAACAGCTGACCCAGCTTGACAGCAAATACTATCGCGCTGACACGCTGGATCTGACTTACGATCCGGCCGAGCAAGATATGGAAGCGTTCGTTGCCAGGCTGTGCGATGAAGGCGAGCAAAAAGTCCGCGACGGTGCCGTTCTGTTGGTGCTGTCCGACCGCAACATCGCGCCAAACCGTTTACCACTGCCTGCACCAATGGCGGTCGGTGCGCTACAACGCCGTCTGGTTGAGAAAAACCTGCGTTGCGACGCCAACATTATTGTTGAAACCGCCAGTGCCCGTGACCCGCACCACTTCGCCGTGCTACTGGGCTTCGGTGCCACCGCCGTTTATCCGTATCTGGCCTATGAGACACTGGCCAAGCTGGTCGACACGCAGGTCATCGACAAGAAATACCGTGAAGTGATGCTGAACTACCGTAACGGCATCAACAAAGGCCTCTATAAGATCATGTCCAAAATGGGCATTTCAACCGTGGCCTCTTACCGCTGTTCTCAGCTGTTTGAAGCGGTGGGCCTGCATAAAGAGCTGTGCAACACCTGCTTCCAGGGCGTAGTCAGCCGTATTGGTGGCGCAAGCTACAACGATTTCGAGCAGGATCTGTTGAACCTCTCCAAACGCGCCTGGCTCAAACGCAAGACGCTGGATCAGGGCGGACTGCTGAAATTCGTCTATGGCGGCGAATACCACGCTTATAACCCGGATGTGGTCAACACTCTGCAAGCAGCGGTGAAAAGCGGTGAATACAGCGACTATCAGCAATATGCCAAACTGGTCAATGAACGTCCGGTAGCCGCATTACGCGATCTGTTGCAGATCACCCCGAAAGGTCAGCCGATCCCGGTTGATCAGGTGGAACCCGCCGAAGGCCTGTTCACCCGTTTCGATACCGCGGCAATGTCCATCGGCGCACTCAGCCCTGAAGCCCATGAATCACTGGCTGAAGCGATGAACAGCATCGGCGGGCGTTCTAACTCCGGCGAAGGCGGCGAAGATCCGGCGCGCTATGGCACCAACAAAGTGTCGCGCATCAAGCAGGTTGCTTCCGGTCGTTTTGGCGTAACACCGGCTTATCTGGTGAATGCTGACGTTATTCAGATCAAAGTCGCGCAGGGTGCGAAACCGGGCGAAGGTGGTCAGTTACCGGGTGATAAAGTCACACCGTACATCGCGAAACTGCGTTATTCCGTACCGGGCGTGACGCTGATCTCCCCGCCACCGCACCATGATATTTATTCCATCGAAGATCTGGCTCAGTTGATTTTTGACCTGAAACAGGTCAACCCGAAAGCCATGATCTCGGTAAAACTGGTTTCTGAACCAGGTGTGGGCACGATTGCCACCGGCGTGGCGAAAGCCTATGCGGATCTCATCACTATCGCCGGTTACGACGGTGGTACCGGTGCAAGCCCGCTGTCATCGGTGAAATATGCCGGTTGCCCGTGGGAGCTCGGCCTGGTAGAGACCCAGCAGGCGCTGGTCGCTAACGGATTGCGTCACAAAATCCGTCTGCAGGTAGATGGCGGCCTAAAAACCGGTGCTGACATCATCAAGGCCGCCATTTTGGGGGCTGAAAGCTTCGGCTTTGGTACGGGTCCGATGGTCGCGCTTGGGTGTAAATACCTGCGTATCTGCCATCTGAACAACTGCGCCACAGGTGTTGCAACTCAGGACGACAAACTGCGCCGCAATCATTATCACGGCCTGCCAGAACGTGTGACTAACTACTTCAAGTTTATCGCACAGGAAACCCGTGAAATCATGGCCGAACTGGGTATCAGCCAGTTGGTTGACCTGATTGGCCGTACTGACCTGCTGCTTGAACTGGATGGCTTCACCGCTAAGCAAAACAAGCTCGACCTTTCTGCGCTGCTGGCGACTGCCACACCGCATCCGGGTAAAGCCGTGTACTGCACCGAGAACAATCCGCCGTTCGATAAAGGCCAGTTAAACAAAGATATTCTGGATCAGGCTGCACCGCATATTGATTCGAAACAGAGCAAGTCGTTCTTCTTCGATATCCGCAATACGGACCGTTCTGTGGGGGCGCTACTCTCAGGCGCTGTTGCTGAAAAACATGGTGACCAGGGTATGGCCGCCGATCCGATTCGTCTGAACTTCAATGGAACAGCAGGCCAGAGCTTCGGCGTCTGGAATGCCGGTGGCGTGGATCTGATGTTGACCGGCGACGCCAACGACTATGTGGGTAAAGGCATGGCCGGTGGACGTATTGCGATTCGCCCACCGATCGGTTCAGCGTTCCGCAGCCATGAAGCCAGCATCATCGGTAACACCTGCCTGTATGGTGCAACCGGCGGCAAGCTGTTTGCAGCAGGCCGTGCGGGTGAACGTTTCGCAGTACGTAACTCCGGTGCCATCACCGTAGTCGAAGGTATTGGCGACAACGGTTGTGAATACATGACCGGCGGTATCGTCTGTGTGCTGGGCCGTACCGGCGTTAACTTTGGCGCAGGTATGACCGGCGGCTTCGCCTATGTACTCGACGAAGACGGCGAATTCCGCAAACGTGTTAACCCGGAACTGGTTGAAGTGCTCGACGTTGAAGAGCTGGCCATCCATGAGGAACATCTGCGCGGTTTGATCACCGAACACGTACAGTTGACCGCATCGACCCGTGGTGAAGAAATTTTGGCGAACTGGCCACAATGGGCACCGAAATTTGCCCTGGTAAAACCGAAGTCCAGTGATGTCAAAGCATTGTTGGGTCACCGTAGTCGTTCCGCAGCTGAGCTGCGGGTACAAGCGCAGTAAGAGGTCAAGATGAGTCAAAACGTTTATCAATTTATCGACTTACAGCGCGTTGATCCGCCGAAAAAGCCGCTGAAGATCCGTAAAATTGAATTTGTTGAAATTTACGAGCCGTTTTCAGCCACGCAGGCGGCATCACAGGCAGATCGCTGTATCTCCTGCGGTAACCCTTATTGCGAATGGAAATGCCCAGTCCATAACTACATTCCGAACTGGCTTAAACTGGCCAATGAAGGTCGTATTATGGAAGCGGCCGATCTTGCGCATCAGACCAACAGTCTGCCGGAAGTCTGCGGGCGCGTTTGTCCGCAAGATCGTCTGTGCGAAGGTTCCTGCACTCTGAACGATGAGTTCGGTGCGGTCACTATCGGTAATATCGAGCGCTACATTAGCGACAAAGCCATCGAGATGGGCTGGCGTCCGGATATGTCCCACGTTCATCCTACCGGAAAACGCGTGGCAATCATTGGTGCAGGCCCGGCAGGCCTGGCTTGTGCCGACGTGCTGACCCGTAACGGCGTCAAAGCGGTGGTTTACGATCGTCACCCAGAGATCGGTGGTCTACTGACCTTCGGGATCCCAGCTTTTAAGCTGGAAAAATCAGTGATGACTAAACGTCGCGAAATCTTCAGCGAGATGGGGATCGAATTCCAGCTTAATACTGAAGTGGGTAAAGACATCACCATCGAGGCATTGCTGGCAGAATACGATGCTGTATTCCTCGGCGTGGGCACTTATCAGTCCATGCGCGGCGGTCTGGAGAATGAAGACTCACCGGGCGTCTACGATGCCCTGCCGTTCCTTATCGCCAATACCAAACAACTGATGGGCTACCAAGACAGTCCGGAAGAACCGTACACCACGATGGAAAAGAAACGTGTTGTGGTGCTGGGTGGCGGTGATACTGCGATGGACTGCGTGCGTACTTCCATTCGTCAGGGCGCGACGCATGTTACCTGTGCGTATCGTCGTGATGAAGAGAACATGCCGGGTTCACGCCGTGAAGTGAAGAATGCCCGAGAGGAAGGCGTTGATTTCAAATTCAATCTGCAGCCTCTGAGCATTGAACTGAACAGTTCTGGCCGCGTCAGCGGTGTGAGAATGGCACGCACCGAACTGGGTGCGCCGGATGCACAGGGCCGTCGTCGGGCTGAAATCGTTGCGGGCTCAGAGCACGTGATGGAAGCCGATGCCGTCGTGATGGCGTTTGGTTTCCGCCCGCACAAAATGGAATGGCTGGCCGCGCATGACGTGGAACTGGATACTCAGGGCCGTATTCTGGCACCGGAAGGCAGCGATAACGCCTTCCAGACCAGTAACCCGAAAATCTTCGCCGGTGGCGATGCAGTTCGCGGTTCAGATTTGGTGGTTACCGCCATCGCTGAGGGCCGTAAAGCCGCAGAAGGCATCATGGGCTACCTCGAAGTCTGACAAACTCATGATGTGAGAAAGGCCGCGTAAGCGGCCTTTTTTATTGGAGGAAAACTCGGCCATTTATTCGGGCAATAAAAAACCCCGCATCGAGATACGGGGTTTATGTCGTTCAGGCCGTGTGAAAAACTTATTTCACAACACGCAACGATGGCCGTCCAACGCGTGGCGGTGTTGGCGGTTCATCATCCGGGTTTTCCTCAGCAACGTCGGGCAAGTCACCATCAATGACCGACATCGTCGGTGCAGAGATTGGATCTTTGTTATCGTCGTCATTGTGCCCTTCAAATGCCCCTTCTGACTCATAAGCCGCTTCAGGCTCGAACATCGTTCCGGCGCCATTCTCACGGGCATAAATAGCCAGTACCGCAGCGATAGGCACGAATACGTTACGCGGAACACCACCAAAACGGGCGTTAAAGCGAACGTCATCATTACCAAGCTCAAGATTACCAACAGCGCGAGGCGCAACGTTCAGGACAATCTGACCATCACGGGCAAACTCCATCGGCACCATCACGCCGGGCATCGTCACGTCAACCACCAGGTGCGGCGTCAGCTGGTTGTCGAGCAACCACTCATAAAACGCACGCAGCAGGTACGGACGGCGCGGAGACATGTCGGTCATCTCCATGCTTTAGCCCCGGGTATGCAAACGCATTTCGCGCTCGGATTCAGTCATTGAAGCCAGGAAGGAATCGCGCTCGAACACACGGGTCATGTAGCCTTTCAGCTCTTTAGAACCGGTACCCGACAGCTCAATGCCCAACTCAGGCAAACGCCATAACAGCGGTGCCAGATAGCAGTCAACCAGACTGAACTCTTCGCTTTTGAAGTAAGGCATGTAGGAGAAGATTGGCGCGATGGCCAGCAGCTCTTCACGCAGTTGCTTACGTGCTGCATCCGCTTCCTGCGCAGTACCCTGCTCGACCTGACGCAGCAGTGAATACCAGTCGTTTTCGATGCGATGCATCATCAGACGGCTTTCACCACGGGCAACCGGGTAAACTGGCATCAACGGTGGGTGTGGGAATCGCTCATCAAGATATTCCATGATGATGCGTGATTCAAACAACGTCAGCTCACGATCGACCAGCGTTGGAACGGTACGATAGGGGTTGAGGTCAATAAGATCCTGCGGCAGGTGATCCATATCAACCTGCTCAATCTCGACACTGACACCTTTTTCTGCCAGCACGATACGTACCTGATGGCTAAAAATGTCGGTCGGGCCGGAAAACAGCGTCATTACCGAACGTTTGTTGGCAGCGACAGCCATGAAAACCTCCAAGTTTATCTAGAATAATCTGCGAATAGCCAACTGTCAGGCTGCTATCCTGAACAATCATCTTTACTGCCAACCAGCAGTTTCGTCCCGTGGTTTCGCCCCTCGTTTCATCAAAAGGCGTTGGCAAGGTAAACCCGGCCAGGAAGCGCGGCAACAGTCACTGCCCGATGAACAGGCACAAAAGTGTGTGATAGTTTATCAGATTTTGGCCGGTCTGTGGGGACGGCGTCAGTGATTTCGTGGGGAAATGTGTATCAGGCGACGATTTGCTGGCGACTTTGTCATCTTGCGGGCATAAAAAAACCCGGTGTAGCACCGGGTTTTTGGCGTTGTTCTTTGTGTCGAAACACTGCACTGCCGAAGCAGTAAAGAATTAACGCTTGGAGAACTGAGGACGACGACGTGCTTTACGCAGGCCGACTTTCTTACGTTCAACTTTACGAGCATCACGAGTAACGAAACCTGCTTTACGCAGTTCGCCACGCAGACTTTCGTCATATTCCATCAGTGCACGAGTGATACCGTGACGGATAGCACCAGCTTGACCAGAAATACCACCACCTTTAACAGTGATGTACAGGTCAAATTTAGAAACCATGTCGACCAGTTCCAGAGGTTGACGAACTACCATGCGGGCAGTTTCACGACCAAAGTACTGTTCCAGGCTACGCTGGTTAATTACGATGTTACCACTACCCGGTTTGATGAAAACGCGTGCAGCGGAGCTTTTGCGGCGACCAGTGCCGTAGTATTGATTTTCAGCCATTGCCTATAATCCCGAATTAAATGTCAAGAACTTGCGGTTGTTGCGCCGCATGAGTGTGCTCGTTACCCGCGTAAACTTTCATTTTACGGTACATTGCACGACCCAGCGGGCCCTTTGGCAACATGCCTTTAACCGCGAGCTCGATCACGCGTTCAGGACGGCGAGCGATCATCTCTTCAAAGGTCGCTTGCTTGATACCACCGATGTGACCGGTGTGATGGTAATAAATCTTGTCGTTACGCTTGTTGCCAGTAACAGCAACTTTTTCTGCGTTCAGAACGATGATGTAATCACCAGTATCAACGTGCGGAGTGTATTCCGCTTTATGTTTGCCACGCAGACGGCTAGCCAGTTCAGTGGCCAGGCGACCCAAGGTCTTGCCGGTAGCGTCAACTACGAACCAGTCACGTTGTACGGTTTCCGGTTTAGCTGTAAAAGTTTTCATTAAAAGCTTACCCAATTAAAGTTACACGTTGGCGAACACCCAAACGCCTATATGTTTTAATAAACCCTATATGTTCTTAATAAACATAGAAACCCGGGCTTATAAAATAAGTATTGGAGGTTCACACGACCATCGTCCAGCAAACCTACCCCTTCGAATAGCCAATGCTGGCACATGAAGTTTCGGGAAAAAAACTTCGTTGTAACGTGGGGTCGCAGGATTATAGAGAAGTCACCCGCAAAAATCGAACCCTTTTTGACTAAAAGCGCAGATTTCGCTCCTTCCCGCCTGTCTTTTGGGAAAGTGCTCGCCAATTTCTACCAAAACATAAATTGAAGCTCAGGGCAGATGCGGCAACCGGAGATACTCCTCGCTTTGCATCTCCTGCAGGCGCGACAGACAGCGCTGATATTCAAACTTGAGCCGTTCACCCTGATAGATTTCATACATCGGGGTTTCAGCCGAAATCACCAGTTTGACGTGGCGTTCATAGAACTCATCGACCAGCGCCAGAAAGCGCCGGGCGGCATTCTCGTCTTTTAACCCCATCACCGGAACATTGTGCAGCAGAACGCTGTGATAAATCTTCGACAACGCAATGTAATCCAGCTGGCTGCGGGCTTCTTCACATAAGGTATGAAATTCGACGGCCAGCACCCCGTCGCCGGAGGCGATCGCTTGCAACGGACGGTGATTGACCTGCAACAACGGATTGGCCTCACCCTTGTGTCCTGCCAGCTTGTCGAATATATGCTGCATGGCGGCTGCCGTTTCGGGTTGTAACGGTGCCAGCCACAGATTGGCCTGGGTCAGGGTTCGCAGGCGGTAATCAATGCCTGCGTCAACGTTCATCACGTCGCAATATTCTTTAATTAGATCGATGGCAGGCAGGAAACGCGCACGCTGTAGCCCGTTACGATAGAGATTGTCCGGCGGAATATTGGAGGTGGCAATCAGCGTGATACCGCGTGCAAACAGCGCCTGTAACAACGTCGCCAGCAACATGGCGTCGGTGATATCGGAAACAAAGAACTCATCAAAACAGAGCACATCTGTTTCAGCCTTGAAGCTGTCGGCGATGATTTCCAACGGGTTTTCCTGACCCTGTAATTCGGTGAGTTGCTGATGTACCCGCAACATGAAGCGGTGGAAATGCAGCCGCAGTTTTCTGTCACCGGGCAGCGTCTGGAAAAAAAGATCCATCAACCAGGTCTTGCCCCGCCCGACACCGCCCCACATATATAAGCCCTGGACGGGTCTCAGGGTCGGTTTCGCGCTGCTTTTACCAAACAGCCGATTTAACAGCCCGGAAGAAGTGGATGGTTTCCCGGCGGGGGGATTATTCAGCGCATGATAAATTCCGTCCAACCGGGTGACGGCCTGTAGCTGAATGTCATCCGCCTGGAACTCTCCGGCAACTAATGCGCTCTTATATAAGGTCAGTGGTGTCGTGGGTTGCATGTTGATCAACGTCCCTGAGAAAATATTTTTCAGTATTTCACGGCGGTTACCCGCAGATTTAGCGCACTTTCGTCGCTTTTACCGTCGGTCTGCTTGTGAAAAAATCGCTTTGCGGCAGTGAATGTCAGCTCAGGATTCCACTCGGACAAGGTAAACGGTTATAGTGGACTGATACAGGTGGAAAACGTAGGTAGAATTTACGTTAAAACCATTGCATGAAAAAGCCCTGCGGAAAAACGAAGTCAAAATAGGAGTCATTATGACCTGGGAGTATGCGCTCATTGGATTAGTGGTCGGTATCGCAGTTGGTGCGGTGGCGATGCGCTTTGGCAATCGTAAATTACGCGATCAGCAAGTGATGCAAAACGAGCTGGACAAGAGCAAAGCGGAGCTGGACGAATATCGTCAGGAGTTGACGGGGCACTTTGCCCGCAGCGCAGAGCTGCTGGACAACATGGCCACCGACTACCGCCAGCTGTATCAGCACATGGCGAAAAGTTCTAACAACCTGCTGCCCGATATGCCAGCACAGGATAACCCGTTCAACTACCGTCTGACCGGTTCTGAAGCGGACAACGATCAGGCACCGGTTGAAATGCCTCGCGATTACTCCGATGGCGCCTCAGGCCTGCTGCGTGGTCAACGTACGGGTCGTAAATAAACGATGGGAATGACCCGTGACGATATTCATCGTCACGGGTCAGCTCATAAGGCGTCAGGTTCACCGACGCCGCTCCTCCACAGACAGACTCTTCCTAAATACCCAACGCAGACTATCGTTCATAGTCCATAACAGACAGCGAGAGTGTTATCCTGATGAAGAAAAAGTCTTTTTTGCTCAGTGTATTAGCTATAAGCCTGGGCTTAACCTTCGCTTCTGTTCCTGCGGCGAATGCCGGAATTCCAATTGCCGTTGACGGCCAAAAATTACCGAGCTTGGCGCCCATGCTGGAGAAAGTCCTGCCCGCGGTCGTCAGCGTACAAGTTTCTGGTACGCAGCCAGCCAGCAGCGACGTGCCGCCTGAATTTAAATTCTTCTTCGGCCCGCAAGCCCCTTCTGAAGATCAGGGCGGTCAGGCTTTTGAAGGCCTGGGTTCCGGCGTGATCATCGATGCAGCCAAAGGGTATGTGTTGACCAACAATCATGTGGTCAATAATGCCGATAAAATTACCGTACAAATCAACGATGGCCGCGAGTACTCCGCCAAGCTCATCGGTAAAGATGACCAGTCGGATATTGCCCTCATTCAAATCATCGATGGCAAGAACCTGACGCAAATTGCGATGGCCGACTCAGACAGCCATGCGCGTGGGGGATTTTGCCGTCGCAGTGGGTAACCCGTTCGGCCTCGGCCAGACTGCCACTTCAGGTATTATTTCTGCGCTGGGGCGAAGTGGCCTGAACCTCGAAGGGCTGGAGAATTTTATCCAGACCGACGCGTCGATTAACCGTGGCAACTCCGGAGGCGCGTTGCTGAACCTGAAAGGTGAACTGATTAGCATCAATACCGCCATTCTCTCATCGCAGGGCGGCAGCATTGGGATTGGCTTTGCCATTCCGGTGAATATGGCGAAAAACCTGAGTGAGCAGTTGATCAAATATGGTGAAATTAAACGGGGTTTGCTGGGGATCCGTGGCACAGAGATGACGCCTGAACTGGCTAAAGCGTTCAAACTCGACAGTCAACGCGGTGCCTTTGTGAACGAAGTTCTGCCTGATTCAGCCGCCTCGAAAGCGGGCATTAAGTCAGGGGATATTCTGGTGACACTGCAAGGCAAGCCGCTGAGCAGCTTTGCTGAATTGCGCGCCAAAGTGGGTACCGCCGGACCGGGCGTGACAATGCAAATTGGCCTGTTGCGCGAAGGTAAACCGATGACTGTGAATGTCACGCTGGATAAAAGCCCGACGGTAGAAACCAGCATCGACAAACTCAACCCGGCGTTGCAGGGCGTTACGCTCAGCGATCTCGACCCGAAAACTGCGAAAGGGATCCACGTCGATGACGTGAAAAAAGACTCCCCGGCCGATCAAGTTGGCTTGCAGAAAGATGACGTGATCGTGGGCGTTAACCGTGAGGGGGTCGATAATCTGGCGGCGTTCAGGAAGATTCTTGAAACCAAACCTGACCTGATCGCCCTGAGCGTTCTGCGTAAAGGTCAAAATATCTATCTGTTAATGCCGTAAACCTATGAAAATCGGACGTAGCCCGTGCTGCGTCCGATCAACTCATGCTATCCTTCTGAAATATTCCAGCTACCATTCCAGACACTTATGCTTGTTAAGTTATTGCGATCTGCCGTTATTGGACTGATTGTTGCCGGTGTTTTACTGGCTGCAGTACCCATGTTGCGCAAAAATATTGCCCAGCCATTGTTCGATCACAACTTTAGCGAAAACAATGAACAGCCTGTCAGCTTTAACGAAGGCGTACGTCATGCTGCCCCTGCCGTAGTGAATGTCTACAACCGTAATATGGGCGCTAACTCGCAAAGTGAATTACAGATCCGCACGCTGGGGTCGGGCGTGATCATGAACGATAAGGGCTATATTCTTACCAACAAGCATGTGATCAACAATGCCGATCAGGTCATTGTCGCGTTGCAGGATGGACGGGTATCTGAAGCCTTATTAGTCGGTTCAGACAGTTTGACCGATTTGGCCGTTTTGAAAATCGATGCCGGTAACCTGCCGGTCATTCCGATCAATACCAAACGCGTGCCCCGAGTGGGCGACCTCGTGATGGCCATCGGTAACCCTTATAATCTAGGGCAAACCGTCACACAAGGCATTATCAGCGCCACGGGTCGTATCGGCCTGAGCCCTTCGGGCCGCCAGAACTTTCTGCAAACCGATGCCTCGATTAACCAGGGCAACTCGGGGGGCGCACTGGTTAACAGCCTTGGCGAACTGGTGGGAATCAACACGCTCTCCTTTGACCAAAGTAATGATGGCGCGACACCGGAAGGTATTGGCTTTGCGATACCGACCGCCCTTGCCATGAAAGTCATGGGGAAATTGATCCGCGACGGCCGAGTTATTCGTGGTTATATCGGTATTGGTGGACGCGAAGTATCGCCATTGCATGGACCGGCCACCGGTCTGGACAGGATGCAGGGGATCATTGTTAACGAAGTGACGCCGAACGGCCCGGCCGCCAATGCAGGGATGGTGGTCACGGATGTCATTGTCAGCGTGAACGGAAAACCGGCGATATCAGCCATCGAGACAATGGATCAGGTCGCCGAAATCCGCCCTGGCACAGTTATTCCGGTAGAAATCATGCGTAACGGCAAAAAACTTACGCTGCAGGTCACCATTCAGGAATACCCGTCACACTGATTGAACAGCGATGGTTAAAAACATACGCGATCAAAACGTAAAAAAGCCGGAAGGATCTCCCCTTCCGGCTTTTTGTTTATCCAACAGACGGCAGAATTAAAAGACGATCACTCGCCTTTGAAACGCTCGATCTTCGCACCCAACTGGCGCAACTTATCTTCGATACGCTCATAGCCACGGTCGATGTGATAAATACGGTCAACGATGGTAACGCCGTCAGCGATACAACCGGCCAGAACTAAGCTGGCAGAGGCGCGTAAATCGGTCGCCATCACCTGAGCGCCGGACAGCTGCTCAACACCGTGGCAAATCAGGGTGCTGCCTTCAATCTCTGCATGAGCGCCCATACGGATAAGCTCAGGAATATGCATGAAACGGTTTTCGAAGATAGTTTCGGTGATAACACCCGTACCTTCAGCGACCAGGTTCAGCAGACTGAACTGCGCTTGCATATCGGTTGGGAAGCCAGGGTGCGGCGCAGTACGGAAAGTCACGGCTTTTGCACGTTTCCCATGCATATCGAGGCTGATCCAATCTTCGCCCACTTCGATATCCGCACCGGCTTCGCGCAGTTTCGCCAGTACAGCATCTAGCGTGTCGGGACGCGTATCGCGGCACACCACTTTGCCACCGGAGATGGCTGCTGCAACCAGGAAAGTCCCGGTTTCGATGCGGTCTGGCACAACGCGATACACACCACCGCCGAGACGTTTAACGCCTTCGATGGTGATTTTGTCGGTACCTGCGCCGGTGATTTTTGCACCCAGCGTATTGAGGAAACCGGCGGTATCGGTGATTTCCGGCTCACGCGCGGCGTTCTCGATAATCGTGGTACCTTCCGCCAGAGTCGCGGCGCACATGATGGTCACAGTCGCGCCAACGCTGACCTTGTCCATCACAATATGCGCGCCCTGTAAGCGCCCATCGACGGAAGCTTTGACGTAACCTTCTTCCAGCACGATTTTCGCACCCAGTTGCTCAAGACCCGAAATGTGCAGATCAACCGGACGCGCACCGATAGCGCAACCACCCGGCAGTGAAACCTGACCCTGGCCAAAACGCGCCACTAACGGTCCAAGTGCCCAGATAGAAGCACGCATGGTTTTCACCAAATCGTAAGGCGCGCAAAACTCGTTTACTTGGCTGGCATCCACAAAAACCGAACCATTACGTTCAATTTTGGTGCCGAGCTGGCCCAGTAATTTCAGCGTAGTATCGATATCTTTCAGATGCGGAACGTTCTGCAATTCAACCGGCTCTTCGGCCAGCAGTGCAGCAAACAAGATAGGAAGTGCGGCGTTTTTAGCGCCGGAGATAGACACTTCGCCACTCAGACGAGTGCCACCTTGTACACGAAATTTATCCATTATGACGGCTCTCTTAATTTCAAATACTGAATTCAAATATGCGCTGCTGGCAGGGGAAGCCTGCCGCTTTAAAAACCGTTCAGTTTGCGGTCACGCTGCCACTCTTCAGGGGTATAAGCCTTGATGGAGAGCGCATGAATGCGATTGTCTGCAATGTATTCCATCAAAGGGGCATACACGGTTTGTTGTTTTTTTACACGGCTCATGCCGTCGAATAATGCGCCCACCACGATGGCCTGGAAGTGGCTGCCGTCACCCGTGACGTGGGCTTCATCTAATGCCAATGCGTTCATCAGCACGTCTTTAATTTCGTTAGTGTCCATAGGAATCGATTCTTCTGAAGAGATCATAACAGCCGAACATCTTATAGGGATCCGGCCAACTCTTAAACCACGAAAAAGCCCCTGTGTATGAGTTTCGCACAGGGGCTTATCTGTCTTACACCGGCGATGGCAGAAACCATGCGCTAACTTGCGGTTACTGTTGCCTTATTTTTTCGTGCGTCACATCGTGCTGCTAATTAACAGGAATAATATCCTGCAAATTATACAGCGCAATCAGCGTGCTCAAACGATCGGTGATCCCGCTCAGTGCCAGCGTACCGCCGTCCTGCTCGACCTGCTCACGAAGATGAACCAGCATGGCAAGCCCGGCGGAATCCACACGCTCCAGTCCGGAGACGTCAATCACGTTAACCTGGCTCATCAGCGTACGACGCTGATTCCACAGTGAGAGCAATGTTTCGCGATCCAGCTCCCCGCGCAAAATCAGGCGCGGCGGCTGATATTCCCAGCTCAGTGCGCCTTTCATCATTTTTGATCCAGCGTGATTGGCTGTGCAGCAGCTTGTTTCAGACGTTCAGTCAGACCATCGATGCCTTTCTGACGCAGGATATCCGCCCATTCATTCTGCTTGGTCGAAATCATACTCACGCCTTCAGCGATCATGTCATAAGCCTGCCAATCACCCGTTTTGGTGTTTTTACGCCATTGGAAATCAAGACGAACCGGCGGGCGGCCATTCGGATCAACGATGGTTACACGGATAGCAATGATGTCCTGATTCGCGTAAGGCTGCTCAGGTTGCACGGTATAACTCTGGTTGTTATACAACGCCAACGCCTGTCCATAAGCCTGTTGCAGGTAGTCACCGAACGCGCTGAAGTAAGCTTCGCGCTGTGCCGGTGTCGCATCTTTGTAGTAGCGGCCCAGCACCAGTGCACCAGCGTATTTGATCTGTACGAACGGCAGCAGCTCTTCACGAACGATGACGCGCAGGTAGTTTGGATCCTGCTTGATTTTAGGCTGCTCTGTTTTCAGACGGGTAAAGGTGTTCTTCGCTGCTTCATTCATCATGCTGTAAGGGTTGGTCTTGTCTACCGCGGCATGCGACAGCGGGGCCATGACAACCAGCAGGGTGGCTAAAATAATACGTTTAAACATGCAATATTCCTCTCTTAAACTCTGCTCGTGAAAAGTGCTTAATGACTCGTTGCCGCTGGCTGTGGCGCTGCCGCTGCATCCGGGGCCGCCTGAGCATCGCCCGCATTAGCTTCCGTTTTATCTTTATCACCGCCGCTCTTGTACAGGAACTGACCAATCAGGTCTTCCAGTACCAGCGCAGATTTGGTGTCCTGAATCGAGCCACCATCCTTGAGGATAGTGGTTCCCATCTCAGGGTCTTCAAAACCGATATTCAGCGCCAGGAATTGCTCACCCAGCAGGCCGGAAGTACGGATAGCCAGCGTACTGGTGCTTGGGATCTGGTTATATTTTTGCTCAATATCCATCTCCACTTTCGGCGAATAATTTTTGTCCAGCGTGATCGCGCTGACGCGCCCTACCACAACACCGCCGACTTTGACGGGAGAACCGGCTTTCAGACCACCAATATTGTCGAAGGTGGCAGAAATACGGTAAGTCGGTTCAGAACCAATCGAACGGATATCCGCAACTTTGAGGCAAAGAAATAATACGGCACACAGGGCGATGATCAAAAACGCGCCAACCCAGATTTCACTCTTTTTCGTTTGCATTGATTAATTCCCAAACATCAGTGCTGTCAGCACAAAATCTAATCCCAGCACCGCCAGAGACGAATGCACCACGGTACGGGTCGTTGCCCGGCTGATCCCTTCAGAGGTTGGGATAGCGTCATAACCGTTGAACAGGGCAATCCATGTCACGGTAATGGCAAAAACGACACTTTTAATCAGGCAGTTAAGTAAATCATGGCGCCACTCTACCGCACTTTGCATAGCAGACCAGAAGAATCCACTGTCGATTCCTTTCCAATCCACACCCACCAGCGATCCTCCCCAGATACCCACGGCCACAAAAATCGCCGTCAGTAATGGCATGGAGATCACACCAGCCCAGAAGCGTGGTGCCACCACGCGGCGCAGCGGGTCAATGGCCATCATCTCCAGACTGGAAATCTGCTCGGTGGCTTTCATCAACCCTATCTCTGCGGTCAATGCAGAACCGGCGCGGCCCGCGAACAGCAACGCGGTAACCACAGGACCCAGCTCACGCAGCAGCGAGAGTGCCACCATCATGCCAAGACTGGCTTCCGCACTGTAGGTGGTCAGCACGATATAACCTTGCAGACCCAGCACCATACCGATGAACAGCCCTGACACCAGGATGATTAACAGCGACAACACACCCACGCTGTAAAGCTGCTTTAGCAACAGCGGCCACTGTTTAGCAAACTGCGGCTTGCCGACCAGCGCCCGGAATAACATCAGTCCGGCGCGGCCAAACGAGGTGCAGGTTTGAATGCCGCGGCGACCTGTAGAGGCTAATGCCTTAATTAACATTGAGATACAACTCCATCATCCAAGCAACTCGGCTTTGTAATCACCCGCCGGGAAGCGGAAAGGCACCGGTCCGTCTGCGATACCGTCGAGAAACTGGCGAACGCGGGGATCAGGATTATTTTGCAGCGCTTCGGGCGTGCCTTCAGCAATAACATGCTGAGCCGCCACAATATAAGCATAGTCAGCGATGCTCAGAACTTCAGGAACATCATGTGACACAACAATACAGGTTACACCCAGAGCATGGTTAAGCTCATCAATCAGCTTCACCAGTACGCCCATCGTGATGGGATCCTGACCCACGAAAGGCTCATCGAACATAATCAGTTCAGGATCGAGCGCAATCGCACGCGCCAGCGCAACTCTGCGGGCCATACCGCCTGAAAGTTCGGCTGGCATCAGTTCACCGGCGCCGCGCAGACCCACGGCTTCCAGCTTCATGGTCACCGTACTGCGCAGGAGTTCTTCTGGCAATTTGCTGTGCTCACGTAGAGGAAAGGCCACATTCTCGAACACATTCAGGTCAGTAAACAATGCACCGGACTGAAACAGCATGCTCATTTTCTTGCGTGACTCGTACAACTTACTACGCGATAAGGCGGGAATATTCTCCCCGTCGAACCAAATTTCGCCACTGTCCGGCGCCAGCTGGCCGCCGATCAGGCGCAGCAAGGTCGTTTTACCGATCCCAGATGGGCCCATGATGGCTGTGACTTTGCCGCGAGGCACCGTCATATTTATCTCTTCGAAAATGGGACGATCGCCGCGCGTGAAACTCATGCCCTTGATCTCAACCAGATTCGATTGGCTCTGACTCATTCAGTTTATCCCTTCGGATTGTTTCAGCTTACGATACCCCTGATGTTAGGGGTATCGGCGCGTAACTCTGGTATTTTTACAAAAACTTACCGCGTTTACGTCACCAAAATTGCCATTGTTTTACTTTTCTGCCCCAGATGGTCAAAATCAATGAACAACGCTATTAAAACAAACGCCGTATTCGTCTAACATACAGCAGCTTTGGCTGGCTGTTTTAGGACACAATAAAGCCCTTGTTCTTTCTTTCACGACCTTTTGCTCGGCTGTTCAGGCAACGAACCTCGCATTATACCTAATTAAAGGATTATTCATGCTTCTCGCTATCGTACTCATGGTTGTCGGCTTATTACTCTTAGTTTATGCCGCCGACCGATTAGTGTACGGAGCAGCTGTTCTTGCCCGTTCGATGGGGATCCCCCCGCTCATCATTGGTATGACAGTCGTCGGCATCGGTATTTCCCTTCCGGAATTGGTCGTGTCGACCACAGCAGCCATTAACGATCAAATGGATTTGGCCGTCGGTAACGCGATCGGTTCAAATATCATTAATATTCTTCTGATTTTGGGCGGTGCAGCCCTGATTCATCCACTTTCCGTCGGTTCTGATATCCTGCGGCGAGAACTCCCTTTATTGTTACTGGTCACGGTGCTATGCGGTTTTCTGCTCCACGACGGCGAACTGAGCCGCCTGGACGGTGTTTTGCTTCTGGCCAGCGCCGCGATTTTCGTCATTTTGATGATTAAAATCGCCCGGGCCGCTGAAAAACAGGGACTGGACACGCTGACATACGAACAGATGGCAGAACTTCCGCAGGACAGCAGTAACACCGTCGCCTTCCTGTGGCTGGCGCTGGCGTTCATTATTATGCCGCTGGCGTCTAGCATGATCGTTGACAATACCACAGTCATTGCTCGCTACTTTGGCGTCAGTGAACTGATTATTGGTTTAACGGTGGTGGCTATTGGCACCAGCCTGCCGGAAATGGCGACCTTTATCGCGGGCTCCGTAAAAGGTGAGGATGATATAGCACTGGGTAATATTATCGGCGCCAATATTTTTAACACCTGTCTGGTGCTGGGATTACCGGCGCTGGTCGCCCCGGGTTCGTTCAGCCCGGAAGCGTTTCACCGCGACTACTGGGTGATGCTGGCGGTGAGTGTGGTGCTTACCGGATTGTGCCTGATGCGAAAACACCGCATCGGTCATTTGGCTGGCGCCCTGTTATTATGTGGCTTTGTCGCTTATCTGGCGTTGCTGTACTTTGTACCTGGCAGCGTTGAGTTTTAAACCCCATCAGGAAGAGAACATGGGAAATTTCGAGCAAGAAGGAAGATTTGACTTCCAGTCTGCAGGAAAAGCCGTACTCAAGACCGAACGTGAAGGACTGGACCAACTTGACCAGTACATCAACGACGACTTTACCCGCGCATGTGAAAGGATGTTCGCTTGCGCAGGTAAAATCGTGGTGATGGGCATGGGAAAGTCAGGCCACGTTGGCCGCAAAATGGCCGCGACGTTTGCCAGTACCGGCACCCCGGCCTTCTTTGTTCATCCCGGTGAAGCCAGTCATGGTGATCTGGGTATGGTGTCCAAACAAGACATCGTGATCCTCATTTCTAATTCGGGTGAATCACATGAAATACTGGCACTGATCCCAGTATTAAAACGCTTGTCGATCACCATGATTTGCCTGACCGCCAACCCGGAAAGCTCGATGGGGAAAGCGGCCGATGTGCATATTTGCGTCCGCGTTCCCCAGGAAGCTTGCCCGCTCGGGCTGGCTCCGACCACCAGCACCACCGCCGTCATGGTGATGGGTGACGCCCTGGCCGTCGCACTTTTGCAGGCACGCGGTTTTACTGCCGAAGACTTTGCCCTGTCGCATCCGGGCGGAGCACTAGGTCGCAAGCTTCTGCTGCGGGTCAGCGATATCATGCACAGCGGTGCCGAAATCCCGCACGTCAGCCGCGACGCGTCGCTGCGCGATGCCCTGCTGGAGATCACCCGCAAAAATATGGGGATGACGGTTATTTGCAACGACCTCATGAAGATCGAAGGTATCTTCACGGACGGTGATTTACGCCGCATCTTCGACATGGGCGTCAATATCAACGAAGCATCCATTAATGACGTCATGACGACCGGCGGCATTCGCGTTCGTCCGACACTGTTGGCCGTTGATGCCCTTAACCTGATGCAGGATCGCCACATCACCTGCGTGATGGTTGCCGATGGCGACCAGTTGTTGGGTGTGGTACATATGCACGACATGCTGCGCGCTGGCGTAGTTTAATTGAGGAATGTCCTGAATGAGTAATAGCGCAGCCACGGTGGATACCTGCTATGGTCCGGTCAGTGCTAACGTGCTGGAACGGGCAAAAGCGATTCGCCTGCTGATTTGTGACGTGGACGGCGTCATGTCTGATGGCCTGATTTATATGGGAAATCAGGGTGAAGAACTGAAAAGCTTTAACGTCCGCGACGGTTACGGTATCCGCTGCTTGCTGACCTCTGATATTGAAGTCGCCATCATTACCGGCAGGAGCGCAAAATTGCTGGAAGACCGAGCTAACACACTGGGCATTCGCCACCTGTATCAGGGGCAATCGGATAAGCTTTTGGCCTTCCGCGAACTGTTAGATACACTGTCTTTAGATGCCAGTCAGGTCGCCTACATTGGTGATGACCTGATTGACTGGCCAGTCATGGCCGAAGTTGGCCTGTCGGTTGCCGTACAAGACGCGCATCCGATACTGCTGCCCAAAGCACATTATGTGACGCATATCCCCGGCGGACGCGGCGCAGTGCGTGAATTATGTGATCTGATTCTGCTGGCGCAGGGCAAGCTGGAGGACGCCAAAGGGCTGTCGATATGAATAAACCTAAGCTATGGATAACCATCCTGCTGGCCATTGTGGCATTGGCACTGATTGGCTGGTCTCTTTCCGACTCGGATAATCCGGCACCGTCGGCGGCCAACGATCAGGACCCAACCTATCAGAGCCAGCATACGGTCACCGTGGTGTATAACCCTCTCGGCAGTCTGAATTACAAGCTGGTTTCCGAAGAGGTCAAATATTACACTACGGATCAACTGACCTGGTTTACCAAGCCCGTGATGACCCTGTATGACAAAGACAAAATTCCTGTCTGGACCGTACGTTCGGATCGCGCCAAGATGACCAATGACAAAATGCTCTATTTGTACGGGCACGTTCAGGTGGATAGCCTGACGCCGGATACGTCGCAGTTGCAGCGCATCATAACGGACAACGCTTCAGTTAACCTGGTCACACAGGACGTGGCTTCAGATGATGAAGTAACGCTTTACGGCACAGGCTTTACATCTAATGGCATGAAAATGCGTGGAAATCTGCGTAACAAAACCGCAGAGCTGATCGAAAAGGTAAATACCACTTATGAAATTCCAAGCAAAAAATAAAATCCGTAATTTCCTGATCACCAGCTCTCTGCTTGCCATCAGCATTCCGGCGTTTGCGCTGAAAGACGACACCACCAAACCGATCACCATCAACTCGGTTAATCAGGCGCTAGACGTCAACACCAACACAGCGACCTTTACCGGTAACGTGATCGTCAATCAGGGCTCAATTCAGGTAAAAGCCGATAAAGTCGTGGTTATCCGACCTAAAGGCGAATCCGGCAAAGAAGTGGTTGAAGGTTATGGTAACCCGGTGACCTTCTATCAGATGCAGGACAACGGTAAACCCATCAGCGGCCACGCGTTGAAAGTGCGTTATGAAGTCGCCACAGACCTCGTAACCCTGACCGGTAATGCCTACCTGGAACAGCAAGACAGCAACGTGAAAGGGGATCGTATTACGTATCTGGTGCAAAAACAGCAGATGGAAGCCTTCAGCGACAACAAAGGCGGCCGCGTGACCACCGTTCTGGTTCCTGCACAATTGCAGGATAAAAACCAACCGGCCGCTAGTACCACGACTAACCAGACGAAAAAGAGTAAGTGATAATTTATGGCAACGTTAATCGCAGAAAATTTGGCTAAGGCCTACAAAGGCCGCAAAGTGGTTGAAGATGTCAGCCTGGCCGTCAACTCCGGCGAAATCGTCGGGTTGTTAGGTCCGAACGGTGCGGGTAAAACCACCACGTTTTATATGGTCGTAGGCATCGTTCAACGCGATGCAGGCCGTATTATCGTTGACGATGAAGACATCAGCCTGCTGCCATTGCATACCCGTGCGCGCCGTGGGATTGGCTATTTGCCGCAGGAAGCCTCGATTTTCCGCCGCCTCAGCGTGTTCAACAACCTGATGGCCGTGCTCGAGATCCGCGAAGATCTCAATAAAGAGCAGCGCAATGATCGCGCTAACGAACTGATGGAAGAGTTCCATATCGCCCATTTACGCGACAACCTCGGACAATCATTGTCCGGTGGTGAACGCCGTCGCGTCGAGATTGCCCGTGCACTGGCGGCCAATCCGAAGTTTATTCTGTTAGATGAACCTTTTGCTGGTGTTGACCCGATTTCAGTTATTGATATCAAAAAGATCATTGAACATCTGCGCGACAGCGGCCTTGGCGTACTGATCACCGACCACAACGTGCGTGAAACGCTCGATGTGTGTGAACGCGCCTACATCGTCAGTCAGGGTAAACTTATCGCCCACGGCACACCGACTGAGATTCTGGCAGATGAACAAGTGAAACGTGTTTATCTCGGTGAAGAGTTCCGTCTGTAAATCACGCTATATGAGTTCAGGACGTAAAGCCAAGATATGAAGCAAGGTTTGCAGCTCAGATTCAGCCAGCAACTGGCCATGACCCCTCAGTTACAACAGGCAATCCGCCTGTTGCAGCTGTCGACGCTTGAACTCCAGCAGGAGATCCAACTGGCGCTGGAAAGCAATCCGCTGTTAGAGCAAACCGACCTGCATGAAGAGATCGACTCTGTAGAAACCCCGGACAGCGAAAGCCTGGATACTCGCGAAGCCCTCGAGCAAAAAGACATGCCCGAAGAGCTGCCGCTGGACGCCACCTGGGACGAAATTTACACCGCAGGTACGCCTTCCGGCACCGGCAATGATTACAGTGATGATGAGCTGCCGGTCTATCAGGGTGAAACCACCCTGACCCTTCAGGATTACCTGATGTGGCAGGTCGAACTAACGCCTTTCACTGATACCGATGCGGCTATCGCCACTTCGATTGTTGATGCCGTGGATGACACTGGCTATCTCACCGTGTCGTTGGAAGATATTCTGGAAAGCATGGGCGACGAAGAGGTCACCATGGAAGAAGTGGAAGCCGTACTCAAACGCGTTCAGCGCTTTGACCCAGTGGGCGTGGCGGCAAAAGACTTGCGTGATTGCCTGCTGATCCAACTTTCCCAATACGTGCCCGAAACGGCTTTTCTGGTCGAAGCTAAACTGATTGTCAGTGACTATCTGGATCTGCTGGCAAATCATGATTTCCGTGCACTGATGCGATCAACCCGGCTAAAAGAAGATACACTCAAAGGAGCGATGCAGTTGATCCAGTCTCTGGATCCACGCCCCGGTCAGTCGATCAACACCGGTGAGTCTGAATACGTTATCCCGGACGTCCTGGTACGTAAAGTATCGGGAGTCTGGACGGTGGAGCTCAATTCCGACAGCATTCCGCGTTTGAAGATTAACCAGCAGTACGCAGCTATGGGCAGTTCGGCCCGCAGCGACAGTGACGGCCAGTTCATTCGCAGCAATTTGCAGGAAGCAAAATGGCTGATAAAAAGCCTGGAAAGCCGTAACGAAACCCTGCTAAAAGTGACCCGCAGCATTGTCGAGCAGCAGCAAGCCTTCTTTGAGTCAGGCGAAGAGTTTATGAAACCGATGGTTCTGGCAGATATCGCCGGAGCGGTCGAAATGCACGAATCGACGATTTCACGCGTGACCACGCAGAAGTTTTTGCACAGTCCGCGTGGTATTTTCGAGCTGAAATATTTCTTCTCCAGCCATGTCAGTACTGACAGCGGCGGCGAGGCATCGTCGACTGCTATCCGGGCGTTGGTGAGGAAATTGATCGCGGCGGAAAACCCCGTCAAACCGTTAAGCGACAGCAAGTTAGCGACCTTGCTCTCCGATCAGGGGATCATGGTGGCCCGCCGTACTGTAGCCAAATACCGAGAGTCTTTGTCCATCCCGCCCTCAAACCAACGTAAACAGTTAGTTTGACCTCAACTGAGAAGGAAGACATTATGCAGCTCAACATTACCGGACATCACGTCGAAATCACGGACGCCATGAGAGAATTCGTTTCGTCGAAGTTTGCCAAGCTTGAGCAATATTTCGATCGAATTAATCAGGTATACGTGGTGCTAAGCGTTGAAAAAGTGCAGAAAGTGGCTGAAGCCACGCTGCATGTGAATGGAGGCGAGTTGCACGCCACCTCGGAACATCAGGATATGTATGCGGCCATCGATGGCCTGGTTGATAAACTGGCACGCCAGCTCAATAAGCATAAAGATAAACTGAAACAGCACTGACACTCACCTAACCTCTCGCATGAAAAACCTTGAGAGCATCGGCTCGTGGCCTTCGGGAAACGAGCCGTACTGTCATTTAGGGCGAAAGAGCATTGAGAGTGAAAGAGCGCTAAAGTGAAGATGAAATGATTAACGATATAGCTATGCAGTTAACGTCAGTCCTTAACGCCGAATGCACGAAAAGCGGCGTTCACTGCGCCAGTAAAAAACGCGCGCTGGAAATCATCAGCGAACTTGCCGCCAAGCAACTCAATCTGGCGCCACAGGTGATCTTCGACGCCATTCTGACTCGCGAAAGAATGGGCAGTACCGGTATTGGCGCAGGCATTGCCATTCCGCACGGAAAACTGGAAGAGGACACGCTGCGTGCTGTCGGGGTGTTCATACAGCTGGAACAACCTATCGCCTTCGATGCTATTGATAATCAGCCGGTTGATCTGCTTTTTGCCTTGCTGGTCCCTGCTGATCAATGTAAAACCCACTTACACACCTTGTCTTTAGTCGCTAAGAAGCTGGCTGACAAAACCGTGTGCCGCCGTTTACGTGGTGCGCAAAGCGACGAAGAACTGTTCCAGATCATGACCGAAAACGAAGAATAAAAAGATCGGAAATAATCACTATTGATGTTCAGCCGGTACCCTTTTGTACCGGCAAGATTTTGCCAATGACGGTTCCCGGTTAGCTTGTCGGGGAAGTAAATTCTGAACACTGAATTGCAGGGGAGTGACAACATGGTGCTGATGATTGTCAGCGGCCGTTCCGGTTCCGGGAAGTCAGTGGCTTTACGGGCACTGGAAGATATGGGTTTTTACTGCGTGGACAATCTGCCGGTGGTCTTACTGCCTCAGCTTGCCCAAACCCTCGCCGACCGCAACACGTCTGCCGCCGTCAGTATCGACGTGCGTAACATGCCGGAAAATCCGGAAATTGTCGACCACGCGATGGCGCAGTTGCCGGAGAGCTTTTCGCCGCAATTGCTGTTCCTCGATGCCGATCGCAATACGCTGATCCGCCGTTACAGCGACACCCGTCGGCTGCATCCTCTTTCCAGTAAAAACCTCTCGCTCGAAAGCGCCATTGATGAAGAAGCCGATCTGCTGGAACCTTTGCGTTCTTCCGCCGATCTCATCATCGATACCTCAGAGATGTCAGTGCACGAACTGGCTGAAATGCTGCGCGCACGCCTGCTCGGTAAACGTGAGCGCGAGCTGACCATGGTGTTTGAGTCATTTGGCTTCAAGCATGGCATTCCAATCGATGCCGACTACGTGTTTGACGTGCGCTTCCTGCCGAACCCTCACTGGGATCCCAAGCTGCGCCCGATGACAGGCTTGGACAAACCCGTGGCGGCGTTCCTTGACCGCCATACCGAAGTGCACAATTTCATATACCAGACCCGTAGCTACCTCGAACAATGGCTGCCGATGCTGGAAACCAATAACCGCAGTTATCTGACGGTCGCCATCGGCTGTACCGGCGGGAAACACCGCTCGGTGTATGTCGCAGAACAACTGGCCGACTACTTCCGTTCCCGCGGGAAGAACGTGCAATCCCGCCATCGCACGCTGGAAAAACGTAAATCATGACGGTAAAGCAAACGGTAGAGATCAAAAACAGGCTGGGGATGCATGCCCGCCCGGCGATGAAATTGTTTGAGCTGGTACAGAGCTTTGAGTCAGAAGTGATGCTGCGTAACGACGCAGGCATTGAAGCGGAAGCCAGCAGCGTGATCGCGCTACTGATGCTCGATTCCCCGAAAGGCCAGAAAATAGAGATCGAGGCCACTGGCCCCGATGAAGCCGAGGCGCTGAGTGCCGTCGCGAATCTGATCAATTCCGGTTTTGATGAGGATTAAGCCCCTCGCATTTTAGCCAAAGTCATTGGCGTTGCAGCAAGGCAGCAAGCGAGAGAATCCCGATGAGCTGACATCAGTCAGTGATTCGGGTGAACGAACGCCGCTAACGCAGTTGCAGCGTCAAGGCCGCAGGCTAAATTAGATTCGGCTCAGGCAATCGATAGCAATAGCCTTGAAGCTTTCGAAGTTAGAACTGCTCAACAAACGGCTCATCGACCGTTCCCGCACAAAGGTCACAAACAGCTCGTAAATCGCCATTGCCTCTTCGTAATCCGCTTTGCTGATCGCCAGCAGGAAAATCACGTGCGCCGTTTCCCCCTCTCCCCACGCAATGCCCTGCGGTGACAACAGCGTGATCACCACGGTTTTCTTTGCCAGCAAACCGAGTGAATGCGGCAATGCAATGCCCTCACCCAACATCGTGGAAACGATCTCTTCACGCTCCACCACCGATGGATAGAACTCGGCATCGACATAACCCTCCTCTTCCAACTGAATGCAAACCTTACGAAACAGCTGGGCCTGCGTCATCGGTTCGTCAATGATCATAAAATGTTTTTCGTCGAAAAACTTCTCCAACATGTAGGGCCGGGTGCGGTCCACTAACACTAGTTTCCCCAATTGCTCCATCTGGTATTCCGTCGGGAAAGGCGACAGCACGACCACCGGTTTATTTTTTTCACTGATACGCGCGTTGGAGATAATAAAGTCTTCGTCGATGTGTCCGAGCTTTTCGTAGTCGCGCAAAGAGACCACCTGCGTCACCACCAACTGCGGATATTTGCGGCTGATCTGCGCCTGGATCATGCGGATTGTCGAGTTGCCGGTATCACACACCAGCATCACCTGCGGATGGCGCTGGTAACCGATGTTGTAATGCCGCTCCAGCCCCACGCCAATATGCAGCACCAAAAAACCAATTTCGTTCTCACTGAGCGAATACGGCGTGTATTTACCCCAGCTGGAGACCGCCGCCAGCGTCACGTCGTAGGCCATCGGATAGTGCTGCTTGATGTTGCCGAGCAGAGGATTGGGAATATTAATCTGATATTTGACCCGGGTGATCATCGTTTTGATGTGGGTCAGCAGGTCAGCGCGAAGCTGCTTATCACCTTGTAAATCATAGTTATAGTGCGCATTAATGTACGAGAGAATGTAATCCACCAGCGATTCATCATCGTCAGCATTAATGTCGGTCGGCAAAATGTTCTGCACCCGTCGCGCCGCAATATTGACCCGCAAATAGGCCTCTTCTGCCGCCGGGATCTCTTTACCCACCAGCGCTTTCAGCTCAGCCGCCAAACGCACAGAGACCTGCCGTACGGCCGGATCGCCCTCTTCCGCATCGAAATCGGTCAACGGATAGCCGCCGGTAATACGTTTGATGGCCACCGCGCAGTAAAGGATCAGGTACTGTTCGCCTTCGTCGGTCAGTTGAATTGACGACTGAGCCAGCAGCTGATGCATAAAATCGGTGAGCGGCGCGAGAGCCTCACGCTCCAAACTTTCGGTTTTCAGCAGCGGATTGGTCTGCTCTTCGCCATCAAGCTGGAATAGCAAATCGGTCAGACAGGCGCGGATAGCCAACTCAGCGCCGAACAGCTTCATGCCATAACGCGGCTTGGTTTCAATGCTCAGGTGATAGCGCGCCAGATGCTCCCTGACCTCAGCCATATCATTTTGCAGGGTTCCCCGGCTGACAAACCATTCATCGGCCAGATCTTCCAGCTTGAGTGAAAAAGCTGAGGTCAAAAAGCGTATTAGCAGGTAATTCACCCGCTCAGGGGCAGTACGTGGGGTTGGGCTGATACGGCGGTTATTGGTTTCTTGCAGGGCGCTGAACAGCGTCGGATCGTCAATTTTAAGCTGATACCCGCTGCCGCGGTTGTGCACGAACGACGCGCCGTACTGCACCATGATTTCATTGAGCGCGGTAATATCGGCACGCACCGTGCGCGTCGAGACATCCAGTCGTTTCGCCAGTTCATCTTGGGGTAGCGTTTCAGCCTGTAGCGCATCAAATAAATGGGCTAATCGTTGATAGGGAAATCTCACCATAATCCTTCCAGTCAGTGGTTACCGTAGAACATCAATTTTCAGACCCTGTTAAATAACAAGGCGGGATGACAAAAAACGTCACCCCGCACCCGTTATTCACACTGAGTCAGTTCAGTGCCTGACTTATCAGGGAACAATCACCATTTGCGACGGACTGCCCACCGGCGTGTAGTCATCAACAAAGGTCAGTTTACCGCTGCTAGCGGAAACATTGAATTTAGTGATGTTATCGCTTCGTTGATTCATTGCGTAAATGTATTTTCCATCCGGTGAGAAGTTTATGGTCCGCGGGTAGTCACCACGGGTCCAGATTTCCTCACCAAAGGTCATCGCGCCTTCACCGGTGACATTGATTTGCGCAATGCTGTTGTGCAGACGGTTTGCCACGTAGAGATGACGTCCGTCTTTGCTCAGCACGATACCGGCGGCAAAGTTAGTGCCTTTGAAGTTAGCCGGTAACGACGACAGCACATGCAGCTGCGTCAACGTACCTTTGGCGCTGTCAAAGCGATAGCTGGTCAGCGTCGAGGCCTCTTCATTGATCAGGAAGACCACTTTACCGTTCGGATGGAACACGAAATGACGCGGACCGGCACCCGGTGAAGAGGCACTAATGAAAGCCGGATCGTTAGGTGTCAATTTGCCGTCATCCAGTTTCCACTGATAAATCCGGTCCAGGCCAAGATCGGTGGAAAAGGCAAATTTACCGCTCGGGTCTGTGGCAATCATGTGAGCATGAGGGCCGTTATGGTCACTGGCGGCAAAGCTCCCTTCAACAGCGGCCTCGGGCTTCGAGGCACCGGCCGGGCCAGCATCCTGCTGATGATCGCTGGCTTCACCCAACTTTCCGCTGGCATCTACCGGGAAAGTCGCCACGACGCCGCTGATGTAGTTCGCCACCAGCAGGTGATCGCCTTTTGGCGTTAGCGACAGATAAACCGGGCCTCCTCCCTGAGAATCTACCTGATTAATCAGCGTCAGGCTGCCGTCCTGCGGGTTGATTTTATAGGCCGCAATGGCGCCGTTTTTCCCGCCGTTGTAATTATCTATTTCATTGCCGATAAACAGCGTTTTACCGTCGTGGCTGGCAACCATCTGAGCTTGGTTTGGCAACTGGCTGACCAGCACCCGGTCAGTCAGCGCGCCGGTTTTACTGTCAAATTTGAAGCGATAAACGCCTTCACCATTGGGATTATAGGTGCCGACGTAAGCGAAATGATGGGTTTGCGTCATGGCTTTTTCTGCTGCGTAAAGCGGCGTGGCGGACATCGCCAGCATCGCGGATGTTAAACCTGAAATCAGTAACCAGTTTCTCATACATTTCCTCAATTTAAAGGGATTGCCAGACAAACGCGAGAGTCCTGCGCCGCCCATAACAGGGACGGACACAGGGTGTTTAACAGCGCAGACAGCTCACAGCGCGGAAGGAAATGCGGTTGGTGAAACCTTAGCCGATCAGCTTTTTAACACTGGCCAGCAGGGTTCTGACGTCGTCAGGGCGGGTATTACCGCTGGCGCTGTCGATAATCGAGCTATAGATGTGCGGGATGATTTTGCTCACTCCCGCTTCCAGCGCGATTTCCATAATCGGTTCGAAGTTTTCAAGATCGATTCCGCCGGTCGGCTCCAACCAGAAGTCATGCTCCGCACAGGCACGGGCCACGGCAGCAAATTCATCACGGGTTTTGAGGCCGCCCATCGGGAAATATTTGACCGAGCTGCCGCCCATGTCTTTGAGCAATGCAATGGCCGTTTCTACCGGCACAATAGCGTCAGCCGCGGTGCAACTCAGCGGCCCGGTGTTGATTTTCACCCAGCCCACTTTACCGGTTGGCGAGATCAAACCATTAACGACGCTGTCATTCTGGCCAAGCAACGCACGGCTAGTACCCACGCCGGTGAACACCTGGTTAACATGCTGTGGCTGAATTTGTCCGGAGATCTGGCTGACCATCAGGGACTGACGCGGGTCGCCGGCTCCCAGGCCGACAGACAATGCGTTCTCAATCAGCGCGGCGTACTCTTTCATGTCCGCGACGGCGCTCGGCACATCTGCATAATTTTTTGACAATACGCCGACCAGTACGTGGCCCTCAGCGGCCTCATAAATATCACGGGCATTGTCTTTGGAACCGGCAAGTACGTTCAGGCAGACGCGGTCACGGTAGAAATTCGGGGTCAGCTTCATGCTTTTTCTCCGTTAAAAAGTTGTTTGAAACGCGCGGCGACAATGGCGAGCTGTGGCGGTGTTACGCTGCGCACGTCCACTTCAACCTTGCCTTCGTTGGCACGGTAGCCGCGGAAATAAATGGCGATATCGCCGTTTTTCATCGCTTCGACGATGGCCTTGGTTTTCCAGCCCAGCACGGCTTCATCAAAAGTGATCTCGGTACGCGCAATGTCGCGTCCGGCGCTGTCCCATACGACACGTCCGGTTACGCCGTTGATTTGATTCAGGCTTTCGATAAATGGCGTCATCTTGTCGACCATCTCCTGACCGGTGGTTTTTGGCAGCGTGATGTAGCTTTCTATCGCCTGCGTCAGGCCGAGAATGCCCTCTTTGCCGACTTTCATGGCACGACCGATGCCGTTGGACTGCAATTTCACCCATTCGACATACTGCTGTTTACCGACCACCAGACCGCTGGTCGGCCCTTCGATGGCTTTCGCACCGCTGTAAATCACCAGATCTGCGCCCATTTCGTAATAGCAGGTCAGATCCTCTTCAGCTGCCGCATCAACGATCAGCGGCACATTGTGTTCGCGCGCCACGGCCGCAGCTTCTGCGACAGAGAGAATGCTTTTTTGCACTGAGTGGTGCGATTTGATGTACAAAATAGCGGCAGTTCGCGGCGTAATGCAGGCGGCGAGCTGTGCTGGCGAACATTCGTTGGCATACCCGGCTTCGACCACTTTCCCGCCGCCCAGCATGACCATCGTGCCTACCGGTGCGCCGAAGTTAACGTTGTGGCCTTTTGGCAGCACGATATCGTGAGGCACTTCCAGTGGCGCGGCGTGCAGGTTTTCCAGCAACCACGCGTTATCTTTGACGATCACCGCAGCCACAGATTGCGCCATACCGGACGATGCGCAGGAGACTACCACCGCATTCTCAACGCCCAGCAATTTCGCAATATAGGCGCCGGTTTTGTTGACCACATCTTTCATCTCGAAAAAGTGATTCAGGCCGGTATTTACGACATCAGCCACTTCCGGGCGCGGGGTGGAAACCCCCAAAATCGTCATACGGCCGGAGGCATTAATGACCTGCTTAAGACCGTATTTTTCGTATAGCGACTGCTCAGACTTCGAAGACATGATTTGATTTTCCTTCATCAGTGAATAAGGTAACGCCCGCCACCACGGCAGCCAGTGGCACCAGGAGTTGCTCACCGGTGACTGACTGGCCTTCAGAATCGAGGAACACCTTGGGCGCATGTTGGATTTCAAACAGCGTCAGGTCGGCGTCAGCGCCAACCTCAAGGCGTCCTTTGGACGGCAGGCGGAGCGCGTCAGCCACGTTGCAGGTGACGCATTCGATCACTTGTTCCAACGAAAGGCCGACGGTAAAGAATTTGGACATCACGGTCGCCAGACTGTGGACCGGCCCGCTAACACGGTTGCGGCAATAGATGTCAGAGCTGATGGTGTTCGGCACGATGCCCTGTGCAATCGCCAGTCTGGCCACTTCAAAGCTGAAGCTGGCACTGCCGTGACCGACATCGAGCAATACGCCGCGGCCGATCGCACGTTTGACTGAGCCACGCAGTACGCCTTCCGGGGACAAAATGCGATTTGGTTTACCGTTGTAGCAGTGGGTGATGATGTCGCCTGAGGTCAGCAAATCGGTGATCTCATCGAGGTCCGGCGGGTTGTTGCCAATGTGAACCATCAGCGGCAGATCATTATTTTCCTGCTGGATCTCTTTGGCGCGAACTAACGGTTTTATTCCATTTTTGCCCACCACGCTGCTGCTCATGCGCGCTTTAATACCGATAATAAAATCAGGGTTGCGGGCGATGGAGTCGCGCACAGCCGCTTTGTCGATCTGGTCCATGTCGGCCAGTTCGTTTTGCGTAACAATGCCGGTACGGGCAATATTCAAGAAGGCGAGGACGTTGGTTTTGGCCTCGCGGGTTAGCTGATAGAAATCATCGACGTCGTTAGCGCCGGTACTGCCCGCATCCACCACGGTGGTGACGCCGCTCGCGACGCCAACAAGGTCGGGCTCGTCATGATAAATCGGCGATTTCATGTAGCAGTGAACGTGGGAGTCAATCCACCCGGCGCTGGCGTAAACCTGGCCGTGCAGGTCGAGAATTTGTGTGGCGGTCGCGCCGCTGTCGAGCTGGCCGGTGGCGGCAATTTTACCGTCAAGGATGGCAATATCGGTCAGGCTGCCGTCGGGGCGCTTTGCCTGGCGGATTATCAGATCATACATACGCTTTTCTCCGTACTCTTTTCTCAGTGGCACCAGACGTCAGGAAAAAAACCTGACGTCTGATTTAACTGCTTATTTACTGCTGTTCTTACAGGGCTACCGGGTAAATCGCACCCAGGATCATGGCACCCAGAATCGCACCACCGGTGATCGGTTTCTGCCAGATATAGAACACCAGCGCACCGAGCAGCGAGCCCAAGCCGATAGGAATGGAGGCCGCCATCGCAGACAGAATAATCAATGGACCGAGGAAACGGCCTGAGGCGTTACCGGCCCCCATCATTACGTCTGCACCGTAGGTCGAATTACTCTGGTTGATAGTAAATTTACGCGCCAGAATAATGATGTAACCCACTGCCAGTCCCAGAATCAGACCGGTGAGCAGTGATGCCGCAAAGTTCGCGACCGGGAAAATGATCCCCGCACCCAGCAACATTGCCGGAACGCCAAGGCCGATACCGGTCTGGATAGCGCCGCCAATGTCGAGAATCCCCACCAGAGAACCTTCGATAATACGGGCAAACAGGAAGCTGGCACCGAAGGCCGCCACCGCGCCGTATACGCCGGTATCCATGCCCGAACGCAGCATTGAGACAAACGCTACTTCGTTAAAAGCACCAATGCCGTACAGGTAATACATGTGTGTCCCGGCAAACACCCCAGAGGAAAGTAACCCAACGAAAATTGGGAACGACCACTCGGCGTACCAGAAATTACTTTTGGCTTGTTCTTCCATTGTCATAAGCTCCAGTTCTATTTATTTGCGAACTTACTTGCCGCTAAGTGAGTTGTGAATGCCGTTCAGCCATGTCGGGACGTCCAGCATGAAGGATTGCAGCAGTTTCACATCGAAGCCGCGGAAGAACCCGCTGAGCACGAACAGTGCGATAATGGCGCCCATCATCACTTTAGTGACGTGGTTCCAGCCGCCCTCTTCAACACCCTTACCGATCAGGATACCCAGTACCAAACCTGGTACGGCGTTACCCATGATCATCTGTGCCAAACCGCCAAAAATGGTGGCCCAGAAACCAGAACGGCGTCCTGCATCAATCGCAGCCAGCCAGAAAATCACGGGCATCACGGTGTTTACCAACAGGTTGGCAGCCGGTACCAACACTTTCACCGCGGTGACTTGCAACGATGCCGGTACAGCCGACGCCGTTGTGTTGAGGAAAGCCACCACAATCATGCCGATAATCCCGCCAGCAATCGCCATTTTGCGCGGGTCATGCAGGGTTTCAGCCACGTTACGGTTTTTGAACATTAACGCCGCAGCAGCCCAGTGAGGAATGATGCGGTGATCGACGTCTTGTGTGAACGAGCCTGCCGCTACAGAAGACGCCCAGGCGTTGAAGAAGAAGCCTAAGCCGAACGAGAAATGCGAAGCTGGGTCGCCTTCACAGGAGTTTAATTCCCCAAGCGTACGAAAAGCCCCCATCCCTTGCACGTTTGGTGCATGGAACATACGTGCAGCACCTGCACCTACGCCCACCCCCACCAATCCGCCGATAATAAGCGACTTAAATAAAATAATTAGGAACATCAGTATATCCTTGTCATTTATAGATAACGTTTTTAGAACCTGTTCCATAAATGGAAAGGGACTTATTTAGTGACAAAAACTACCTTATCGGTATTAATGACGGTCAGATTGACGGTAATATCCAAGGCGACGTAATAACTTTTCCTCTCCCTGGCCAGAAAAAAGAACAGGAATTTTTCTTTTTTTACCGTTTCTTCTGCCGTAATGACCTTGACGTCCTGCGGTTCAATGCGCAGCAAGATATTTTGAGTGGATTTAAGTACGTTCCGCTGTACCTGGCTCAGTGCAGCGGAAAATGCAGCCGCTTTATTTTCGCCTTTTCCCTCAACACGAACGGTAGTTGTTAATTGTTGCTTCATTACGGTTGGCCGAATTTCTTGATATAAGCTTCAACCAGACGTTGCCCAAGTTCTTCTTTATCCATAAATCCGAAACCTAATACATTACAGCCTTCGTTAATTGCGGTAACGCCTTCATCCACAGAGCGCATACCGTATTTGGCTTTATATCCATATTTTGTTTGCGCGGTAATTGCGCCTGCGCCGCCACTGCCACAGAAGGAGATGCCAAAGGTGGCATTTTCTGCTTTCATTACGTCGCCTAATTTCATATCAGCTGCAACACCAGGTACCACGACGGCACGGCCACCCGCGGCTTCAACGCCGGCTGCAACTTTCTGGCCTTTACCTAAACGGTCGCCGATAACAACAGTAATTTGTCCCATGATTTCTTTCTCCAAATGTTTTATGAAAACTGATAGTTATGCCGGTAAATAATTATGAATTATTGTCTTTCGCGACTTCAAAATGCACCGAGAGTAAATATGCCTCCTCTATCGGTAAATTTCCGAACAGGTCAACAACCTGTTCCGCCATTCGCATAGAATCCGCAGAAATTTCGTCAAACAGCTCTTTATCAACTTCAGGTAATGGCTCGCCGGTAATAGAACGTAATACCATCGCCTTAACATGTGAGGTCAACATCTGCTGCTGGACATCATTGGTGAAGATATTTTCGGCATTTAACATCGCCTGAATATCTTTTAGCACTTTCTCTGTGGTTGCTTCTGCATCTTCCAAACCAATTTGCCCTGCCGTATTAACAGATGCGGTTCCGTTATTCACTCGCGGTTACCTCTCCTTGCCGTGCAATGCCTAAAAAGCCGTTTATTTCGTCTGTCTTTACCCTAACCCCAAGGGGATTTCCTGTGTAGCCCGTTTTTTTCCAGTTCGAAGTGGAAATGTCATGGCCTAAGCGGATCACATTCTCAAAACTGAGATTAATCTGGAGATAACACTGCTTAGCAGGTAGCGGTTCAGGGTATTTCACTGGCAATAGGATTTTGGTCGCGTATTCAATATGGTGATTTTCACTATAACAAGTAATGCTCTCGCTCAATGAATGTGCCGATGATCTTGTCATGCATTTCTGCTGATTTTGAGTATCCGATGGACTTCCGGTTCAGTCGCTTCTGCCG
>BHES01000020.1 GCA_003864575.1 Enterobacterales bacterium
AGTTCCGGGAGGAGATAAGACGATTTTTTAGTGAAATATTACCGGGACTTTCTGGTGCGTTGCCACGCCGAATTAATGACAACTTCCAGATGCTGAAAAATGCATCTTCAAGTTAACTGTGTATAAAGGGGCATAACACTGGTCGCGTGGAAAACATAAGCAACTGTCGTCGCTGCCTGTTTTCTGCTCAGTTTAAATTAGGTTAGGTGGTGGGTGGCTGGTGAGTGCACACTGCTTTGAGGTTAACGTAGGGATAGCAGATGACGACAAATTTTGCATACCTCGTCCAAAATTGTTGATAAATTAGGGAAAGCATAAGCTTTGTAACAATTTCGACTAGAATGTATACCATTAATCGCTGTCTGTTTTAGCACATTTTTCTAACAATACAGGCTTGGGTATTAATGCCTTTGGGAGTAATAAAAAATGCAAGAGAATCACAAGATTCTGGTCGTTGATGACGACATGCGACTGCGTGCACTTTTAGAGCGCTATCTGACCGAACAAGGCTTCCAGGTACGTAGCGTAGCCAATGCTGAACAAATGGATCGCTTGCTGACTCGTGAGTCATTCCATCTGATGGTGCTTGATCTCATGTTGCCTGGCGAAGATGGTTTGTCGATCTGCCGCCGTTTGCGCAGTCAGAGCAATCCGATGCCAATCATTATGGTCACCGCCAAAGGCGAAGAAGTGGACCGCATTGTCGGCCTTGAAATTGGTGCCGATGACTATATTCCTAAGCCGTTCAACCCGCGTGAACTGCTGGCCCGTATCCGTGCCGTTCTGCGCCGTCAGGCGAATGAACTGCCGGGCGCACCTTCGCAGGAAGAAGCTGTTATCTCTTTTGGCAAATTCAAGCTGAACCTCGGTACGCGCGAAATGTTCCGTGAAGACGAACCGATGCCTCTGACCAGCGGTGAGTTCGCAGTGCTGAAAGCGCTGGTGAGCCATCCGCGTGAGCCACTGTCCCGTGACAAACTGATGAATCTGGCACGTGGCCGTGAATACAGCGCCATGGAACGTTCCATTGACGTACAGATTTCACGCTTGCGCCGTATGGTGGAAGAAGATCCAGCACATCCACGTTACATCCAGACCGTTTGGGGCCTGGGCTATGTCTTCGTGCCGGACGGCAGTAAGGCATGAGACGAATACGCTTTTCACCGCGTAGCTCGTTTGCCCGAACCCTGCTGTTGATCGTCACCTTGCTGTTCGTCAGCCTGGTGACGACCTATCTGGTGGTGTTGAACTTTGCCATCCTGCCCAGTCTGCAACAGTTTAATAAGGTGCTGGCTTACGAAGTTCGTATGTTGATGACCGACCAGTTGCAACTGGAGGATGGCACACTGCTGGCTGTGCCACCGGCGTTCCGCCGCGAAATTTATCGTGAGCTTGGCATCTCTCTCTATACCAATTCAGCGGCAGAAGAGAGTGGTTTGCGCTGGGCGCAACATTACGAATTCCTCAGTCAACAAATGGCGCAGCAGCTCGGTGGCCCGACCGATGTTCGCGTTGAAGTGAATAAAAATACCCCGGTTGTGTGGCTCAAAACCTGGTTGTCTCCGGACATCTGGGTACGCGTCCCACTGACCGAAATTCATCAGGGTGATTTCTCCCCACTGTTCCGTTATACGCTGGCAATTATGCTGTTGGCGATTGGCGGCGCATGGCTATTTATCCGTATTCAGAATCGACCCTTGGTTGAACTTGAACATGCTGCTTTGCAGGTCGGGAAGGGGATTATTCCCCCGCCGTTACGTGAATATGGTGCGTCTGAAGTCCGCTCTGTGACGCGGGCGTTTAATCAGATGGCAGCGGGCGTGAAGCAACTTGCCGATGACCGGACCCTGCTGATGGCAGGGGTCAGCCACGATTTACGTACACCGCTGACCCGCATTCGCCTTGCGACAGAGATGATGAGTGACGGCGATGGGTACCTCGCGGAGTCCATCAATAAGGACATCGAAGAGTGTAATGCCATCATCGAGCAGTTTATCGATTATCTGCGAACCGGCCAGGAATTGCAGACAGAAGAGTGCGATTTGAACTCGATCCTCGGCGAAGTGATTGCTGCTGAAAGCGGATACGAGCGTGAAATTGATAGCGATCTGATTGCTGGTGAAGTCCTGGTCAATGTGCATCCTCTCTCCATCAAACGTGCCGTTGCTAATTTGGTGGTGAACGCCGCCCGCTACGGCAATGGCTGGATTAAAGTCAGCAGTGGCAAAGAGCTACAGCGCGGTTGGTTCCAGGTAGAGGATGACGGCCCGGGCATTGAGCAGAGTCAGCTTAAGCACCTGTTCCAACCTTTCGTGCGTGGCGACAGTGCTCGTACCACCAGCGGTACAGGCCTGGGTCTGGCGATAGTGCAACGTATCATTGATGCTCATGCAGGTTCACTGGATATTGGCCGCAGCCCGCGGGGCGGATTACGTATTCGGGCGTATTTGCCGCTGCCAGTGGAGAAGGTTGTGGCGTTAGCCTTGCCGCAAAAAACCGTTTGATTTAAGGGGTGCATGCCCCTGTTACCCCTCCTGAATTTTTCAACTTCAACTTCAACTTCAACTTCAACCTCAAGACCTTGGGTTGCCACCCAAACGGGCTTTAAGGTCAAAGTCGTGGGCGTCGGCCCACACCGACCAAAGGCCCGCAGTTGCTCGGGCCTTTGGAATCCGAGCTTTTTAAAAACAGCAGCTTCGCTGGTCACAATGGCCGTGTTTCAGGTATCTCAGTGATAGCCGTAAAATGTCAGCCCTCCGGGCTTCCCGGCTACGGGTTCGAGACAACGGTAAAAAAGTTATCTCTCCACCGACTTGCCGGTGACATTTTGAATACGGCCCATACTTTTTTGAAAGGCAAAAACAGATTCGGTTTTGAATTTGAATTTGAATTTAGCAAAGCCTCGGCCGCGTTCCAAACGACGTCGAGTGAGAGGCGCAAAACCGCGTGGGTGTTTACGCGGGTTGAAGCCCGAAATGAGAGGACCGCGTAGCGGCGGAGTTTGCGGCTATAAAGGAAGCATCTGAAACACGGCCATTGTGACGAGCGCAGCCTCGGTGTTACAGCAGCAAAAAACGCAGGATTGTTAAGGGCAGCGTTTACTGCCCTTAACTCGGTGTGGGCCGGCGCCCACGACCTTGACCTTTGGGCCAGTGTGGGTGGCGAGCCCACGACCTTGAACTTGAATTTAAAAAAGTTTACTTAAGCTTTTTAAAGCTTAGGCCCCGCCGCTACCAGCCTCGCTCCCGCCGCCGTATCTGTATATTTATCAAAATTATCCACAAACCGCTGGGCAAGGTCATGCGCCTTCTCTTCCCACTGTTCGCGGTTAGCGTAGGTATTACGTGGGTCAAGGATGCGTGTATCGACACCCGGTAATTCTGTCGGTACTGCGAGATTAAACACCGGCAGAGTGAAGGTTTCGGCTTCGTCGATTTTTCCGTTAAGAATAGCGTCGATGATGGCGCGGGTGTTTTGAATCGAAATGCGTTTACCCGTTCCGTTCCAGCCCGTATTCACCAGGTAAGCCTGAGCACCTGCGGCCTGCATGCGCTTCACCAGCACCTCGGCATACTGGGTTGGGTGTAAGGTGAGGAAAGCCGCACCGAAGCAGGCAGAGAAGGTTGGCGTCGGTTCTGTGACGCCTCTCTCGGTGCCTGCCAGCTTGGCGGTGAAACCGGAAAGGAAGTGATATTGCGTCTGGTCTGCGGTCAGGCGTGATACCGGCGGCAAAACGCCAAAGGCATCCGCCGTCAGGAAGATCACTTTAGTGGCGTGACCGGCTTTCGATACCGGTTTAACGATATTGTTAATGTGATAAATCGGGTAGGAGACGCGGGTGTTTTCAGTTTTAGAATTGTCGTCGAAATCGATTTTACCGTCTTTGCTGACCACTACATTTTCCAGCAGCGCGTCACGGATGATTGCGCCGTAGATGTCGGGTTCTGCTTCTTTGCTCAGTTTGATGGTTTTCGCATAGCAGCCACCTTCGAAATTGAATACGCCGTCGTCATCCCAGCCGTGTTCATCATCGCCAATCAGCTTACGTTTCGGGTCAGTGGAAAGGGTCGTTTTACCCGTGCCGGACAGGCCGAAGAAAATCGCGACGTCCCCTTTCTCGCCGACGTTCGCCGAACAGTGCATGGAGGCAATGCCTTTAAGCGGTAACAGATAGTTCATGACCGAGAACATCCCTTTCTTCATCTCACCACCGTACCAGGTGCCACCAATCAGTTGAATGCGTTCCGTCAGATTGAATGCAACGAAGTTTTCGGAATTCAGCCCGTGCCGTTGCCAGTTCGGATTGGTACATTTCGCACCATTCATTACGATGAAATCGGGTTCGAAATACGCCAGTTCGGCCTCGTCAGGGCGGATAAACATATTTTTGACGAAGTGTGCCTGCCAGGCCACTTCGGTGATAAACCGAACCTTCAGTCGTGAGTCAGGGTTAGCACCGCAAAAGGCATCGATAATAAACAGGCGTTTACCGGAAAGCTGCTGCGTCACCAAGTCTTTCAGTGTGCTCCATACTTCCTGCGTCAGAGGCTGGTTGTCATTTTTTCCTTTGCCCTGATCGGCCCACCAGACGGTGTCGCGGGTTGTATCATCGCGCACGATGTATTTATCTTTTGGTGAGCGACCGGTGAAAATACCGGTATCCACGTTGACGGCCCCCAGTTCAGTGATCTGACCGCGTTCAAAACCTTCAAGGCCTGGTGCCGTCTCTTCTTTGAAAAGCAGGTCGTAATCGGGGTTGTAGACTATCTCGCTGGTATTGTTAATACCGTAGGTGGCCAGCGTTTCTTTAGTGAGATGGCGTGTTGGCATATCCCTGCTCCTCAATCGAATGGTCAAACCTGAACGGCCAGTCAGCCGCTATGCGTAATTTGACTGCAATTGTAGGGTTTTATGGCGTTTTATCCGCGATTGCTATCAAAGAATGGCATCAGTGACGGGTTTTTTGGTGATTATGCGAGACAGTGCACGGGAATAGTGTAACGGAGGAAAGAGACTGCAATGAAGCCGGAGCAATGTCTGACATTGCTCCGTTTTACGCGGTGTTAATGGTGCTTAATGAACTGAACCGTCGGGCTCTGGCAGGCTGCCGCTGGCTTTCAGGGTCGCCATATCCATGGCGTCAAAGACATAATCGCTGCCGCAGTAGTCGCAATGCATTTCGATTTTTCCATCTTCTTCCAGCATTTCGAGCACTTCTCCGTCCGGCAGAGTCATCAACGCATCCGCACAGCGGTCGCGTGAGCAGGTGCAACGGAAGCAGACATCCTGCGGTTCATACAGAGTGACTTCTTCCTGATGGTATAGACGGTAGAGCACTTCGTTAGCCGGCAAGGTGAACAGCTCGTCGGCTTTAATTGTGTGGGTCAACTGAGCGAGATGGTTGAGCTCTTCCGGATCGGTCTCCTTCGCCGGGAGAACCTGCAACAGCAAGCCACCCGCTGCGGGTTTACCTTCAGACAGGCCGGTACGAATGAAAATTCGCGTCGGTAGCTGTTCGGACTGCATGAAGTAATTTTCCAGACACTCTGCCAGCGTTTCGCCTTCCAGGCCTACTACGCCCTGATAACGCTCGCCTTCGGTCGGGGAGATGGTGATCACCATGTAGCCGTTGCCGATCATCTGGCGCAGCGTGCTGTCCGCCGCAATCTCACCTTGCAGACGCGCGACGCCACGCATTTCCTGCAGGTTATTGCCGTTGATGACGGCCAGTTTCAGCGGGCCATCGCCCTGAAGCTGGACGGTGATGTCCCCGTCAAATTTCAGGGTGGCGGTCAACAGGCTGGTTGCTACTAACATTTCGCCGAGCAGGGTACGAACTTCGGTCGGGTAGTCATGGCCCGCAACGATCTGCTGGAATGTCTCGCTAAGCGAAACCAGTTCACCGCGCACGGAATGGTGAGTGAACAGATAGCGGTGTAGTTGGTCGTGATTTGACATAGATTCTCTCTGTTTAACTGCCTGGCGAGGGTTAATCGGCATCGCCATTTTTAAATTTGATCAGGTCGCGGCGTTCCTTTTTATCCGGACGTCGGTCCGGATGAGGCATCGCATTCATTTTACGCGCCAGGGCCACTTTCTCCCGTTTTGCGACGCTTGCCTCGGTTTCCTGATAGAGCTTTTGGGCCTCTTCCGCTGTGCGACGCTGAGTGGTTAAGCCCAGCACCATGACCGTTCTTTCGTCATTGCCCTGACGCAGGGTGATTTCGGCGTTCATTTCCATCAGCTTGCTGGGCTTACTGCGCTGACCGTTGTAATGCACTTTACCGCCGTCAACCATCTCCCGCGCCAGCGCACGGGTTTTATAAAAACGTGCCGCCCACAACCATTTGTCGAGGCGAACCGCGTTGTCTTCTTCTGCCGTTTTACCCTTCATACGTCTCTCCCCGGATGAGCGATGATCAAGCAACCCTGCCAGCCACCGGATGTATCGCAGGTAACAGGCTGCGGAAATCGTTAATTGACGGATGCGTGGCAAATGACTTGTCCGCCAGGGTGGAATCCGGGTTCTCTATACCCAGACAATAGCGGATGCCAAAGACTTTTGCCGCATTGAGGATAGGTTCGCCGTCATCAACAAACAGGGTGCGCGCTGGGTCAAAACCGGTTTGCTGCTGCACTGCTGCCCACAACCGCTGATCTTCCTTTGGATAACCAAATGTGTGGGTGGAAAGTAATAAATCAAGGTACTGGTCCAAACCCGTGTGCTGACATTTCACCGCGAGGCTGTGCGGATGCGCATTGGTCAGCAAAATAGTTTCGCGGCCACTCGCCCGCAATTGCTGTAAAAAAGGCAGGGTGTCGTCGCGCAATTTAGCGTTGCTGCCAATATCGGTGGTCATCTGATAGATATCAAGATCCAGCTTCTGGCACCAATAGTCGAAGCAATACCAGTTCATGGTGTGCTGGACGGCGAGGTATTCAGCCTGGATATATTGACGCGCTTCGTCAAAGGCGATAGCACGTTGCTGGCTTAGCGCCAGAGGGACGTCCTGCAACCAGAACTGGCTGTCAAAGGCCAAGTCCAGCAAGGTGCCGTCCATATCAAGCAGCACGGTATCAATGGCGTTCCAGTCGAAATCCGGGGACATGCAGACTCCATATCGCCCGCCCGGTGGCATCAGGCAGCCACTGCGGGGAGCAAATGTTCAATAGCAGGGAAGGGCTTCAGGGTAGCACAGGGCCTTCTGACACAGAAAGCCGTCAGTCCAGAGGGCGGGTCGAACTACTGACTAACGTCGGGTTGAAGCAGTGGGTGTAGTAATTTTGAATGTCGTTCATGCGATGCTTATCTTTCAGCCGGCGCTTCACCAGCAGAATACTGTTGGTGATCAGGCAGACAATCAGTAACAGCAATAACAGGCTGGTTCCGAGATAACGCCACAGCGTGGAGATGTCCGGCTCACTGTGCAGCGAGATATGGCGTGTTCCGTTAGCATCGGTGCTAATACTGGTAATAACACCCTGCGCACTGAAGGGCGTATGTAGCAACGTGGAGGATAGGTTTTGTAACTGCTTCCACTGGCCGAGCGGGTTATACGCATACAACGACACCGGCGGAACTGGCTGGTCTACCAGCTGTTTACCTTCGTCATTGGTGATCAGGAAGCCACCCGGTGGCGGGCTGTTCAATGCTTCTGCCGCACGGCGGGTTTCATGGGCGAAGAAGGAAGAAGTTGCCGTGTTGACCAACTCACTGAGTGTCTGCGCACTGACTGGCCGCAGCAGTACATTCATTCCTTTCAGCGTGCCGGATTTTGCGCGTTTCACTAACGTAGCCCAATTATCCGCATTGCCCAGATTGACCAGCGCATTCTTTAACCTGACGCAGTCATCATTGGAGCTACAAAGCGCCTGGGTTTTCAACACGATGTCGGAGAAATCATCCAGCAAAATCATGCCTGATTTCTCAATGGCGGTGGCCAGCTGTGGGTTGATATTTTGTTCGGTGCTGTCGCCAGGATGCAACTGAGTATTGACCGTAGTCAGCAACGCAGTGGCGGCATCAATTAACTCTGATTCCGGCATTGGGAGGGGAGGCGCTTCATTCCAGTAAATACCCGAGCAATCAAACGGCATGAACCCGCCAGTCGCCGTTCGGGCACTGGCGGGAGGAACGTAACACATACCGGTGCCTTGTACTTTGAGCGTGTCACCCACGCGCAGCGGCGTTTTTTCCAGTGTTTGTACGCTGTTCACCTGCGTGCTTTGTGCGCCCTGTAACCAGGCAATACTGAGTTTCAGCGGCAGGGCGAGGGGAACATAAATCAGCAGCATCAGTAGTAATATTAATGCACTGGTGGCCAGCACCAGATTTTTTCCCCACTGCTGTAACGGGAAGTTTTTGACTTCATCATGCAGTGAAAGATACGCCCCCTGACGGACCACATGGCTGTTCATATAGAGTTCGATGTCGGTCGGTTGCCCTAAATCCCTGCCAATATAAGGTTGCCAGTGTGGTGGATAAACCAGATCGACGGCACCTAAAGAAATATTGCTGATATCCCCTTGTTTGGATTCACCAAACAGGCCCCAGCGTTTAGGCTGGCCACGCAAACAGTGGATCTCTTTACGATTTTTTCCCAGTCTTTCCGCCAGCAAACGCCAGCCTACCCACCCGAGCAGCAGGGCTACTATTGCCAGCATCCACGGCAGAATGACCGCCGGACTCACTAACGTGATAAACAGTAGTAACATCACCGCAGAAACAGCTAACGCCTCCCGTACACCGTTGGAACGGGTCAGGGCGTGCTCTTCACGGGTTTCATGACGAACTTTTACCAGTTGGATATGCTCGCTCTCTTCGTGACGAATCGAGGCATTTTGCGGCGGTACAGGGATGACAGAAGGCGCAGGCGTCGGGCGCTCATAAATATGGTCGACAAGTGAGTGGCCATTGAGCGAGATAACCAGGGGTACGGTCTGAGTTTTAATTAACTCAACATGGTTTTCATGCGCGATATATTGCTCCCAAAACGGGGGCAGATGGATTTCAGTGGTATCGAGAAAGTAGCGCCACTTATTAGGGTCTTCACTGGCAACGCCATAGCGGGTGATAGCGCGGGTGGTGGTATAGACATTTTCGCTTTTGGCCGTCAGCGTCAGCTTATCGCGCAAGACCATGAGATCGCTGCGATGCGTAATAGGTGTTTGGTTGAGTTTTTCATTCTGACGCAGGTATTGCTCGACGGCGTCGCGCTCTTGCTGCGTCAGTTTACGTTGATTGGGTTTAGAGAAATGAACGCTCGACGTCGCCGTGTTACGGCGTCGTACGATAAACCAAAGGAATACTCCAGCGGCAATGACGGTGATACACAATAAAAAAAGTGTAACGACTACTGTGCTCATCCGATCCCCTGACTAAGATGACTGATGTCGATGCTTTGGAATGACATATTTATTAATTATTATTTTTCTTACATGTTCCGTAAAAACAGCTACTTTTGATCATACCAATAATCTTAGCGCGACGGGTATCGGTATAATCCTATTTTTAAACGTGCGGCTTTTTGTTAGCGATTTTTTATCGAGTTTGAGAAGCCGATCGCGAACTCCTGTGAGAAAATTTCCTTGTGAACATCGTTATACCGAATTTATGTCGCACAAATATTGCGATAAAGGTTCGCATTAACGCACAATGCCAACAAGTGACAATGAACTGAAACCCACTGCGACACCGATATCCGGTGAACAATAAATTGGGGAAAAGATGGATAAGCACCTGCAAAAACCTGAGATCCAGAAAATAGAAAAGATAGCGAGCTCGCGCTTGTTCACCATCGAATCCGTTGATCTCACTTTTAGTAACGGTGTGCAGCGTGTTTATGAGCGTATGCGCCCGTCTAATCGTGAAGCCGTACTTATTGTCCCGGTCATCGGCGATGACCTGCTGCTGATCCACGAATATGCCGTGGGTATTGACGGTTATGAATTAGGTTTTCCCAAAGGGCTGATTGATCCGGGAGAAAGCGTGCTTGAGGCTGCGAATCGTGAATTGATGGAAGAGGTGGGTTATGGTGCTCATCACTTTGATTTCCTGATGCAGCTCACTATGGCGCCCTCGTACTTCTCAAGCCGCATGAATATTGTCATCGCCAAAGGACTGTACCCGCAAAGTCTGGAAGGGGATGAACCAGAGCCACTGCCACAAACCCGCTGGCCGATTGCCCGCATGATGGAACTGCTGAACGAGCCAGATTTCAACGAAGCCAGAAATGTCAGTGCGCTGTTTCTTGCCCGCGATTTTTTGATGAGAAACGCCGTCTAGCCAGCCATGCAATGAGCGTAATCTTTCCAATAAAAAAGCCGGTCTGCAAAAATGCATGACCGGCTTTTTGACGTTTTTAGTTCATCAGAACAGTTCGTGCGCCTGACCGTTGTCCATCAGCGTCGTACCCACTTCGTGAACAGCATGTTCCGTCGGTTGAGTGCCATCGATGAAGTATTCAGGGCGACTTGCGCCACCGCCATCAGACAATTTGCCGGTTTGCTTATCAATGGTTACCGTCACAATACCCGGTGGTGGGGTCTGTTTCTGTTCCGGTACGCCATCCAGTACGGCTTTCATGTAGTCATCCCAGGCTGGCTGAGCGCTCTTCGCGCCACCTTCCGCCCCTGAAATCTGGTCGGGAATGACACCTGATGCTGTCGAGCGGCCGAGATCACGGCGGTGATCGTCAAAGCCGATCCACACCGAGGTCACTACATTCGGGCCATAGCCGGAGAACCACGCATCTTTCGAGCTGTTGGTGGTACCAGTTTTGCCGCCGATGTCATGACGTTTCAAATCACGGCCTGCACGCCAGCCTGTCCCCATCCAGCCAGGTTCACCAAAAATGTTGGTGTTCAGGGCATCACTGATGAGGAATGACAGCGGAGCACTGATCACGTGCGGTGCGTACTGCTGATCACTGTTCTGCTGAGCCTGTCCAGCCGGAACTTGTTCAAGCTGTGGCATCGGAACGCTGTTATTACTGTTGCCTTCGCTGGAAACTGCGACGTTCTCGACGTTGTCATCGGAAAGCACGGCCGACTTTTGCGAATCACCATAAATCACCGGGATATTACAGGTGCGGCAGGCAATTTTCGGCTTGGCTTCAAACTGAACCTGACCCGATTCATCAACGATTTTGGTGATGAAGTATGGGTCAACCAGATAGCCACCGTTGGTCAGCGCGGCATAACCGCGAACAACTTGCAGCGGCGTGAAGGACGCAGAACCCAGCGCCAGTGATTCCGAATGAACAATGTTGGCGGCCGGGAAGCCGAAGCGCAGCAGATATTCCGCCGCGTAATCGACACCCATCGCACGCATCGCACGCACCATCACCACGTTTTTCGATTCACCCAAGCCCTGACGCAGGCGTATTGGGCCTGCATAGGTCGGTGGTGAGTTTTTCGGACGCCAGTCCTGACCTGCACCGGCATCCCAACGGGTGATCGGCATGTCGTTGAGGATGGTGGCTAGCGTCAGACCTTTGTCCATGGCAGCGGTGTACAAGAACGGTTTGATGTTCGAACCTAGCTGACGCAGCGCCTGCGTTGCACGGTTGAATTTGCTCTGATTGAAGTCGAAACCACCCACCAGCGCTTCTACCGCGCCATCGTTTGGATTTAGGGAAACAATGGCAGAGTTCACATCAGGAACCTGTGCCAGCCACCAGACGTCGCCCACTTTTCGTACCCAGACCTGCTGACCAGGCTGCACAACATCAGACACTTTCTTCGGCGTTGGTCCCTGACTGTTGTCGGAACGGTAAGGGCGCGCCCAGCGCATTCCACTAAACGGCAATGAAATCACCGCGCGGTTTGCCATGGTGGCTGTAGCCTGTTCGCCGTCAATCTGTGTCACGACCGCAGGGAAGAGTGGGCCATAGACCGGTAGGGTTTTCAGAGACTGTACAATTTTGCTCTCATCCCAAGGCGTTTCACCCACTTTCCACAGCTGATTAGACGGTCCACGGTAACCGTGGCGCATATCGTAATTCAGCACGTTGGTGCGCAGGGCTTCCTGAGCAGCCAACTGGGTTTTCTTGGTAATGGTGGTGTAGACCATGTAGCCGTCGTTATAAGCGTTGTCGCCGTAACGTTTCACCATCTCCTGACGCACCATTTCTGTCAGGTACGGTGCAGAAAATTCAATGTGCGGTGCATGGTAATTGGCGATTAACGGCTCAGCACGTGCCGCATCGTACTGCGCCTGCGTGATGTATTTCTCATCAAGCATACGGGACAGCACGGTGTTGCGACGCGCCAGAGAGCGGTCGTGGGAGTAGAGCGGGTTGAACGTTGACGGTGCTTTCGGCAGTCCGGCGATCACGGCCATTTCACTGAGCGTCAGTTGGCTGACATCCTTACCGAAATAGACCTGCGCCGCCGCCCCCACGCCATAAGCACGGTAGCCGAGGTAGATCTTATTGAGATACAACTCAAGGATTTCATCCTTGGTCATCATCTGTTCGATACGGATAGCCAAAAACGCTTCTTTAATCTTACGCGTCAGTGTCCGTTCCGGGCTCAGGAAGAAGTTACGTGCCAGCTGCTGAGTGATGGTACTGGCACCCTGCGAAGCATGGCCGGAAACCAGTGCGACAGAAGCTGCACGGAAAATACCGATCGGATCAACGCCGTGATGTTCATAAAAACGGCTGTCTTCGGTTGCAATGAATGCATGAACCATCTCCGGAGGGATCTGGCCAAGTTTCAGGGGAATACGACGTTTTTCGCCGTATTGGGCGATTAAATCGCCTTCAGCACTGTAAACCTGCATCGGTGTTTGCAAGCGCACGTCTTTGAGCGTGGCGACATCGGGAAGCTGAGGCTCGATATATTTGTACAAGCCAAATATCGAGGCTGCTCCCAGCAAAATGCAACACAGTGCAAGAATCAAAAAATACTTTACGAACTTCACCTGAGATTTCCCATTTAGTGTCAATTGGGCAGTTTATAAACAACCGCGCGGTAGTATAAAGGCAAGCCTACGACATGGATACGTTCTTTTCTTAACTTGACCATATGGAGATTGGGCGAAAATGCGACTACAAGCATGGCAGGTAGGCCTGGATATTCAAGCCGGTTATGCCCGGGCGATCGCGGTTCAGCGGCGCCGTTACGGTTGGCAGTTACGGCAATGGTGGCACCACCCGTTACCGGCCCTCACGCTGCGCGGGGGGATTTTACATGAGAGAGCGTCGCTTTCCGCTATTTTATCTGTCTGGCGCAATACCCTTCCGGCAAAGATTTCGCTGCGGGTTTCACTTCCTGCTCAGCGGGCCATGCAGCACATCCTTCCTCAACCTGATAATCGGCTTAGCGGAGCAACGCGCAGTGCCTTTATTTTTTCCAGCGCTGCGCGCCATTTTCCGCTGAGTGTCGAACAACTGGTGATGGACTACCGGACGGACCCCTGTGGTGACAAAAATATTATTGTTACGGCAGCGCGGCAGCAAGAAATTCAACAGTGGCAGCATTGCCTGGCACAGTCCCGGCTCTTTCCAGGCGTCTTTGAGCTGGCACCCTGTGCATTACAGCTCGCTGCCAGTGCAGCAGGTGTCAGCGCTGAAAAACTGTTACTGCACCGGCTGGACGATGGCTGGTTATGGGCTGCACCTCACGGACTACCTTTTCAATTTGGCATGTTTGATGTGAACGAGATCGGTGATATCGCCCAGTTTGCGCTCCGGGTTAGGGAACAGTACCGGGCGGCAAAACTGTGCGACGAACAATGCCTTTTCAGCAGCGTGAATATCGAAGCGCTGCCAGCAGGTGTACTTGCCTGGTCGCCTTTAACGGCGATTGGACAATGCTTACCTCCTCTTCCGGCGAATCCGGGGGCTTTTGCACTCGCCATCGGTTTGGCCCTGCGCCCGGAGGACCGCTAATGCTACAAGTTAATTTACTGCCCTGGCGCAGCATTCAACAACGCCGGAGACAGAGGCTGCGGGTGTGGCACATGATGTTGTTCATCGTGCTGACGGTGGTGTTGATGTCACTCTGGTCCGCTTTCGCGTGGCATGCCTTGCGAAGAGAACAAAGTAACCTGCTGATGTTAAGCGGCAGCCAAACGCAGTTAACTTTGCAACTGAAAAAAGTCAGTGATGCAACCCAGCAGTTACATGAACTGCTACGCGTCGCCAGAGAGCGGGAACAGCGGCGGATAAAGAGTCTGGGATATCTCGCTCTGCTGACCTCAATCGCCAGACATATCCCCGATAATCTGTGGTTGACCGAGCTGATAGATGAACCTGATGGGCGCATTCTGTTGCGTGGTGAAAGCGCGGTGTATCCGGCAGTGATGGCATTCGCTCAAATACTGAAAGACGATGCGTTATTCAGCGAGGTTCGAGTTTTTGATATCCAGCGTTTGCCAGCGCAGAGCTTACGGTTCGTCTTACAGATACGGCTTGCAAAGCAGCCGAGCGCCCTGTGAAGGAGATTGCAATGATAAATGCCCTCTCACTGGCCTTCAGTCAGATGATAGAGCGGCCGCGTTGGCAGCAATGGGCATTGTGCATGGTGGGTGCTCTCAGTCTGTTGAGTGTGCTCTATTTTATGATGCTGAAATCACCACTCCAGCAGTTGCAGCAGGGGCTGCAAGACGCTGAGACCCTGCGCAAAAACCTCTCCGGCCAGCAGCATCGTTTATTGATACAGCCTTCGTTGAATGAACTATTACAACAGCAGGCGCATTTAAAACCGTTGAGCTTCGCAGGGGCAACTTTGGTAGAGAAAATCGCCGAGCCGTTACGCCAGTCGGCAGGTACGCTTTTACACTGGCAGCCAGAGGCGGCCAGTGTGGAAAATGAAGAGCGGGGAACTCTGACATTCCAGTCGGATTTTAGAGGTTTGTTGGGGTTGCTTAAGGCGTTACTCGATGACCCTGTCGCGCCGGTGGTGCGTCAGTTGCAATTGCGTGGAGAAAAATCGTTGCTTCACATAACGCTTTCTCTCGTTGAAGAACCGTTCTATTCCCCGACTTTCGTTGCGTTTTCTACTGTTTTTGGGGGAGATCGCGATCCGTTCTCTGCGAAGGATATCGAGGTTTGTTCGGATAACGCTGATACCTTCAGGGATGTGATCCTCGGCGGAATTATTAGCGATACAGAGCATCAACAGGGATGGATGTTATGGCCCGGCCGTGGCTGGCAACCCGCAGAAGTAGGGTGGCGTGATGTTCAATCCGGCTGGCAGATTGTCGCCGTCGGAAATGAACAGGTCGGGTTCAATCTCAGGCGCGCCCCTTGTGCTGAAAAACAACACTGGTTGATGTTATCGCGTCAGAGCGGGCTTCAGTCCATGCTTTTCGAGGGAGAGGGAGAAAGATGACGAGAGTTAAAAAAGCAGGTTGGGGGCTGGGAGTCTTAACCCTCTTTGTACTGAACTGTTCGGGTATGGCCGCCGTGCCGGAGGCCGCCTTCAAGCCCATCACGCTGGAATTTCAGGACATGCCGCTGACCGTGATTTTGCAGGCGTTGGCCAATCACCGGCAGATGAATCTGGTCACCGCGCCGGGCGTGGAAGGCAAGCTCAGTGTCCGACTGAAAGATATACCGTGGCAGCAGGCTATGGAGATCATCTTGCAGATGGGAAAACTGACGCAGCGGCAGCAGGGCAATGTGTTGATGATTTTTCCACAAATTGATCCCGCGACTCAACAGCTGAAACAGCAGGAGGAGAGTGAGCGTGAACGCCAACAGCGCCCTCTGGAGAGCCTGACTCTGGCGTTGCAAAACGCAGATGCCACTGAAACTGCTGCCAGCCTGAATGCTCAGAAAGGCACGCTGTTGTCAGATAAAGGTCATGCGACAGCCGATGTTCGAACGAATACGTTGTTAATCCGCGACACCCGTCAGGCGCTGGATACCATCACGCCCTGGCTTAAAGAGATGGATCTGCCGTTGCAGCAGGTACAACTGGCTGCCCATATTGTCACCATGAACAGTGAGAGTTTGCGTGAGCTTGGGATTCGCTGGGGATTTACGGGCGACAACCCGATCACAAAATCGGTCAGGATGAATAATTTCAGCATGGGAATGCCGGTGGAAAACCCCATAGCGACGATGGGGTTTAATCTGGCGCACATCAGTGGGCGGATATTGGATCTTGAACTGACGGCATTGGAGCAGGAAGATCAGGTGGAAATTATCGCCAGCCCGCGCCTGCTGACGGCGCATATGCAGACGGCCAGTATCAAGCAGGGGACGGAAATTCCTTACCAGGTTTCCAGTGGGGCCAGTGGAAGCACGTCGATAGAATTTAAAGAGGCGGTGCTGGGGATGGAGGTTACGCCGAAAATCCAGCGCAACGGTGATATTACCCTGGCGCTACAAATCAGTCAGAACATGCCGGGGCGCACCATCAAACAGGCCGAAGGTGAGGCGCTAGCCATCGATAAACAGGAAATAAAGACCCAGGTCACGGTCAAAGATGGAGAAACTATTGTGTTAGGGGGCATTTTTCAGCGCAATAATCAGAACACGGAAAATAAAGTTCCGATGCTTGGCGACATCCCCGTGGTGGGATCTTTATTCAAACAGCAAACAAAAAGCGTGAAGCGCCGCGAATTGGTTATTTTTATTACACCAACCTTAATTAGCCGCCATTAATCGGGGTGTTGGCATGACTAAAACGGCAGAATAGCGTTGAGCTTATGCAACTTTTTGTGTCACGAAAGGCTTCTGAGTTTGACGCTGCGGCCGATTTAGCTTACAAGGGTTACCGAATTGAGCACCGTGATTTTTAATGACTGCTGAAACGCCGATAAAAACGTACAGTTTCCCTCCCGCGGCGCGCGATGCGATTTATTCGGTTGCCAAACTACCAAGAGTGTTGAGATAATTTTTGTCTGATCTCGCACTACCGCTCATGAGGTTTCAGTTTAGGTCCCGCCGCTAATTTGATTGGCGGGGCGGGTTATCATCAACGAATTGTCTTAGTAATACCAAAAAACATGGCAGAGAAACGCAATATCTTTCTGGTTGGGCCTATGGGTGCCGGCAAAAGCACTATTGGTCGACAGTTAGCTCAGCAACTCAATATGGAGTTTTTCGACTCCGATCACGAAATTGAGCGACGCACCGGAGCTGATGTGGGCTGGGTATTTGATTTAGAAGGCGAAGATGGCTTCCGCGACCGCGAAGAAAAAGTGATCAACGAACTCACAGAAAAGCAAGGCATCGTTCTGGCGACCGGCGGGGGTTCTGTTAAGTCACGTGAAACCCGTAACCGTTTGTCGGCGCGTGGCGTTGTCGTCTATCTTGAAACTACCATCGAAAAACAATTGGCGCGTACACAACGCGACAAAAAACGTCCATTATTACAGGTGAGTGCACCCCCACGCGAAGTGCTTGAAGCACTGGCGAAAGAACGCAATCCGCTGTATGAAGAAATTGCGGATGTCACTATCCGTACTGACGATCAAAGCGCCAAAGTGGTTGCCAACCAAATTATTAACATGTTGGAAAGTAACTGATTTTTGGCATTCTGTTATTGCCTGAGGGTGTAAGTTAAGAAGGTCACTGAGCGCGAAATGGAGAGGATTGCCGTAACGTTAGGGGAGCGAAGCTACCCCATTACGATTGCTGCCGGATTGTTCCACGATCCGGCTTCTTTTATGCCTGTGAAGGCGGGTGATCAGGTCATGCTGGTAACAAACCAGACTCTGGCACCTCTCTATCTGGACTCAGTTCGCTCAGTCCTGGAGCAGGCAGGCGTTCGTGTTGATCAGGTGATACTGCCTGATGGTGAACAATACAAATCCCTGTCTGTTCTTAATGAGGTTTTTTCGGCGCTGCTGGAAAAACCTCATGGTCGTGATACCACGCTTATTGCCCTCGGTGGCGGCGTGATTGGCGATTTGACCGGCTTTGCTGCCGCCAGTTATCAGCGTGGGGTACGCTTCATTCAGGTACCAACCACGCTGTTATCTCAGGTCGATTCCTCCGTTGGTGGCAAAACTGCCGTCAACCATCCGCTCGGCAAAAATATGATTGGCGCGTTCTATCAACCGGCTTCGGTTGTGGTCGATCTTGATTGCCTGCGTACTCTTCCGGCCCGTGAGATGTCTTCCGGAATGGCAGAGGTTATTAAATACGGCATTATTTTGGATGCCGACTTTTTTGTTTGGCTTGAAGACAACATGGATGCTCTGCTGGCGCTGGATATGAATGCGCTGGCCTACTGCATCCGTCGTTGCTGCGAGCTGAAGGCCGATGTTGTTGCAGCCGATGAACGCGAAAACGGCATGCGTGCTTTGCTCAATCTTGGTCATACTTACGGGCACGCCATCGAAGCTGAAATGGGCTACGGTAACTGGTTACACGGTGAAGCCGTGGCGGCAGGCATGGTGATGGCTTGTTACACTGCGCACCGTTTAGGCCAGTTCAGTCTGACCGATATTGCGCGGGTTAAAAACCTGTTGCAGCGTGCAGGGTTACCGGTCACCGGACCTGTGGAAATGGCTGCTGAAGCTTATTTGCCGCACATGATGCGTGATAAGAAAGTACTCGCCGGCGAGCTGCGTCTGGTTTTACCGAAAGCGATTGGTCAGTCTGAAGTTCGCTCCGGTGTGTCACATGAAATGGTGCTGGCGTCAATTGAGGATTGCCGGTAACAGAGTTTGTGGGCTATCTCACAGGCCTTGTCTTACCGATTAACCCTTTGCCAGCAAAGCGTTATATTTATCAGTCAGGATAGTTGCTCCGCATAAAGTCGCTTTTGCCGACTTTTAGCCGGGTTGGAGGTTTTAGATGGATGATTTAACACCGGAAGACGATCTTAAGCCAGACACCAGCGATCGCCGTCCACCGCGCTCGCGTAAACCGGCTCCTTCTGCACCAAAACTTGCGGTATCACGTCAACACCTGATGATTGGTGTCGGCATTTTGGTACTGGTTTTACTGATCGTCGGTATCGGCTCCGCTCTTAAAGCTCCAACACAGCACGAAACCAATAACGCACCGTCTAACGGCCCTAAAGACATTAATCTGTCTGGGTCGGGCAATGATGCTGCTGCTCCAGCGCAGCCTTCAGCTCAGGCTCAGGAAAACACCGCTCAGGCGAATAATTCTGCCCAAGCGAATAATGGCCAGCAGCCACAACAAAATGTGGGTATGCCGCCTATTTCACCTACGCCGACCGATGCTCAGCCGCAGCCTGATAATGGCCAGACAAAAGAGCGAGTGGATCTGCCGGGTGACATGTCTGATGCACTTTCCTCACAGCAAGGGCAGGTTAACGCCGCTACGCAGGATGGGATGAATGCTGGTACGCAATCATTAACATCATTACCGACGGCACCGGCCACCGTTGACGGTGCAGCGAAAGGTAAAGCGCCAGTCGCGACACGCACACCTCAGCAAACGGCGCACACTAAACCGGCTAAGACGCACACTGCTGCGACAGCCCATGAATCTAAAAAACCGGTACAAACGAAGCCTGCGACAGCCGCATCGCATCCGGCCAAAGAAACAACGAAGCCTGTTGCGACTGCCAGTGCAGCAACCGGTTCTGGTGGCGCGATCAAATCTGCTCCGGGCGGTCACTTTACGCTGCAACTGAGTGGGGCTTCTCAGTCCAACAGCCTGAATGCATTTGCCAAACAGCAGGGTCTAAGAAACTATCTGGTTTATCAGACATCTCGTGACGGCAAACCGTGGTTTGTGTTGGTGAGCGGTAATTATGCTTCATCGGCTGAGGCCAAAAGCGCCATCTCCAGCTTGCCTGCTGAAGTGCAGGCTAAAAAACCGTGGGTTAAGCCTGTACATCAGGTACAGCAAGACCTGAAAAAATGAATCTGATCTCAACGCGATTTGCTGTCTAAAAACAGGGTACAATCCGCGGCTGTGAATTGTATAAGTAGCTAACTGACGGCATGAAGAAAAACCGCGCTTTTTTGAAATGGGCTGGTGGCAAATATCCGCTGGTAGATGACATCAAACGTCATCTACCAGCAGGAGATTGCCTGATAGAGCCTTTTGTTGGTGCGGGATCGGTATTTTTGAATACCGATTATAAATCGTACATTCTGGCCGACATCAACAGTGATCTGATTAACCTCTACGATATTGTAAAAACACGCACCGATGAATTCGTGCGTGATGCCCGCGTGTTTTTTTCCCCTGAGTTCAACCAGTCAGAGCAATTTTATGCCCTGAGAGCGGAATTTAACCAGAGTACGGATATCTACCGCCGCTCGGTGCTTTTTCTGTATCTCAACCGCCATTGTTACAACGGCCTGTGCCGTTATAACCTGAGCGGGGCTTTCAACGTCCCGTTTGGCCGCTATAAAAAGCCTTATTTCCCTGAGACTGAACTCTACTGGTTTGCCGAAAAAGCGCAAAATGCGCGGTTTGTCTGTGAGCATTACCAGCAAACTTTACTGAAAGCGGAGTCCGGCTCGGTGGTGTATTGTGATCCTCCGTATGCGCCACTGTCGGCCACGGCGAATTTCACGGCCTACCATACCAACAGCTTCAGCATGGATGATCAAATGAATCTGGCACGCCTCGCGTACCAGCTTTCGTCAGAAAATGACGTACCGGTTTTGATCTCCAACCATGAAACCCCGCTGACGATCGAGTGGTATGCCCGGGCGACGTTGCACCGTGTTTCGGCCCGCCGGACCATCAGCAGCAACGTCGCGCAACGCAGTAAAGTGAACGAACTTTTGGCGCTCTATCGCTGATTTGCGTGAACTCGCGCAGACCAGCTCGTAACCCTCTTGTCTGGAGAAGCGGATGAAAAAGTTTTTGATTGCCCCGTCCATTTTATCGGCTGACTTTGCCCGTCTGGGTGAAGATACGGCTAAAGCACTGGAAGCTGGCGGAGACGTCGTACACTTTGACGTAATGGATAACCACTACGTACCTAATCTGACGATGGGGCCGCTGGTGTGTCAGTCGCTGCATAATTACCTGCAAAAAGCCGGTATTAGCGCACCCATTGATGTGCACCTGATGGTTAAACCGGTCGATCGCCTGATACCAGATTTCGCTGCGGCCGGTGCCACGTACATCTCTTTCCATCCGGAAGCTTCTGAGCACGTTGACCGCACCATTCAGTTGATCAGAGAGCACGGCTGTAAAGCCGGTCTGGTGTTTAACCCTGCGACGTCATTGAGTTATCTGGATTACCTGATGGATAAACTCGATGTGATCCTGCTGATGTCGGTTAACCCTGGCTTTGGCGGTCAGTCGTTTATTCCCGGTACTCTCGATAAGCTGCGTCAGGTGCGTAAACTGATCGACGACAGCGGTTACGACATTCGTCTGGAAATTGACGGTGGCGTGAAAGCTGAAAACATTGGCGAGATTGCGGCCGCAGGTGCAGACATGTTTGTTGCCGGTTCCGCTATCTTTAACCAACCGGATTACCGCATGGTGATTGATCACATGCGCAGTGAATTGGCGAAGGTTTCCCATGGCTGAGTCAATGAAACCGCTGGGTATTGCCTTTGATCTTGACGGCACGCTGGTCCACAGCGCGCCGGGTCTGGCTGACGCCGTTGATCTGGCATTGAAAGAGTTCGGTCTGCCCGCTGCCGGCGTTGAGCGTCTCAGCACCTGGATTGGTAACGGCGCAGATGTCATGGTAGAGCGCGCCGTGCGTTGGGCCGAGGGTGACATGTCGCCAGAGTTCTGCAAGAACGTACGTGACCGATTTGACCATTATTATGCAGAAACGGCAGCCAGTGGCAGCAAGCTCTACCCGCAGGTGAAACAGACCCTGGCAGCGCTGAAAGAGAAAGGTGTGCCGATGGGACTTATCACCAACAAGCCCACGCCTTTTGTTGCACCGTTGCTGAACTCGCTCGATATTGCCGAATACTTTACCGTCGTTATTGGCGGTGATGATGTTGCGCAGAAAAAACCGCATCCGGCTCCGATGTACCTGATGCTCGCGAAGCTCGGTCTGCGAGCCAGCGAACTGGTGTTTGTCGGCGATTCACGCAATGATATTCAGGCGGCACAGGCCGCCGGTTGCCGCTGCGTCGGTTTGACGTACGGCTACAACTACGGTGAAAGCATCGCGCTGAGCAAGCCCGATCGCGTCCTTGAACATTTCGCCGACCTCTTGCCCACTTTTGGGCTGTAATCCTTAAAAGATCAGGAAGCATAAAAATGAGTAAACCCATCGTATTTAGTGGTGCACAACCGTCTGGTGAACTGACCATTGGCAACTACATGGGTGCGCTGCGTCAGTGGGTGAAGTTACAGGACGACTACGAGTGCATTTACTGCATCGTTGACCTGCATGCCATCACTGTCCGTCAGGATCCTACGCAACTGCGTAAAGCGACCCTCGACACGTTGGCGCTGTATCTGGCTTGCGGCATTGACCCGCAAAAAAGTACCATTTTTGTGCAATCCCACGTGCCTGAACATACTCAGCTAAGCTGGGCGCTGAACTGCTATACCTATTTCGGCGAACTGGGCCGTATGACGCAGTTCAAAGACAAGTCAGCGCGCTATGAAAGCTCCAACAGTGAGAGCATTACCGCGGGCCTGTTCGATTATCCGGTACTGATGGCCGCTGATATTCTGCTGTACCAGACCAATCAGGTCCCGGTCGGCGAAGATCAGAAACAACATCTTGAACTGAGCCGCGATATCGCTAACCGTTTCAACGCGCTGTATGGCGATGTGTTCACCGTGCCTGAGCCGTTTATTCCGAAATCCGGCGCACGCGTGATGTCGTTGCAGGAACCGACTAAGAAGATGTCCAAGTCAGACGATAATCGCAAAAACGTGATTGGTCTGCTGGAAGATCCGAAAGCGGTGACCAAAAAAATTAAAAGCGCAATGACCGACTCCGAAGAGCCGCCAGTTGTGCGTTACGATGTGAAGAACAAACCGGGTGTTTCCAACCTGCTGGATATCCTTTCCGGCGTGAATGGCAAAACCACGGCCGAGCTGGAAGCGGAATTTGAAGGCCAGATGTATGGTCATTTGAAAGGCGCGGTCGCCGAAGCCGTTGCGGGCATGCTGAGCGAGTTGCAAGAGCGCTATACCCATTTTCGCAATGACGAAGCGTTACTGGAGCAAATCATGCGTGATGGCGCACAGAAGGCCAGTGCCCGCGCTAAAGTCACACTGAAGAAAGTCTACGAGGCCATCGGTTTTGTGACTCTGCCATAATTTTCGCTTTCGTTTGGCCTATAAAAACCACGTCTTCCCGACGTGGTTTTTTGTTTTTGTGCTTATGAACCGGCATTGAAGTTATAGGTGAAGGTGGCGTTATAGCGCCAGTCGCGCTTATCGCTGTCAACCGGTACATCGCCGATGGGCCGCGCAGCCTCAATGGAAATGGTGTAATGACGGTTATCCCCAAACATCACGCCCAGCGCATATGACGAGAGGTTTTGCTTCGGGAGACCCCCCTGATTAAAACCTGTATGCGCGGCATCGACCACCACATAGGGCTGGATGGTTTTCAGCCACGGCCCCTGATCGACACCGTAGAGATAGCGCATATCGACCTGCCCGCCGACACCATAGTCACCGGAAGCATCGCTGTCCGGATAACCACGCCCGTAATGCAGCGCACCGAAGTTTACCCGTTCCGGTTCGGGTAAATCATTATCTGACCAGTCACCCTCAACCGAGGTACTCAACCGCCATTTTTTGTCGAAAAGGTAAGCTGCGTCACCGTTGAATTTCCAGCGGGTAAAATTGAGATCAGCATTGGGCGTCGTATTGGTTGCCCCCAGTCCATCAATCCCCTGGCGTACATTGAAGCGGGTGTTCCAGTACGCCTGATCAAATTCGCGGTAACCCGCCAACGTGATATCGGCCGCCGGGTAACGTACGCGCTGGTTCACATCAGGCAGTTGAACCTGCCGTTCTCCCTGCGTGGCCCACAGGTCGTAGGTGTATTTTTTGTCGGTATAATCCAGCCCGCCGCTGAGCGTCCACTGATTTTTACGCGTTAACTCCAGCGGATAGCTAAACACCACACCGCTGTTGTACTGGGTTTGGGTATTTTTGGAACCCACATTTATCCCATCTGGCAGCGCCAATATCGGATTGTAATCTTTGTCTTTCTGCTGGTAATAGCTGCCTTTGAGTTGCATCAGCAGGCCATCGTCGCCGACGTATTGTTGGTAGTTCAGACCGGCATAGGTTTTACGTGTATTGCTTTCCAGCGGGATAAGCGTGGCAATCCCCAGCTGTTCGCCATAGGTGCTCAGGCCGCTCAGCGTGGCGTTAACGATGGCGGAGCTGTCATCTTTGCGCGTATCTACCGCCGTGGCGATGTTCCAGTTGCGTTGACGTTGTGCGTCAACATTGAGAGTTGTTGCGCCATAAATATTATTGGGATTGTTGGCGGAGGCCGTCACTTTAGTGTCAGGCGTGCGGTTCATCAACAGGGTATAGCGTTCGAAGGTGTCTTGCGTGAGCGGCTTTTCGGCCATGATGTGTTGAGACAGTTTGCTGAGCCAGCGGCCGACTTGCGTGTTGTCACTGTGAATTTGCGTGGCAGAAATATAACCTTCCACCAGCCCGATTTTTACGATGCCATCGTGAAAGTTATCTGCCGGTAAATAGGCGTAAGAGAGAATATACCCGTCGCGATGGTAGCGCTGGGTGATGTTATCGGCCGCCGCCAGCAGTACCGAAAGCGGCACTTTCTTGCCGACGTCTTTGGCGAAGGGCTGTGCGAGTGATTCCAGCGGATAGTGTGTACCGCCGATAAACTGGATATGTTTGACGTCAATCAGGGTTTGCGGCGTCATTAAGGGCGCAGGGCTTGGGGTGGAAAGGGTGATTTTTTGTGATTTGGTAGGAGTCTGAGAAACCGGTTGAGCCAGCTTCGCCGGGTTATTCGGGTCAATCAGCGTCGGGAACATGTCGGCTGAACTGTAGCCAATGACCGTTCCAAACAGCGCCACTATGCAGGATTTTATTTTCATAAGCATTCCTTTGGTCGCATAGATATAAGGTCGGACTCAGGTGCAGAGGCTCACTCCCCGACGTCGCCGGGGAGTGCCTGATGCTTTTTATTCAGCCTTGCGGCTGTTTACTGCGATTTAGGTTTTTGTATTGCAAGGCCAGCGGTTACGCTCGTCAGGCCACTAACGGTACCCTGAAGCCCGGAAATTAACCCGCCAGTCGGTGAAGCCGAAGCGCCTGCCCCCGCCGAGATCCCACCGGAATTACTGGCGGTGGAGGTTGTCGTTGTACTGGCTGGAACCACTAACACGCCGGTTTTCGAGACCGCCTGTCCGGTATCGGTGACCGTGGTGCCAAGACCTGCCAGTGCTGGTGTCGAGCTGGTTAACTGTGTGCCTGCTGAACTGACGCCGGTACCGACCTGATTAAGTAAACCGCTCACCGGTGCGCCTAACCCCGTTGCGCCACCCACATTCTGGGTTACGCCCTGAACCTGAGCGACCACCGGTGTTACCACACCCGTTGCAGGCATCGTCACGCCGGATAACGCCCCGGTTTGCAGATTCTGCGCCAGACCGTTGCCGGTGTTCGTTGTCAACTGACCGACGTTATTCACCAGCCCGCCCGCCGCACCTGTCGCACCACTCAGCGGAGTACCTGCCGTATTCGTGGCAAGCGATGTCCCCAGCCCGGAAACTCCGGTGCCTAAATCAGCCACAGCGGTGGGTACGCCAGCCGCTGTCGTACCGAGTGCATTAGGATTGACGCCGAGCTGCCCGATACCCGTTTGTACACCGCCACCGACATCGGTCACGGCTTTACCTGCGCTGTCGACGATGGTCACGACGCCGGTCCCGGCGACTGGGATATTACTGATAGGCGTTTGCGTCGCGATGCTGCTGACCTGGGTTCCGAGACCGCTGACTGCGCCACCGGCGCTGCTAAGTATTGTTCCGGTAGCCAGAGGAGTGACCGTTGTCCCACCGGTGCCGCCGCCTGTTCCTGTCCCAGTACCTACTCCGCCACCTGTCCCTGTGCCAGTTCCTGTCCCTGCTCCGCCACCTGTTCCAGAGCCAGAACCAGAACCAGAGCCGTTACCTGCCGTTGTGGTGCCATCACCGGTTGTTGTGCCGGTGCCACTTCCTGTAGTCGTCGTTCCATCGCTGCCTGACGTTGTACCGTCACCGGTCGTCGCGGCGCCGGTGGTTGATGTTTTCGCAGTATGAGAAGAACCCCCGCCACCGCTGCCGCTACAGGCAGCCAGAGACAGGGCGATCAGGATTGCCATGGCAATCTTGTTTATATGACCAACATGAATGATAGGGCGCATAATTTGACCCTCCACGGGCGAAGGCGCCACAGTTGGCGCTCTTTAAGTTTAAGTGGAAGGTTCTGAATATTCCATTTGGTGTGGTTTTATATTTTTGATGACGCCGGTGATAATCCAGTTTTCAGGCTTTATGTTCTGTTGGTGATTTTTCTCTGAGAAATGAAAAAGGGGCGTGAAGAAATATTCACGCCCCTGAATTGATTAAATAATGTTCTGTTTTTTTGCTGGGTAGCGGGCTTCAGTTAAGGGTGCTGAGGGCACTCTTGAACCACTGTTTCGCTGGCAAACCAGTTGAGTTTTTTACGCAGGCTGACCACCGATCCGACAATAATCAGGCTTGGGCTCTCTACCTGTTCAGCCAAAATGCCTAACTGGGTCAGTTCACCGGTCACGACACGTTGTCGTTGGGTGGTACCGTTTTCTACCAGAGCCACCGGCGTGCCAGCTGCAAGACCATGCTCCAGCAGACGGCGTTGAATTTCAGTAGCCTGCGTCAACCCCATATAAAACACCAGCGTCTGCTGGCTTTGCGCCAGGCATGCCCAGTCGAGATCTCCATCCTGTTTGGCGTGGCCAGTGATCAACCGTACGCTCTGGGCGTGGTCACGGTGCGTCAACGGAATGCCACTGTAAGCTGAACAGCCCGATGCCGCTGTGATCCCCGGAACAACAGAGAAGGCGATCCCCTCGGCTTTCAGTGCTTCAAGCTCCTCGCCGCCACGGCCAAAGATGAAAGGGTCACCGCCTTTAAGGCGAACGACCCGCTTACCCAGTTTGGCCTGCTCAAGCAGAATTTGATTGATCTGGTCCTGTGGCACACAGTGGTGGCCTGCGCGCTTGCCGACAAAAATTCGCTCGGCGTCCCGGCGTACCAAATTCAGCACCTCTTCAGACACCAGCCGGTCATACACCACCACGTCAGCGAGCTGCATCTGTTGCAGGCCTTTTAGCGTCAGCAGGCCTGCATCGCCAGGACCAGCACCTACCAGAATCACTTCGCCATGATGCTCAACCGGTTCACTGAACAGCGCTTCGATGTAGGCATCACTTTGTTGCTGATCATCGTTGGCCAGTGACTGCGCCAGACGGTGATGATTGAACAGTTTTTCCCACCAGCGGCGGCGCAGTGACATATCAGAGAAATGCTGTTTAACGCGATGGCGTAATCCGCCTGCGACCTGTGCCAGTTTCCCCAGATGCTGCGGCAGAATGGCTTCGAGGCGCTCACGTAACAGCCGTGCCAGCACCGGCGCATTGCCCCCGGAGGAGACGGCAATCATCAGCGGCGAACGATCGATAATCGACGGCATGATAAAGCTGGCGCTTTGCGGCGCGTCCACCACGTTGCAAAAAACGCGACGCTGTTCGGCGGCAACGCTAACGTCCTGATTCACCTGCTCTGAATCGGTCGCGGCGATCACCAGCCACTTGTTATCCACCAGCAGCGGTGAAAACTCACCGGCCAGCAGTTCAACTTTCCCTTCGGCTGCCCAAACGTCGAACTGCGGAGTGAAACTCATGGCGTTAACCGTCAATTTCGCCCCGGCATCGAGCAGTAATCGGGCCTTGCGCTCTGCGACTTCACCCGCGCCAACCAGCAGACAGGCTTTGTTATGTAACTGGCAAAACAGCGGGAAGTAATCCATCGCAGTGGCGCTCCTAAAGGTGAATTTGTACGTTGCCGTCTTTCACGCGGGTTTCAAAAGCCGCGATGGAGTGACTGTCGTCTTCCATGCACAGGCCATCGGTCAGGCGGAAATGCTGTTTTTTCAGCGGGCTGGCAATCCACAATTCGCCCTGATGCTCGCCGATAATGCCGCGCGACAATACGCTGGCCTGGGCGAAGGGGTCAATGTTTGAAAGTGCAAAAATCTGCTCGTCACTAAACGGGCGGAACAGCGCCACCTGTTGGTCGCCTGCCAGGGCGCAGACGCCGCAGCCTGGCAGAATTTGGTCGATGGAACAGAGTGTCAGCCACTGGCTCATAATACTTCCTCCCCGGCATTCACCACGGTGACCGGAATACGTTCGTCCGGCCGGGCCGGGCGATGTTGCAGACGTTCGTCAACAAACTGTACGTGCGGATCACGCTGTTGGCTGTTGATGAAATGGCTGAAGCGGGTTTGCGCCGCCGGATCATTGAGCGTTTCCTGCCATTCGCAGACGGCGGAATCACGCAGGCGCGCCAGTTCGGCTTCCAGTTGGTCGTTAAGGCCCAGCTTGTTATCGACAATCACTTTGCGCAGGTAATCGATGCCGCCTTCCAGACTCTCCAGCCACACCGAGGTGCGTTGCAGTTTATCGGCGGTACGGATATAGAACATCATGAAGCGGTCGAGGTATTGCAGGATTTGGTCATTATCCAGATCGGCGGCCAGCAGGTCGCCGTGGCGTGGTTTCATGCCGCCGTTGCCGCAGACATACAGGTTCCAGCCGTTCTCGGTGGCGATAATCCCGACGTCTTTGCCCTGTGCTTCAGAACATTCACGGGTACAGCCGGAGACGCCAAACTTCATCTTGTGTGGCGTACGGATGCCCTTGTAGCGGTTTTCCAGGCTGATACCAAAACCAAGACTGTCGCCGACGCCGTAGCGGCACCAGGTGCTGCCGACGCAGGTTTTCGCCATGCGCAGCGCTTTGGCGTAAGCCTGACCGGTTTCGAATCCTGCGTTGATCAGTTTTTGCCAGATGGCTGGCAGATCGTCTTTCTGTGCGCCAAACATGCCGATGCGCTGTGAACCGGTGATCTTAGTGTAGAGATTATATTCTGCGGCAATTTCGCCAATCGCCTGCAAGCCCTGCGGGGTGATTTCGCCGCCCGGAGAGCGCGGGATGACGGAATACGTGCCGTCTTTTTGCATATTAGCAAGGAACACGTCATTGGTGTCCTGCAACCGAGTGTGCTGCGGTTTGAGCACGAACTCATTCCAGCACGAGGCCAGCAGTGAACCGACGGTCGGTTTACACACTTCGCAGCCGTAGCCTTTGCCATATTTTTCCAGCAGTTGGTCGTAGGATTTAATCCCTTCGACGCGGATCAGGTGGTACAGCTCCTGACGGGAATAGGCGAAGTGTTCACAAATATGGTGATTAACTTCAATGCCTTGCTTGCTGAGTTCTGCGTTCAGTACCTGCGTCACCAGCGGAATGCAGCCGCCGCAGCCGGTACCGGCTTTGGTGGCCGATTTAAGCGCCGCCACGGTGTGGCAACCACCCTGAACCGCTTTGATGATGTCGCCTTTGGTGACGTCAAAACAGGAGCAGATTTGTGCAGAGTCGGGCAGAGAATCGGTGCCGATAGCCGCACCGCCGCTGCCAGCGTGCGCAGGCAGGATCAGCGCGTCGGGGTTTTCCGGCAGTTCAATATTATTCAGCACCAGTTGCAGCAGATTACCGTAGTCACTGGTGTCGCCGACCAGCACCGCGCCGAGCAGTGTTTTGTTGTTTTCACTGACGATCAGGCGTTTATACAGCGCTTTGCTTTCATCGAGATAAACATAGCTGCGTGCGCCCGGCGTGCGGGCATGGGCATCGCCGATCCCGGCGACGTCAACGCCCAGCAATTTCAGCTTGGCGCTCATGTCGGCTCCGGTGAACTGGTTGTCACGACCCAGCAGATGGTCGGCAGTTACCTGCGCCATTTTGTAACCCGGTGCGACCAGGCCGAAGGTGCGCTGGTTCCATGAGGCACATTCGCCGATGGCGTAGACGTCCGGATCGCTGGTCTGGCACTGATCGTTGATCACGATGCCGCCGCGTGGGGCAATCTCCAATGCGCACTGGCGGGCCAGTTTATCCTGCGGGCGGATCCCCGTGGAGAAGACGATGAAGTCGACTTCAAGCGACGTACCGTCGGCGAACGCCATGGTTTTACGTGCGCTGCTGCCGCCCTGGACGATCTCTTTGGTATTCTTTGCGGTATGAACCTGCACGCCCATGCTTTCGATTTTCTGGCGCAGCTGGTTGCCGCCCATCACGTCAAGCTGTTCAGCCATCAGGCCCGGTGCAAATTCAATCACGTGGGTTTCAACGCCGAGGTTTTTCAGCGCGCCAGCGGCTTCAAGGCCGAGCAGGCCACCGCCGACTACCGCGCCACGTTTGCTGCGGCGGGCGCAGGCTTCGATGGCGTGTAAGTCTTCGATGGTGCGATAAACGAAACAGTCCTGACCGTCAGAACCGGCGATCGGAGGTACCCAGGGGTAGGAGCCGGTGGCGATGATCAGTTTGTCGTAATACAAAGTGCGGCCATGGCTTGAGTGGATCACTTTCTCTTCACGGTTCAACGTGATGGCGCGTTCGCCGATCAGCACGTTGACGCCATGTTTCTCGTAATAACCTTCGCGAACCAGCGAAAGTTCTTCCGCCGTATGGTGCGAAAAGTAGGAGGAAAGATGAACACGGTCGTAAGCCACGCGCGGCTCTTCACAAAATACCGTGATATCGAACTGGCCCGGTTCGGCTTTATCCAGTAAATCTTCGATAAAGCGATGGCCGACCATGCCGTTGCCAATGATCGCGAGTCTGACTTTGCTCATGTTTGCCTCAAAATTGATTTCTATCGGCTCAACATAACGCGCGTGAAGGCGGGGGTATTGATACAAATCAAGCGGCTTCCAATATACCTCTTAGGTGGTATTTGACTGATTTTATTGGGTTTTTGTGTAACCTTTCGATTTATAAACACTTTCAGGCTATTGTTCTGGTATTGGCCATTACTTAGCCTTCATTCCAAAACGATGAGGTAACGCGTGACAACACCCCTTTTGCGTACCATTAAGAACGTACGAATGCCTGACCGTGAAGGGTTATGGCAGATTGATATGGCGGATGGCCGCATACAGCAGGTCATCAGCCAGCCAGAGAACAATGACCCGTCGGACGATGTTTTAGATGCACAGGGCGGTCTGGCGATACCACCGTTTGTCGAACCTCATATTCATCTCGATACCACGCAGACTGCCGGGCAACCGGCCTGGAATCAGTCCGGTACGCTGTTTGAAGGCATCGAACGCTGGGCTGAACGCAAGGCGCAGCTCACTCATGAAGACGTAAAACAGCGAGCCTGGCAAACACTTAAGTGGCAAATTGCCAACGGCATTCAGCATGTGCGTACCCACGTGGACGTCTCGGACCCGACGCTCACCGCACTGAAAGCCATGCTGGAAGTGAAGGCCGAGGTTGCGCCGTGGGTTGAGGTGCAGATTGTGGCGTTTCCGCAGGAAGGGATTATGTCCTACCCGAATGGCGAAGCGCTGCTGGAAGAGGCACTGAAGCTCGGTGCCGACGTGGTTGGCGCCATTCCTCATTTTGAATTCACCCGCGAATATGGCGTGGAATCCCTGCATAAAACCTTCGCGCTGGCGCAGAAGTACGGCAGGCTGATCGACGTGCACTGTGATGAAATCGATGACGAGCAGTCGCGCTTTGTGGAAACCGTCGCCGCGCTGGCGCTGCGCGAAAATATGGGTGAACGCGTCACCGCCAGCCATACCACCGCCATGCACTCCTACAACGGCGCGTACACCTCGCGGCTGTTCCGTTTGCTGAAGATGTCAGGGATTAACTTCGTGGCGAATCCGCTGGTGAATATTCATTTACAGGGGCGCTTCGACACCTATCCAAAACGCCGTGGCATCACGCGGGTGAAGGAGATGCTCGATGCCGGGATTAACGTCTGTTTCGGCCATGATGACGTCTTTGACCCATGGTATCCGCTCGGCACCGCCAACATGTTACAGGTGCTACACATGGGGCTGCATGTCTGCCAGTTGATGGGGTATCAGCAAATTGATGATGGCCTCAAGCTTGTCACCACCTACAGCGCCCGCACCATGAATCTGCAAGGCTATGGCCTGAAAAGCGGTAACGACGCGAATCTGGTGATTTTACCGGCACAGAGCGGTTTCGATGCGGTGCGCAGGCAGACGCCAGCGCGTTATTCAGTTCGTCGCGGCAGGGTGATTGCCGAAACCCAGCCCGCGCAGACGGTCATTCATCTGGATACCACTCAGAACGTCGATTTCAACAACTAAGGGCAGGAGATTCAGCCCGGCGGTGGCGCGACCGAATCACGGCTGATGATTTTGGGCGTGAACTGCTGGCGGAGAAGTTCGCCATCCAGTGAGAGCTCGTCGAGCAGTAAACAGGTGGCGAACTGCGCCATGTCGGTGATCGGAAAATGGACGCTGGTCAGCGCCGGGCGGACAAAGTCGGCGCGCTCACCGCTGTCATAGCAAATCAGCGAAATGTCCTGCGGTACGCGCAGACGGTGCTCACTGATCGCCAGCAGAGCGCCAATCGCCATATCTTCGTTACAACAGTAAATCGCCGTGGGCCGGACCGCCTGGCGCAATAGCGTATCGGTATGGCGAAAGCCGCTGTCGAAGCGGTAATCGCCTTCCAGCGTTGCCAGCGGGGAGATGCCCGCCTGTTCCATGGCATCGGTAAATCCCTGCCAGCGCATCCGGGCGGAGATCCGCGCCAGCGGCCCGCTGATGCAGGCAATATGCCGATGTCCGGCGTCGAGTAAATGTTGGGTGGCAAGCTGGCTGGCAAGAGCGTGATCAAAGCTGATGCAGCGCGACTCCAGCCCCGGCACCAGCCGGTCAAGCAGGACAAACGGACTGCTGCTATGCGCCAGATCCCGCAGGTGTTCATCGGTGATATGGCGGACGTGCAAAATCAGACCGTCACAGCGCAGGCCGAACAGCCGCGAAATCGCCTGCTGTTCGTTTTCTTCGCTGTCACGACCCTGAGTCACCACCAATTGCTTGCCCTGTGACTCGGCTTCGGTCTGGACCACGTCCATGAGCGCACCAAAAAATCCGCCGCGATAAGAGGTGGTGACCAGCCCGAGGGTATTGCTGTGACTTGACGCCAGCGCGCGGGCCGCAGGATGTGGGCTGTAGCCCAGCATCGCGATGGCCCTGACCACGATTTCACGCGTGGCCGCCTTCACCTTCTGATCACCGTTAACCACCCTGGAAACGGTGGCGCGGGATACTCCGGCGTAGGCTGCGACGTCTTCCAATGTCACCATACTGGCTCCTGTGATCCCGCCAGTCAGGGGCAGGGAAATATCATCTGAACTGAGGTAAATACGGCGCGTTAAGCTGTAAAACCTCGTCGAAGAGTTGTTGTGCCAGTGCGGCGTCGCCGACCAGTGGATTGGTCATCAGCGCCAGCAGGCCACTTTGTCTGTCGCCATGTACCGCGCAGTCGATGGTCAGACGCTCGAAGGTTTTCACCTGGTCGGCCAGCGTATGCAGTACCGGTGGCAGGCGTCCGAACACCAGCGGCGAGGCGCCATTGGCGTCAATAATACAGTTGGTTTCTACCACGGCGTCGTCCGGTAAGCCATGAATAGCGCCATGATTTGATGTATTTACCACCATCTGCGTGCCGAGATTATTATGGATTGAGCGGATCAGTTCCAGTGCCACTTCGGAATAGAACGAACCACCGCGGAAACTCAGTTGCTCCGGCTTGGTGTTCAGATGCGGATCGGCGTAGAGCGCAAACAGCTCTTTCTCTACCTTCATCACCTTCTCTGCGCGGGTTCCGCCATCCGCGGCCTGCTCCAGCTCTTCGGCCAGCATGGCACGTGGCAGATAGAAATAGCGGTGATACGGGCAGGGGATCACGCCCAGCGCGCGCAGCAGTTCCGGCTTCCACGGCTGCTCTTTGATATTGTTCATGGTCAGCGTTGCACCATCGCACAGCATATCCAGGGCGGTTTGGGTGACGTCCTTGCCGTTTTGCAGTACGCGGTGTACCCAAACCATGTGGTTCAGACCGGCGAATTGCAGGTGGATCTCATCGTCTTTCGCGCCGAGCATTTTGGCGATCATGTGGTGCATGGTGATCGGCACATTACACAGGCCGATGATTTTGGCTTTGCTGTAACGGGCCACCGCTTCGGTGACAATACCGGCCGGGTTGGTGAAGTTAATGATGAACGCGTCAGGCGACAGCTCTTCGACTTTACGGGCGATGTCCAGCAATACGGGGATCGTGCGTAGCGCTTTGGCAAAACCGCCAACGCCGGTAGTTTCCTGGCCAATCAAACCGTATTTCAGCCCCAGGCGCTCGTCGGCGGCGCGGGCAGGCAACTGGCCGACGCGCAGCTGCGTGAGCACAAATTTTGCCCCACGGATGGCGTCATCCAGCGCAAAATGCACGCTCACATTCACATGTTCCAATCCGGCACGGGCCAGCATCCGGCGGGTGAGGTCGGCGATGATACCCACTTTTTCGCGTCCGGCTTCCACGTCCACTAGCGCCAATTCGGTGACAGGCAGCTCATCAAAGCGCTGAATTAATCCTTCGACCAGCTCCGGCGTGTAGCTACTGCCGCCGCCGATAATGGCAATTTTAAACGGATTCATGGGCACCTCCGATAAGCTCCAGCGCCTTGTTCAGCACGTTGTCGCCGCGCATGGTGCCGTAATCCATCATGTCGATCACGGCCACGGTTTTGCCCAGCGGCCCGGCAATCTCAGCCAGGCGCGCCAGTTCATAACGTACCTGTGGTCCGAGCAACACGACGTCGGCCTCGTCAATAATGGCTTCAAATGCAGCCACCGGCACGGCGCGCACGTCGATCTCAAGACCACGCGTTTGCGCTTCACTCTGCATTCGCTGAACCAACATACTGGTCGACATTCCTGCGGCACAACAAAGGACAATCTTCTTCATATTCAACTCCTGGCTGTTTTTAGAAACTGTGATTCAGTGAAATCTGATGAATGAAACAGAAAATGAGAGCGCTCTCATTTTTTATATCCTAGCCTGAACCTTAAGTCAAAAATTGAACAATAGGCAAAAGCGCGACGTACCCGACAAAATAAACTGCTTCTGCTACGTAAATAAAAGTAAAGGTCTGGCGCCGCGCAGATTGGCTCTTTAGAATCAATGGGTTTAGCCCGTTAGATTTCGAGCTGGCGCTGTGTGTGTTAACGCCTTGCGGCAACTCGAAATCTATCGGGTACAGTGGTTTGTATTTTTGATAAAGGAATCGTCATGTTTAAACGTACTTTAGTGACCGTCACCGCGCTGTTTTCTCTGACCGCGATGTCACCTGCCGCGCTGGCCGCCGCACAGCAACACGTACTGCTGACGACCTCCGCAGGAAATATAGAAGTAGAACTCGACAGTGCCAAGGCACCTGTTTCTGTGAAGAATTTCGTCGATTACGCGCAAAGCGGCTATTACAACAACACCATATTCCATCGCGTCATCCCGGGCTTTATGATCCAGGGTGGCGGGTTCACTTCTGATATGCAGCAGAAGAAAACCAATGCACCCATCGCCAATGAGGCAGATAACGGGTTGCGTAACCTGCGCGGTACTATCGCCATGGCCCGCACCGCCGAGAAAGACAGCGCGACCAGCCAGTTCTTCTTCAACGTGGCAGATAACGCCTTCCTGGACCACGGCCAGCGTGACTTTGGTTATGCCGTCTTTGGAAAAGTGATTAAAGGCATGGACGTCGTGGACAAAATTGCCCAGGTGAAAACCGACAACGTCGGTCCTTACCAGAACGTACCGACCACACCGGTGGTGATTTTGTCAGCGAAAGTCCTGCCTTAACTATTTTCCGCAACCATTTCCTGCGGGATTATTGAAACCTCCGTTTTCTAACGGGGGTTTTTTATTGCCTGTTTTCCGCCGGTAACTTGACGCTCCCTGCGCGGACTAATAGGTTTTAATCAGCGGGCATCTACACCCGACCTCAAAGGACAATCAAATGAGTGAAGCACGTCTGATAGCCAAAGCCATGCATGACGGCAAACCGGCGCAAGATCTGGTCATCTTACCCGCGCTGGCGAACCGGCATGGTCTAATTACCGGCGCGACTGGCACCGGGAAAACCGTCACCTTGCAGAGAATGGCCGAGCAGTTTTCCCGCATCGGCGTGCCGGTGTTTCTGGCCGATGTGAAAGGTGACTTGTCCGGAATCGGTGCGGAAGGTGTGGTCTCTGACAAACTGAATGCCCGGCTTCAGGGCATCGGCGTCACTGACTGGCAACCCCAGGCTTGTACGATCATTCCCTGGGATGTCTTCGGCGAAAAGGGCCATCCCATCCGCGCGACGGTCTCCGACCTTGGCCCGCTGCTATTGGCCCGTCTGCTGGATTTAAACGACGTGCAGGGCGGAGTGCTCAACCTGGTGTTTAAAATTGCCGACGATAACGGCCTGTTGCTGCTCGACATGAAAGATTTGCGGGCGATGGTGCAGTTTGTCGGGGACAACGCCAAGCAGTTCCAGACGCAGTACGGCAATATTTCCCCCGCGTCGGTCGGGGCTATCCAGCGCGGGCTGATGTCACTGGAAAGCCAGGGGGCCAATCAGTTCTTTGGCGAGCCGATGCTCGATATCAATGATCTGATGAAAACCGACGCCAATGGTCACGGCATTATCAATCTGCTGGCGGCAGACAAACTGATTAATCAGCCGAAACTGTACGCCGTATTTCTGCTTTGGCTGCTGGCGGAACTGTTCGAGCATCTGCCGGAAGTGGGCGACCCGGACCAGCCGAAGCTGGTGTTTTTCTTCGACGAAGCGCATCTGCTGTTTACCGACGCGCCTGCCGCTCTACTGACGAAGATCGAGCAGGTGGTGCGGCTTATCCGATCCAAAGGCGTTGGCATCTTTTTCGTCACTCAGAACCCGCTGGATATTCCAGACAGCGTACTTGGCCAACTCGGCAACCGCGTACAACATGCGTTGCGGGCCTTTACCCCACGCGACCAGAAGGCGGTGAAGGCGGCGGCACAAACGTTGCGCGCCAATCCGGCTTTCGATGCTGAAACGGCCATATCCGAGCTGGGCGTTGGCGAAGCGCTGGTTTCGTTCCTTGATGAAAAAGGGCGACCGAACGTAGTTGAACGGGCGATGGTGATTGCTCCTGAATCGAAAATGGGCCTGCTGGGTGATGACGGACTCAACCGTGCGCTGAACAAATCACCGCTGTATGGGCGTTATGAAGATGCGGTAGACCGCGAGTCGGCGTATGAAAAAATTAATGCGCAGGGTTTCGGTACGGTGAATCAGCCACAAAGCCCTGCATCACAAAACAGTGCCTCACAAAATCCGGCTTCACAAAGTACACCGCCGCAAAATCAGGCTAGCAGCGGCGGGCTGATGGGGGGGCTGAATGACATTCTGTTTGGCTCCACCGGCCCGCGTGGTGGGAAACATGACGGCGTGGTGCAGTCGGTGGCGAAAAGTATGGCGCGCGATTTAGGGCGTCAGATCATGCGTGGCGTGCTGGGTTCAATTATGGGTGGTCGTAAAAAATAACCGGTTTCTGTGCTGACTCAACCCTGCTGCGGCAGGGTTTTTTTTCGCCCGTCTTTTCCCTGTCTATACTTAATCCCAGAAGAGAGGAGCCAACACCCACGCCACAGGAGTTGAGATGAGTAGCAAGCTGACCCAGAAACAGAAAGAAACGCTGTTCCGTGAGCGACAAAACCCCAACTTTATGGCCAGCAGTCTGTTGGATGGTTTACAGATTGATCTTATCCGGCTCAGCGACGAGCAAATTGCCCAACGGCTCGACGATTTGAGGGCGCACTATGAACGATAAGCTGAACGCGGGCATCGATCCCTATCTCTATCCCGGTCTTCATGTGCTGAAAAACAAGCTGGAGATCCGCGAAGCCAACCGGCTTGCTCAGGCCGAAATGGCCTTTACCGCACTGCGTGCCGCCACGGTTACGCTCGGACCTCCCGCGATGGGTTTACCGCATTTGTGTGCCATTCATGAGACGTTGTTTCAGGATATCTATCTCTGGGCCGGTAAGCTGCGTGAAATGGACATCTACAAGGAGGACACACCGTTCTGTCATTTCGCTTATATCGAGAAAGAGGGCAATGCGCTGATGCAGGCGCTGGAAGATGAGACTTATCTGGCTGACTTACCGCTGGATGTTTTGTGCAAAAAACTGGCCCACTACTATACCGGTATTAACCTGCTGCATCCGTTTCGCGAGGGTAATGGTCGCGCCCAGCGTATTTTCTTTGAACAGTTGATCATGCATGCGGGTTACGACATCCAGTGGTCGAAAGTCGGGCAGGTTCGCTGGCTGGAAGCCAATAAAGCCGCGGTATTTGGTGATGAAAAACCGCTGACTGAAATCTTTAAAAAAGCGGTCAGCGAAATCGACAGCGGCAACTGACGGCGAAAGTGGGTAGAATCAGCCGGGTAATTTCATCGACTTAAAACCCGGAACGCCATGCTGCTGCTGATCGACAACTACGATTCGTTTACCTACAACCTCTATCAATATTTCTGCGAGCTGGGCGCTGAGGTTCTGGTCAAACGCAACGATCAGCTCAGCCTCGCTGACATTGAACAGCTGGCTCCTTCCCATCTGGTGATTTCACCGGGCCCTTGTACGCCGGATGATGCGGGTATTTCTCTGGCTGCCATCACGCATTTTGCAAACCGACTGCCGATCCTCGGCGTCTGCCTTGGGCATCAGGCGATGGCGCAGGCGTTTGGTGCGCAGGTGGTGCGGGCGCGTCAGGTGGTTCACGGCAAAACTTCGCCCATTCGTCACAATGAGCAAAGCGTATTTCGCGGCCTGAATAACCCGCTGACCGTGACGCGCTACCATTCGCTGATCGTCGATGCCCAAAGTCTGCCCGATTGCTTCACGCTCACCGCCTGGACCGAACGCGATGGCCTGCCGGACGAGATAATGGGGATCGCCCATAAACAGTTGCCTCTGCACGGGGTACAGTTCCATCCTGAAAGTATCCTCAGCGAGCAGGGGCATCAGTTGCTGGATAATTTCCTTAAGATTTAATCGCTTAATCCCTCAAAACAAATTACTTCCCCACAAAGGCCTATTTTCGTTTGCCTGTGGGTGATTTATTATGCATATTTTATGACTATACTTTCACATTCGGCACGAGTGTGGATGCGGTTTTATAATGACGGTTAGCGTGTGATGTCACGTGTAACAGATTGAAGGGGATAAGGTTAATGGCAGAGAAAGCAGCGGTGAGTCGTGACGTGTTTGATCGGGTGATTTTGCCTTTTTTTGCACCTGCGCAGTTTATTCCCGTCAAAGGGAAAGGCAGCCGCGTGTGGGACCAGCAGGGTACCGAATACGTTGATTTCGCCGGGGGGATCGCGGTGACCGCGCTGGGCCATTGCCATCCTGCGTTGGTGAAAGCCTTGCACGAACAGGGTGAAACCCTCTGGCATGTGAGTAACGTTTTCACCAATGAACCTGCTTTGCGACTGGCTCAGAAGCTTATCGACGCCACTTTTGCCGATCGCGTGTTCTTTGCCAACTCCGGTGCAGAAGCCAACGAAGCCGCCTTCAAACTGGCGCGTTATTACGCTTCACACCGCCATAGTCCGTACAAAAGTAAAATCATTGCCTTCCATAACGGTTTCCACGGCCGCACGCTTTTCACCGTGTCGGTGGGTGGCCAGCCGAAATATTCCGACGGCTTCGGCCCAAAACCGGCGGACATTATTCACGTACCCTTCAACGACCTTGAGGCGGTGAAAGCCGTGATTGACGATCACACCTGCGCCATTGTGGTCGAACCCGTTCAGGGCGAGGGCGGCGTGACGCCAGCCACGCAGGAGTTCCTGCAAGGTCTGCGCGATCTTTGCGATCAGCATCAGGCCTTACTGGTGTTCGACGAAGTACAAACCGGCATGGGCCGCAGCGGTAAGCTGTTCAGCTATATGCATTACGGCGTTACCCCGGATATTTTGACCACTGCCAAAGCGCTCGGCGGCGGCTTCCCGGTGAGCGCGATGCTGGCAACCGAAGACGTCGCTGCGGTGATGGAACCCGGTAAACACGGCACCACCTACGGCGGTAATCCGCTAGCCTGCGCCGTCGCCGAAGCCGCACTGGATATCATCAATACGCCAGAGGTGCTAGCCGGTATCAGTGAGCGTCGCGAGAAATTTATTCAGGGGCTTGACGCTATTAATCAGAAACATGGCGTGTTCAAAGCGTTCCGGGGTCAGGGATTGTTGATCGGTGCCGAGTTGTCCGATGCCTACCAAAACCGTGCCGGTGATTTCCACAAAGCTGCCGCTGAATTCGGCCTGATGATCCTGGTGGCCGGTCCGAACGTCATACGTCTTGCGCCTTCCCTGGTGATTGAGTTCGCTGACATCAGCGAGGGGATGAATCGCTTTGAGAAAGCGATAGGGAAAGTTTTAGGGGCTTGAGCGAGCCCCAGCGCTTTTTAACTTTAACTTCAAATTCAAGGTCGTGGGCGTCGGCCCACACCGACCAGGGGAGGCGTAAACGCGCCTCCCCTGGACCCCTGCGTTTTTTTAACTGCGCGCTATCGCTGAATCGGGGTGGACGTGTTTCAGTCACCCTGGTTATCGCCGCAAAATTCCGCCGCGTTGCGGTTCCCTCCGTTCGGGTTCGGACCAACTCGCAATAAACCCGCTCGTCGTTTCTCACCACTCCTCCGGCGGCATTT
>BHES01000021.1 GCA_003864575.1 Enterobacterales bacterium
GCTATGGCGATGATCCGGGCTTTAAATAAAATGACGCTTGCAGGAATGCCGAAGAGTGTAAGAGTTGCCTGAGAAAATGAGCAATGAGGAGCACCTTTATCAAAATCTGATTTATTCAACAAAGCCCTGCTGACCGTGAAGGTTGGGAAATTCTGTGGCGCGCTTATCTGGATTTTTACCAGTCAGATCTCGATCCGGCGCAGTTTGACTACACTTTTCAGCGGCTGTCGCAGCCTGACTGTACCAGCATGTTTGGCTACGTGGCTGAGTATCAGGGGAAACTGGTCGGGCTGGTGAACTGCATCAACCATGAACACGGTTGGCACATGAAGCAGGTGGTCTATTTGCAGGATTTGTACGTTGACGGCCGCGCGCGCCAGGCAGGGATCGGGCAGAAATTGGTTGAAGCGGTGTACGCCTACGCAGACCAGAACGATAAAGCCAACGTCTACTGGACCACGAAAACCTCCAACCATACGGCCCGAAAATTGTATGACCGGATTGGCGTACAGACAGATTTCATCAAATATCAGCGCTGATCGGCGCTGTTATCCCTCTTTCAGCGCTTTGACCATCGTCAGGTTGGTGGGTGCGTAGCCCAGACCGGTATACAGCGCCTGCGCGGCATCGTTGTGATAGAACACATTCAGCCCAATAGAATTCAGGCCCAGCTCGCGCACTCTCTCTTCAAGCTGTAAAAAGGCCGCGCGGGCGTGGCCCTGACGGCGAAACGCCTCTAATACCGACACTTCATAGATAAACGCGCTACGCTCACCCTGACGTTCATTGACGGCAAACCAGATATAACCGGCGGTTTCCCCGTCGTTATCCGTTTTAATTTCAAACAGATAGTTATCCGGCGTGGCTGTGCCCTGAGGAAGTAACCGGGCTATTTCACCACGGGATCGGTCGAGGGCATTTTCCTCGGGCCAGCGGCCGGATTTGACGTTCTCCCTGGCATAATCATCGGCCATTTTCTCAAGGAATTGCAGGAAAAAGAGGTCACTCATGGGGCATAAAACGGTCATCAACCTCAATCCTTGTTGGGTAATTTGTAGGGTGTCACAAAGCATTCGCTCACGCTGGTGCCATTGGTTTCCACCGTCGTTATCACATAGCCCTGCTCGTTAAGCACGATCGAACTGTAAGGCAGAACTTCCTGCTTCGCGCTGGTCATCTGCTGGAAATCGCGGATGATTTTGGCTTTCGCATCAGCCTGTTCAGGTTTATCCATGCCGGAAACGTCGATAAATGCCTGTTTAAACGTGGTACTTAGTCCCTTTTCCCCCGCCCGGCTCTCCACAATCGCTTTCACATTGGCTGTGACGTCATTGCCCAGCAAAAACATGCTGACTATCTGATAAGTCAGGACATTGTTTTTCTTGCTGACGATAAAGCCGTTCTCGAACGATTTCATTTTCTGGTTGTTGGGATAGGTAAATTCATCCAGACAAATCGTTTTGTCGCCAACCTTAAATTGATTAAAACGCGCTTTGATCTCTTTGGGAGATGAAGCGTGGGCTGCGGATATCAGCAGCGGCAGGAGCATCGCAAGGGCAAGGTTCCGGTTTTTCATGGTCTGTTCCTGGAATAAAAGCCCGACATCAGGGGATTTCAGCAGTATAGGGAGATGGTCATACGAAGCGAAACGTTTAATTCGTCAGTGAAAAAAGTGTGAGATAGATCACCTGCCGATTAAAGATACGCCGCGATTTGCCGATGATATAGACGATAACGGAAGACCCGCCATGCGTCAGCGCAGGGTGCCAGACATGCCAGGGACAGCGCAAAACAGCCACTTTATTGCACGATGTGTTCCGGGGAATTCCATGAAAAAATTGCACCATGAGGCGCTGCGCGCCGTAAAAAAGCGCGGCCCAATGCCTACCCGCACGCTGATGCTGATTGTCGGGCTGATCACCATCAGCCTCGGCTATATCATCACCGTGGGCCTGCTCAGTTGGCAGTCGGGTGCGCAGCAGCGAGCTATTGCACACCGTTATCTTGAGCAGACGGCGCAAACCGACGCTTATATCACTCAGCAAAAACTTGATACCGCGCTGTATGCTGCACGCGACCTGGTACAAAGCGTGGTAAGCCTGCGCGAGGCGGGCCACGCCGATCGTAAACTGGCGGACACCTTACTCGCCAATGCCCTGAAGAATCACCCGGATTTTTTGTCGATGTCACTGGCCTGGGAGCCGGACGCCTTCGACGGTAAAGACGACGATTTCGCCGGTAAAGAGGGGGAAGATCCTGAAGGCCGCTTCGTGCGCTACGTTGACCGCGACACCAGCGGCAAGGTCGCGCTACACAACCTGACCGACTACGAAAAACCGGGCAGCGGCGACTACTATCTGTTGCCTCGTAAGCTGAAAAAAGAGGTGATTCTGGAGCCTTACAGCTACCCGTATAACGGCGTGGAAACGTTGCTGACCTCGATTGCGGTACCCATTATGGTGGACGGCCGGTTTATCGGCTCGGTCACGGCAGACTTTTCGCTGCAAACACTCCAGACACTGACCGACAACATTAAGCCCTATGAAGGCACCGGCTATGCCGTGCTGCTCTCCCAGTCCGGCCATTACATTTCATATCCTGATAAATCCCTCATCACGCGCCCGCTAAAAAATGACCCCGCGTTGCAAAAAAGTGTGCTGCAGGGTAAAGCCTTTTCACGCGAACAGCAGGATCCGGTGATGGGCAAAAGCGCATTGGCGGTTTATACGCCGGTGAAAATCGGTAATACCGCCACGCCGTGGATGATGGGGATTGTCGCGCCGGTCAATGCGGTAATGAAAGAGAGCTATCGCCAGCTACGTAACGCCATGATCCTGATGGTGATCAGCATTATTCTGGTGTTTGCGGTGCTGAGCGTGATTTTCACCCGAAAAGTGATGAGGCCGGTAGGCGGCGAGCCGTTCGAGGCGGCAAGGATCGCACTGACCGTGGCCGACGGCGACCTGACGCAACCTATCGTTACGCAGAAAGGCGATCGCAGCAGCATCTTCTTTGCGCTGCAAACCATGCAGGCCCAGCTGCGGGAAGTGGTGACTGACATTATTTCCACCAGTCATTCTGTGGGCAGCGGTGCATCACAGATAGCCGCAGGGAATATCGATTTGGCAGCACGCACCGAGCAGCAGGCCGCCGCGCTGGAACAGACCGCCGCCAGCATGGAACAGCTGACTGCGACGGTGAAACAGAACGCCGACAATGCCCACACGGCGACAGATTTAACCGCCAACGCGACGAAAATCGCCGAAAAAGGCGACCGCATGGTTAGCGATGTTGTTGGCATTATGGGTGAAATTGACGACAGTTCGCGGCGTATTGCTGATATTACAACCGTGATCAACGGCATTGCTTTCCAGACCAATATTCTGGCACTCAACGCGGCGGTAGAAGCTGCCCGTGCCGGTGAACAGGGACGCGGCTTCGCCGTGGTGGCGGCGGAAGTCCGCAGTCTGGCCCAGCGCAGCGCCGAGGCGGTGAAAGAGATTTCGGCGTTGATCACGGAGTCCACATCACGGGTTGATACCGGGGTTGGCCTGGTGAAAAACGCCGGTGAAACCATGAAAGAGATGATGAAAGCCGTTACCGACGTGCGCGATATTATGGCCGATATTGTCTCCGCGTCCGATGAGCAATCGCGCGGCATTAGCCAGGTGACGCAGGCCGTACACGAGATGGATGGCGTCACCCAACAGAACGCCGCGCTGGTGCAGGAAGCCTCGGCCGCCTCGGCTTCACTGGAAGATCAGGCGCGCCGGTTGAATGAAATCGTGCAGGTTTTCCGTCTGAAATAAGCCGTCGCGGGCAGACGTTGCCCGCGACTCTCTTTGTCTGCCAAACGGGTTGTCGGCGACACACCTTCATTTCTGCGCTATGTTTTTCATCCTTTTACTCATTTTTTCAGGAGTTCCGATGAGCGAACCTTCACTGACACTCTATTGTGACGCCCAATATTTCAGCCCTTACGTCATGTCGGCTTTTGTTGCACTGACGGAAAAGGGGATCCCTTTTGAGCTGGAGACGGTGGATCTGGCAGATGCCGAAAACCTGAAAGATCACTACACCGCCATTTCCGTTACGCGCCGCGTACCGACGCTGACCAACGGCAGCTTTGTGCTCTCCGAGTCTTCCGCCATCGATGAATATGTTGAAGAGCTATTTCCCGCGCCGACCTTCCCGGCGATTTATCCCGCTGACCCGGAAAAGCGCGCCAAAGCCCGTGAAGTACAGGCGTGGCTGCGCAGTGATTTAATGCCTATCCGCGAAGAGCGTTCAACTCAGGTGGTATTTGGTGGCAAAAAATGTCCGCCCCTGACGCCAAAAGGTCAGGCTGCCGCAGAAAAGCTAATCAGCGCCGCCCAGCGTCTGCTGGAAGATCGGGAGAACCTGTTTGGTGAATGGTGTATCGCGGATATGGATTTGGCGTTGATGCTCAACCGTTTACATTTAAACGGTGATGCATTGCCGGAAAACCTGGCGGCCTATGCCGATGCCCAGTGGCAGCGTCCGTCAGTTCAGGAGTGGTTGGCGCTGCCAACGAGGTAATGTTTACTATTGGCGCAGCGGGAAAGCCGTCCCGCCGCGCATTTTAGGCTGCGCCAGAAAAGCGTCAGACAAATCTTTTGGTCAGGTAATAGCGGGTATGGGCGGACGGTGCATCCGCAGGAGCGCGAATATCTGCAACGTAATCTTCCAGCGCCAGCTGCATGCTGTAACCCATGCGCTCATAGAATGGCCGGGCCTGAAAACTCAGCGTATCCACCAGCGAATAACGGCAGCCGCGTGCTTTGGCTTCTTCTTCCGCTTCCTGGATTAACTGCGTGCCGACATCCTGACCGCGCAGGGACTCATCAACCCACAATACCTGGATGTACATCCAATTCCCGACGGTTTCAGCCACAATACCCGCCAGTTTGTCCCCATTGTCATCTTCGACAAAAATGCCTAATGCACGGAGTTTCTGCTGTGGAATAAAACGGCTGTTGAATTGACGCATCCCAGTTTTTATCTGTTCGATATCCTGTTCGGTGGGTGCGGCGGTGATACGAGTTTTCATGGCAATCCCTTCTGATGAACGTAGATTCCAGAATAGTAATACCTTGTAACATAAGCAATCGGCGGGTAATAAAATTCTGAACGAGCTGGCGGGAGGTTTTACGTTAATGGGGGATCGGGAATGAAAAAAGCCTGTGGAGAGACATCGTGGAGGATGCTTTCCGCAGGCTTTTTGCTATCTGGAGGGTTTTAAAGGCTAAACAGGCTTATTTATAGATTTCAGCGTCTGCGTGCATACGGTTGTTACCGGTCACGGAGATGATGCGGTAAGAAGAAGCACCCGCGTCACTTGCCTGAGCGGCCAGTTTATTTTCCAGACCACCCAGAGTGGTTGGACCTGCAACAGAGATCACGCCGATTTTCTGTGCGCCGTCAGCGGGTTGAGAAACCTGCTCAGCAGCAAAACTACCGAAAGAGATCAGGGAAAGGGTCGCAGCTACAGCAAAAATTTTGACGTTTTTCATGATGATTATTCCATTCAGGTTGTGAGTTAGAAAGGTGGTTGCCTTTCGATATGTGAATAATAGGCCTGTCCGGCGCAGATGAAAAACGGATTGATTTGAGGAAGTCATTCAAAAAAATTGGTCTACTTTTTACGCAATTTTACAGGCCGCTGCGGCCGATTGACGAAAGGTCCCTCGACCTTACACCGGTTGATAAAGAGAGCATAAACTGACGATTAATTCCCCTTCTCCCTGATTTTGAGCGGGTTTGTAGATTTCTGCTAAACTTCACTGTGTAGGGTAAGAAAAACGTTTTACGGTTGATTATTCACAGCACCGAAAACAGAACGACGTTCGTTCCGTACTGTTTTGTGCCATAAAGGCTCAACAACATTCACGGAACTGGAATTTATTTGGAGGAGTTAAAAAATGGGAATTTTATCCTGGATCATCTTTGGTCTGATTGCGGGTATTTTGGCGAAATGGATCATGCCGGGTAAAGATGGCGGCGGGTTTATCCTGACCGTGGTGCTGGGTGTTGTCGGTGCCGTCGTCGGGGGTTATATCAGTACCTTCTTCGGGTTTGGTCGCGTAGATGGCTTCAACTTCGGCAGCTTTATCGTCGCCGTGATCGGCGCGCTGGTAGTGCTGTTTATCTACCGCAAAGTTCGCAGCTGACAGTACTTCATAACGAACGGTATTTCGCAACGAACAGTATTTCGCTTCGTCTACATGTTGAAAAGCCGCGCAGGTCGCGGCTTTTTTGTGCCTGAAAGACGCCGTCCGTTCACTTCCCGCACAGTTCTCCTTTAACCCCCGATTCAAGCAGATAATCCAGACACCATTGGCACACTTTTCCCCGGCTGTCAGAACGGGCAGCGAGGAACAGCTGAGTGGCATGTTTATGTTCCAGCATCGACTTTTTGACCAGCATGCCATTGTTCAACAGCGGTAGCGCCAGATGATGGGGAAGGTAGCCGATGCCGATATTACGTTGGATCAGCGCCACGGCCATTGCGAAATCCGGGACAAACAGCGGCTTTTGCCCCTCGAGTAGCCACGCCTGTTGATGGGCGAAATTCACGGCGGTATCGCGAATACATACCGCCGGATAATGGCGTAGCTCCGTGTTGGTCAGCGGTTGCATCAGGGTGGCCAGCGGATGCTGCGGGCCAACCACAAAGTCCCACTCTAGCTGGCCCAGTGCCTCGCTGACGATGCCTTCGGTGCTGGGCACATTGTGCGGCGCGCCGATCACCAGATCGGCCCGTTTACTGTAAAGCGCATCCCAGCAGCCGTTATACACCTCGACGTTGAGCGCCAGTCGCGTTGAGGGACATGCCCGCTCGAACGCGCTGATAAACTCCACCAGTACCGGCATCGGTACAATGTTATTCACCGCAATAATGAATTCCTGCTCAACGCCTTCGTGGACAAGGGTGGTGTTGCGTTTCAGGGCGTCGAGATCGCTGAGGAAAGTTTTGCTGTGCTGGATAAAATAGTGGCCGGCGGGCGTCAGCTCGATATGGCTGCCTTTGCGGATAAACAGCGCCACCCCAAGGCTCTCTTCCAGTTTTTTTACCGTATAGCTGATGGCCGAAGGCACTTTGTTGAGCTGTTCGGCCGCCGTGGTGATGCTTTGATATTTCGCCACTAAATGGACAATACGAATACTTTCGTCAGAGATGACCACAGGCGCTCCTGCCAGCGAAAAAGGGAAACCCGCCTCAATGGACGATTTCCCTTCATTATGACGTAATTCCCTGCGACAGAATGCTTACCTGCCGCAAGTGCCCGCAGAAATTACCGTTTTACCGTTTTTGCATCCGGCTAAACAGGGCATAACAGACGCAGGCCACCAGAATGGAATCCACCGACGGAATGGTCGTCAGCGTCACCATGCCTTTGACGGTCATAAAGCCAACGGCCGAACCGAGCAGCCAGGCGACAAAGGTCAGCAGCTTGATTTGTGGTTCGCGGGTCAGGACGTCGGCTGATAGCCGTTGCGGCGATAGAGGAAAAAGTCGGAAATATAGATACCCGCGACCGGCGGCGTGGCGATACCCAGAAACAGCAGGAAAGGAATGAACCACGCCATGATATCCATGCTGCCAACGATCGCCGCCAGCACGCCCAGCGCCAGGGTGATCTGCCATTTCGGGAAGCGGGTCAGCAGGGTGGAAACCACCAGCGTACCCTGAAACATATTCCCCGCATTGCCGGTGATGCAGGCAAAAATCAGCAGCAGGGCCGCCGGTAATACCGCACCAAAGGTTGCCATCGCCCCTAATAAAGAGCCCTGACCGCTCAGCGCACTGGGCATCGCTCCGGCCCAGTAGAGCAGCGGATAAGCCACCAGAAACGCGGCGACTGCCGCAATCAGCGCGTGTTTGCGGTTATGCACGAAACTGCCGAAATCGGGCAGGGTGGCGACCAATACGATGATCGTACCGACCACGGTAGACACCGCCACACCGGTGTTCATTTGGCTGACACTCTCCAGCACCGGTGCCGTACCGTGGGTGGCGACATACAAGATGTAGCACAACACCAGCGCAATCACCGGCACCGCAACCTGCGCGATTTTGCCGAGCACGGCGAAACCAAACGCCGTCGAGGCGACAAACAGGCAACACCCCAGCGCCACCAACAGCGAAGTCGGTACTTCCAGGCCGTGCTCTGCCAGCAAATCATGCACCGAATGGCCGAACATATTGGCGGTGACGGCAATCCAGCCGAACAGACTGATCGCCATCAGGATATTGATCGCTACCGCGCCCTTTTCACCGAAGGCATATTTGACGATGCCGTAGGTGGGCAAACGCGCTTTTTCGCCCACGCAGATAGTGATAGCGGAAAGCAGCGTCAGGATAATCCCACCCAACATGACCACGCTGATGAGCTGTGAACCTGAAAGCTGGTTACCCAGGCTTGAAGAGGAAAGTAAAACCGGTGTCACGGCAATGCCGAGTAAAATCATCGCAATACGCAATCCTGATGCGGTATTCGGAGTATTTTCTGTTTCACGCATAACTCAGTCCTTGTTAAGTCAAAGCTTGTCCATCAGGCGGTGTGATGATGCCCGGTATATTGACGCCAGCCGCCGGTCGCCGTGATCTCTTTTTGCCCTTCAACCAGCCAGGGTTCAGCCAGCACGCCGAGCATCTCGCTGCCGTCTTGCAATTTCACTTTACCGATAGCGAGTCCGGCGGGTTCGCTGCTTAACAGTGCGGCGAACGACGCCGGTGGCAGCGACCAGACTTCCAGACTGATGGCATTTCCGCCCTGCGAAACGCGGATCATGCCGGGATGCCGGTCGTTAATTGTCCACAAACGGTAATGTGCATCGGTGCTGTCTTCGCGCACGAAAACGCCGCCGACGTTGGTCATGTTTGGGTTCAGTTCCAGGCCGCGCATCAGGGTGCCGTTGACGGCCAGCAGTACATTGTTTTCCATGGTTTTATCCTTAAAGGTGAGAAATCCAGGTGCCGGTCTGGTGATTCAGTGCCGCTTTTATCGCGTCCGGGGTGGTGATTAACCCTTTGGCACTTTTTCCCAGCCGTTGGCTGTTATTGATAAATTTCACGATGGCTTCGACTTTCGGCTGCATACTGCCCGCGCCAAATTGCCCTTCATGAATAAAGGTTTCGGCCTGCGCCACTGTCAGTTGGCTCAGCCACTGTTGTTGTGGCGTACCAAAGTTCACGGCGACCTGCTCCACGCCGGTCGGGATCAGCAGCAGATCGGCGCCCAGTTGTTCGGCCAGCAGCGCTGACGCCAGATCTTTATCGATCACCGCTTCCACGCCTTCGAGCTGCTGGTGGGCATTGCGCACCACCGGAATACCGCCGCCGCCGCAGGCAATCACAATGCAGCCCTGCGCCAATAGTGCGCTGATGGTATCGCGCTCGAGAATATCCAGCGGCAGTGGCGAAGGTACGGTTCTGCGCCAACCGCGTCCGGCGTCTTCAGCAATGCTCCAGCCCAAATCCTGCTGACGCTGACGGGCGGTGGCTTCATCCATAAAAGCACCGACCGGTTTGATCGGATGCTGAAACGCGGGGTCTTCTGCGCTGACCTGCGTCTGCGTCACAATTGCCACCACCGGGCGCGAAATCTTGCGCCGTTGCAGTTCATTCAACAGGGCTTTCTGGAACATATAGCCAATCGCGCCCTGGGTATCACCGACGGCGTAATCAAGCGGAACCGGCGCAACTTCGCTGGCGGCCAGCTCCGAGCGGCGCAGAATAAAGCCCACCTGCGGGCCGTTGCCGTGGGTCAAGACCACGTCCCAACCCGCTTCAATCATGTCTACTACCGGACGCACGCTGGCGATCACCGCCTGATACTGGTCAGGGATACTGTTTTTCTGTTCATTGACGATCAGCGCATTACCGCCGACGGCCACCACGGCTAAAGGTTTACTCATTATTTGATCTCCTGAGACAGTGCCAGCAGCGCATCGACAAAACAGGACATCGGCGCGGTGGTGATGCCGGCGCCAATCTGGCCGACACCCGCCTGTTTGTGGGCGATGCCGGTATTGATGATCGGCAGGATGCCGCGATCGGCGACTTTACGGGCGTCAATGCCCGCGGCGGTCGGTGCGAAGTTCAGTGCCGGCAGGGTGAATGCCGGGTTGCCGCCGAGGGTGATCAGCTGCATCTTGCGGCTGTTATTGGAGGCATCTGCGGGCGTACCACCGACGAATTTCACGATGGCCGGAGACGACGCCATGGCGAAGCCACCGACGCCAGCCGTTTCGGTGATGGCGCTGTCGCCGAGATCGGCGGCAGCATCTTCCACGCCGTAGCCTGGGAAGAACAAGCCTTCAACCGGATTAGCCGGTGCCTGATACCAGCGGTCGCCGGTACCGGACAGACGAATACCGAAGTTGACGCCGTTGCGCGCCATCACCGTGACCATCGAGCTGTTAGGCACGTCAGCGGCGGTATCCATCATGGCTTTACAGGCCGCCATCGACAGGTTCAGGAAGAAGTGATCGTTGCCGGTAATAAATTCCACGCTGCGTTGCAGCTGCGCCAAAGGCAGGTTGCATTCGAGCAGCGCCGGAATCAGACGCTTAATCAGCAAGCCGGTGGCGGCCGCGTTGCGGTTATGCACTTCGTCGCCCATATGCAGCGCCTGCGCCATCAGCGGTTTCAGCTCCAGCTCGCCAAGACGTTTTACGGCAATTTTCATCGCCGGTGCCAGCTCTTCACTCATCCAGTGCAGACGTTGCAGCACGTCGTCGCTGTTGGCGCCGAAGCGTAAGACTTTGCCCAGACCCTCGTTAAAATTGCTGAATGCGCGTTTACCGTTGGTTTTGTTTTCAATCACCCACAGCGGCATCGACGGGCTGATAATCCCCGCCATCGGGCCGACCGCGTGATAGTGATGGCAAGGTTCGAGATCGATTTTCCCTGATTCGATTAAGCGCCCGGCAGCTTCATGATCGGTGGCCCAGCCTTCAAACAGGACGGCACCGATAATCGCGCCTTTTACCGGTCCACACATGTCTGGCCAGGCAATCGGTGGCCCGGAGTGCAGGATCAGTTGACGTTCGTTCATCGCCGCAATGGCTTCGCGGGCAAACATGACGTCAACCAGCGCCGGTTGGGCGCTGAGATAGCGCGCAAACGCCACCTCATTGGCTTGTTCAACCAGCGGATGGCGCAGAAGCTGCGCCAGATCCAGACCGGCCTCGATATTGCCCAGCGCAGGCGGCTGCCAGCTCAGTGCCACGACGTCGCCACCGGCGGTTTTCAGGTTGTCGGCAAAGCTGTTCAGGCCGGCGTTTACCACGCAAAGTGGCTGATTCAGTAATGTATTCATTATTTAGCTCCCTTCCTTTCGGCCTGAATGCGGGCAATCTGGCTGGCCCACAGCGCGGCCTGTGCATTGCATTCGGCGACCAGTACGCCAGCGTTACGCAATGCCTGAATCTGACGTGAACGTTGTTGCGGATCCGCTTCGGTGCCGCAAACGTGGGCGACATAAAGAGGGCGATTTTCACGCGGCGGCTTCATGAGAATTTCCAGCAACTCAGTCGCCGGTTCAGCGGCTGCGCCGTAGCCAAGCACCAGATCAAACAACAGGACCGCCGTATTCGGGTCGCTAATTTCTGCCGCAATACGCTGATCACGCAGCGTCGGGTCGATCATCGGGTGCGGTTTGCCACGGGTGAAATCGTCATCGCCCATATCAATCAGCGTATGGCCGCTGCTGCGCCATAAATCGGCCAGCGTCTGATTGCCGGAAACCGGCGTATTGGAGGCCGCAACGAACCCCTGTTGTTGACAGATAAGCTGGCTTTCGAAGCAGAAGGTGCCACCGGCAAACACACCGCGAATGTCCTGACGTGCTACCGGTAAATCGCGGTATTGCTCAGCACTGATATTTTCAACCGACGCCACGGCGGAGGTTTTGCCGTTTAACAGTGCAACCGCCAGGTCTGCTGAATGTGCCAGTGAGGTGGCGGCGAAAACGCGTTCACGGGTGATATCTGCGGGGTTAGCACCGAGGAAGTTCACCACGACCGATTTGCCGCAGGCACTGGCCTGCTCAAGAATCCGTTCTGCCACGTCGCGGGCAGGGGGTTTGGAAATGAGGACGATGACCTCTGTTTGCGGGTCTTCGGCCAGCATCTGTAAGCCGTAAAGCATGGAAATGCCGCCAATTTCTTCGTGCAGATCATGTCCGCCAGTACCGAGCGCCTGAGAAATACCAGCACCGAGATGGTCAACGCGGCAGGTCACTTCCTGCACACCGGTACCTGACGCGCCAACCACGCCGATAGCACCAGGGTTTACTACGTTAGCGAAGCCGAGCGGCATGCCGTTGATTATCGCGGTGCCGCAGTCCGGCCCCATCACCAGCCGGTTTTTCTTGCGGGCCAGCATTTTGATCTGTATTTCCTGCGCCAGACTGACGTTGTCGCTAAACAGCATCACGTTCATGTCCAACTTCAAGGCTTTCATCGCTTCGGCAGCGGCGTAATCACCGGGCACTGAGATCAATGCCAAATTAATGCCTTGATGACGCTCCAGCGCCATATCAAGACTGACCAACGTGGGGGCGAAGACCCCGTCGGTGCTGGTGTCTTTCGGCTTACTGCTCAGCAATTCACGCGCCAGCGCCATCGCGTCGTTGCAGGCCACGTCAGCGCCCATGACCGCGATAATCAGATCATTTGGGCCAGCGTTAACGCCTTGCCCAAAACCGGCGTCTGCCAACTGAGCCAAATTGGTTTGCGTGCCCATTACCACCGAGGCTTGTTCAATGCCTGGTTGTTTACTGATCTGGGCGGAAATTTGCATCAGTGAAACGGAGTCCTGATACATGTTGTTGAAAACCTGGAACATGATACTCATAACGATTACCTGTGTTCTTATTGCCTGTTTTTCAGGCAAAGGGAGCCTCTGCCGGAGATGTAAGGGCATCCGGCATGAAGAAAAAAGAGTGAATTACAAGGCGGTTTGTAGCGTACGTATTCCGTGTAGCAGGCCAGCCAGACAGTCGGTTCCCGAACTGGCACCGCACTGCATCATGTTCTGAGCCGCTACGTTGATTTGTGCTGTGTTGGCCGGTTGAGTCAGTAAAGTCATCAGCTCGCACAGTGGTTCAGAGAAATGCCCGTGCAGCGCGCGCCGCAAATAGTGCGCGCTGATGTCGTTGGTGGCGGTCAGCTGCGCGGCGACGATTTGCTGCATTTGACGATAATGCCCCGCGATGTTCGGTGCGTTCTGCCAGCGCCACAGCGCTGCCAGATACCCCAGCAGATAGTCATCACCGTCCGGCGTCAGCCCGCGTCCAAAACCAATCAGCTGTGAAACCTGCAAGGTCAGCTGTTCGGCTGAATTGTCCGCTGCAATCTGCGGCTGGCGTTTCGAGCGGTCACCGTCCGGTAGCAGCATCAGCTCGCTTTCTACCGGCTGCCCGCTTAACGCATCGGCCAGCACCGCGTAGTGGCGGGGGCTTTCACCGGGCAGTGCCAGAAGAATCTCCGGCTGCCAGATTTCTGCGCTATCAAATCCGGCCAGCGTGTCGGCCATTTCCCGCCAGTCCCAGCCCGGCGGCAACTGAACCCGAACCGCATCGGGTAGGTTCGGATATTGGCTGGCATCGAGCAGCGTCAGCAAGTGTCCGTCGGTGGCCAGCAGATTCATCGCATGGTGAAAGCGGCTGTGGATCTTCAGTTGCTGCGCGGGTTGAACCAGCCTTTCTGCGGCCAGATAGCCGAGCGAAACGATAGAAAGGGGCATGTTACGCCTTCGCGTTTAAGCCGCTGATGATGGCGTTTGCATCGCTGACCCAGCCGAAAATGGCGCCCTGAGCTTTGATCATCTCCAGCGAGGACTTCTGGAATTCAGGGAAATAAGAGCCCACGCAATCCTGAGGAATGATGCACTCATAGCCACGGTCGTTAGCTTCGCGCACGGTGGTGGTGACGCAAACTTCAGTGGTTACGCCGCAAACGATCAGGGTTTTGATGCCGTGATTCTGTAAAACCAAATGCAGGTCAGTTTGATAAAACGCCCCTTTACCCGGTTTATCGATAACCGGTTCACCGGCGACCGGATAGAGCTCAGGAATAATGTCGTGACCCGCTTCGCCGCGAACCAGAATGCGGCCCATCGGTCCCTGGGTGCCGATAAAGGTCTGGCCGCCACGGGTCAGTTTGGCGGGTGGGCAATCGCTCAGATCAGCGCGATGCCCTTCGCGGGTGTGAATGACCAGCATGTGGTGGGCGCGTGCGGCCTCCAGCACTTTTTTACATGGCGCAATCGCGGTGCGCACTAACGAAACGTCGTTGCCCAGCGCTTCGCCGAACCCGCCGGGTTCAACAAAATCACGCTGCATGTCGATCATGACCAGCGCGGTGGTTTGTGGATCAAAAGGTAATGCGAAAGGTTCGGCCTGGAATGTATGCGTAGTCATGGTCAATCTCCTGTACGTCCAATGTGGGGAAATAAGTCACTGAGCGAAGTATAAGGAGGTCGGCGGGCGGCAACAGCGAAATGATTTACCGGCCAGCGCCGAATATTTTGCAGTGGGATTTTTCAGCAGAAATAAGTGTGAGGCACCGCAAATACACGCGGCGCGCAGCAAATATTTTGATGCTGACATGCCGTGGATGACGGGAAATTTGTTGAAGGAGTGTGATACGGGTTAAATCGCCACCAGGCTCCGTACACCTTCGGCCTCCATATCCTCGCCACGCCCGCGTTTAATGATGCTGCCGCGCGACATCACCAGGTAGCTGTCGGCCAGGTCGGCGGCGAAGTCGTAGAATTGCTCAACCAGCAGGATCGCCATGTCGCCTTTGGCCGCCAGCTGTCGGATGACCGCACCGATCTCTTTGATGACGGAGGGCTGAATGCCTTCGGTGGGTTCGTCGAGGATCAGCAGGCCCGGTTTACAGGCCAGCGCCCGACCAATCGCCAGCTGTTGCTGCTGGCCGCCGGACAAGTCGCCGCCGCGGCGCTGTTTCATCTCCAGCAACACCGGGAACAGGTGATAGATTTCGTCCGGGACCTGCTTCGCTTGGCTGCCGGAAAAGCGCGACAGCCCCATCAGCAGATTTTCTTCTACCGTCAAACGCGGAAAAATTTCTCGCCCCTGCGGGACGTAGGCGATGCCCGCCTGCACGCGCTGATGCGGTTTGCGGGCGTTGATCACCTGATCCTGCCAGCTGATGGTGCCGGATTTCGCCGGGATCAGCCCCATCAGGCATTTGAGCAGGGTGGTTTTCCCCACGCCGTTGCGCCCGAGCAGGCAGGTGACCTCGCCGATTTTTGCCTCAAAAGACAGGCCACGAAGAATGTGGCTGCCGCCGTAAAACTGATTCAGTTCATTGACTTGCAACATACGTGTTTTCCTCAAAAAAAGCCTCAGCGTCCTAAATAGACATCAATAACCTGCTCGTTAGCTTGCACCTGTTTAAGCGAACCTTCCGCCAACACCTGCCCCTGATGCAGCACCGTGACGTGGTCGGCGATGCTCTCCACAAAGCCCATGTCGTGCTCAACTACCATTAGCGAATGTTTGCCGGACAGCTGTTTAAACAGCTCGGCGGTATATTCGGTTTCGGCGTCGGTCATGCCTGCGGCGGGTTCGTCGAGCAGCAGCAGATGCGGCTCCTGCACCAATAACATGCCGATTTCCAGAAACTGCTTCTGACCGTGCGACAGCAAACCCGCCGGACGATGGCGTTCTGTGGTCAGGCGCAGCGTGCCGAGCATTTCATCGATGCGGTCGCGCTGTTCGCTGTTCATTTTGGCGCGCAAACAGGCCCAGACAGATTTATTGGTTTTCTGCGCGATCTCCAGATTTTCGAACACGGTCAGCGCTTCAAATACCGTCGGTTTCTGAAATTTACGGCCAATGCCCGACTGTGCAATCTGCACCGGCTCCAGTTTGGTCAGGTCAGTTCGCTGGTCGTAAAATACGCTGCCACTCTGCGGGCGGGTTTTGCCAGTGATCACATCCATCAGCGTGGTTTTCCCCGCGCCGTTCGGGCCAATCACGCAGCGCAACTCACCGACGCCGATGTTCAGCGACAAATTGGTCAGCGCCTTAAAGCCGTCAAAACTGACATTAATATTTTGCAGCTGCAAAATCGGGTCGGTTTGCTGCCGGTGGCGATCCGCCCTTTGCGGTTGGGTGAATAACTCTTCGGTCATCATCATGGAATTCATCAGGATTTCCTCTTACGCAGCAGCCCAATGACGCCGTGCGGCAGAAACAGCGTCACCACAATGAACATGCCGCCGAGCACAAATTGCCAGTATTCGGGGATGGCGACGGTGAACCAGCTTTTCGCGCCGTTGACGATGGCTGCGCCAAGCATCGGGCCGATCAGCGTGCCGCGCCCGCCGAGCGCCACCCAGATGGCGGCTTCGATGGAGTTGGTTGGTGACATTTCACCGGGGTTAATGATGCCGACCTGCGGCACGTACAGCGCACCGGCTAAACCACATAACATCGCGGAAACTGTCCAGACAAACAGCTTGAAGCCTTTCGGATCATAGCCGCAGAAGATCAGCCGGTTTTCGGCGTCCCGCACGGCGGTCAGCACGCGGCCATATTTGCTGCGTGCGAGGGCGAAACCCAGCGCCAGACTGAAAACCAGCACTAACACGGTCATCAAAAATAACCCAATGCGGGTGCCGGTGGCGGTGACCTGAAAACCGAGCAGGGTGGTGAAACCGGTGAAGCCGTTGTTGCCGCCAAAACCCGTTTCATTGCGGAAAAACAGCAGCATACCGGCGTAGGTCAGCGCCTGGGTCATGATTGAAAAATAGACGCCTTTGATTTTGGAGCGGAAAGCGAAGTAGCCGAACACAAACGCCAGTGCGCCCGGCACCAGCACGATCAGGCACAGTGCCCATGCAAAATGCTGGGTACCGACCCAGAACCACGGCAGTTCAGTCCACGAGAGAAAGGACATAAAGTCCGGCAGGCCGCTGCCCGCCGCCTGACGCATCAGATACATGCCCATTGCGTAGCCGCCGAGGGCAAAAAACAGCCCGTGGCCGAGCGACAGCAAACCGGCGTAGCCCCACACCAGATCAAGCGCGATCGCGACGATCGCATAACAGAGGATCTTACCGACCAGCGTCAGCGTGTAGGTGGAGATCGACAGCGGATTTTCCGCCGGCAGCAGCGCCAGAAACGGCATAATAATCAGTGCAATCAGTACCAGCACGCCCAGAGTTATCGCAATCTTCGGCGCTTTTTGTACGCCAGTAATGGTTAGAGGTTGGCTCATCAGTCAATCACCCTGCCTTTGAAGGCGAACAGTCCCTGTGGACGTTTCTGAATGAACAGGATAATCAGCGCGAGGATCAGGATTTTACCCAGCACCGCGCCGATTTCCGGCTCAAGAATTTTGTTCACAATGCCGAGCCCAAAGGCCGCGACTACCGTCCCCGCCAGCTGGCCGACGCCACCCAGCACCACCACAAGGAAGGAGTCGATGATGTAACCCTGCCCGAGTTCGGGACCGACGTTGCCAAGCTGCGACAGCGCCACGCCCCCCAGCCCTGCAATGCCCGAGCCGAGGCCGAACGCCAGCATATCGACGCGGCCCGTCGGCACGCCGCAGCAAGCGGCCATCGCCCGGTTTTGCGTCACGGCGCGCACGTTCATGCCGAGGCGGGTTTTATTGAGTAGCAGCCAGGTCAGGACGAGCACCAGCAAGACGAAGATAATCACCGCGATGCGGTTGTACGGCAGCACCAGATTCGGCAGTAGCTGAATGCCGCCGGAGAGCCAGCCGGGGTTGGCGACTTCGAGGTTCTGCGCGCCAAACAGCACGCGCACGCCCTGAATCAACATCAGGCTGATGCCCCAGGTCGCCAGCAGCGTTTCCAGCGGGCGGCCATATAAATGACGGATGACGGTGCGCTCCAGCGCCATGCCGATCCCGGCGGTGATGAAAAACGCCACCGGCAGCGCGACCAGCGGATAAATCGCCAGCAGCCCCGGCGCGTAGTGCTGGAACAGCGACTGCACCAGATAAGTGGAATAGGAACCGAGCATCAGCATCTCGCCGTGCGCCATGTTGATCACGCCGAGCAGGCCGTAAGTGATCGCCAGCCCCAGCGCCGCGAGCAGCAAAATCGAGCCGAGCGACAAACCGGTAAACGCCTGCCCGAGCAGATCGCCGATCAGCAACCGGTGTTGCACCGCTTTCAGGCTGACGTCTGCGGCGGCGCGGACTGTGGCATCGGTTTCCGTTTTAGGGTCAGTCAGACTTTGTAGACGGCCCTGGGTGTCCGGGTCGCCCGAGGTACCCAGCAGCTCGACGGCTTTCAGGCGAACCTGCGGATTGGCGTCGTTCAGCTGTAAATTCGCCAGAGCGATGGCCAGTGCGTCATGCACCGCGCCATCCTTTTCCACCTCAAAGCGATGTATCAACAACGGCAACTGGTCGGCCTGCGCTTCGCGCTGTAAGGATTTTGCCGCCTGCAAACGCACGACACTGTCGGCGCTGACCAGCCGGTGTGCAGAGAGCGCATTGGCAATCAAGATACGCAGGTGGTTGTTCAGCCACACTTTTTTGGTCTCACCCTGCGGTTTGGCATCGCCGTCCAGCGGCGTGAGCCGTTCGCCGTTCTGCGTGAAGGCGTGTTTGGCGTCGTCGGTCACGACGTTTTCCTGTTTCAGTGCCTCAAGCAGCGGCAGCCTTTCCGGCTGCGGATCCGCCGCCCATTGTTGTAACAACGTAGCTTGCTGGCTACGGCTGACGGCAGCAAAGTCATTCGCGGCACCGGCGTATACAAGTAGCGGGAGGCCGCTAAGCAAGAAAAGCAGTGGCCTGAAGTGAGATAAAAAATGCGTCATAATTTTTTCCTGTTGCCGGAATTTGTTGCCAAACCCCCTCCCAACCTCCCCCTTCGCAGGGGGAGAAGTGAAAGCGCCGATCTGCTCCCTCCCCTTCGCAGGGGGAGAAGTAAAAGCGCCGATCTGCTCCCTCCCCTTCGCAGGGGGAGAAGTGAAAGCGCCGATCTGCTCCTTTCCCCTTCGCAGGGGGAGGAGTAAAAGCGCCGATCTGCTCCCTCCCCTTCGCAGGGGGAGAAGTGAAAGCGCCGATCTGCTCCTTTCCCTTTCGCAGGGGGAGAAGTAAAAGTGCCGATCTGCTCCCTCCCCTGCGAAGGGGAGGGTTGGGGTGGGGTATCGATGGCGACGCTGAACCTAAGCCCAAACCCAAACCCCTCCCAACACTCCCCAGGAGGGAGCTGACCGAACGCCTTCGCAAGAAGGCGAATAATCAGTTACTTGCTGTCTTCACCGGTGTATCTGGCTTCTTATCATTGCCCGCAATGTACGGACTCCACGGCTGGGCGCGGACAGGTTTGTCGGTCTGCCATACCACGTTGAACTGCCCGTTGGATTCGATTTCGCCGATCATGACCGGTTTGTGCAGGTGATGGTTGGTCGCATCCATGGTCAGCGTGAAACCAGACGGTGCGGCGAAGGTCTGTCCGGCCATGGCGGCGCGGACTTTATCGACGTCGGTTGTTCCAGCTTTCTCAACCGCCTGCGCCCACATATGGATGCCGACGTAAGTGGCTTCCATCGGGTCGTTGGTCACCGCAGAGTCAGCGTTCGGCAGTTTGTGGGCTTTGGCGTAGGCTTTCCATTCGGCGACGAATTTCTTGTTGGTCGGGTTATCAACGGACTCAAAGTAGTTCCACGCCGCGAGGTCACCTACCAACGGTTTGGTGTCGATGCCGCGCAACTCCTCTTCGCCGACCGAGAATGCCACGACGGGCACATCGGTGGCTTTCACGCCCTGATTCGCCAGCTCTTTATAGAACGGCACGTTGGAATCGCCGTTGATGGTGGAGATCACCGCCGTTTTGCCGCCTGCGGAGAATTTCTTAATGTTGGAAACAATCGTCTGGTAATCGCTATAACCGAAGGGCGTATAGACCTCTTCGATGTCGCTGTCTTTCACGCCTTTAGCGTGCAGGAAGGCGCGCAGGATCTTGTTGGTGGTGCGTGGATACACATAGTCAGTGCCGAGCAGGAAGAAGCGCTTGGCCGCGCCGCCGTCTTCGCTCATCAAATATTCCACTGCGGGGATCGCCTGCTGGTTTGGCGCGGCGCCGGTATAGAACACGTTCGGCGACATCTCTTCGCCTTCATACTGCACCGGATAGAACAGCAGGCCGTTCAGCTCTTCGAACACCGGCAATACTGATTTGCGCGACACTGACGTCCAGCAGCCGAAAACCACGGCGACTTTATCCTGCGTGAGTAACTGACGGGCCTTTTCGGCAAACAGCGGCCAGTTAGAAGCCGGGTCAACCACCACCGGTTCGAGTTTTTTGCCGAGGACGCCGCCATGGGCGTTGATGTCGTCAATGGTCATCAGCGCGATGTCTTTTAGCGGCGTTTCAGAAATTGCCATGGTGCCGGAAAGCGAATGCATGATACCGACTTTGATGGTGTCGGCCGCCTGTGCGCTCCAGGCTAAACCCATGCTGACCACGGTGGCGGAGAGGGCGAAGGCTTTAATAAAATGTCGACGTTGCATAGTGAAATCCTCTGTAAAAACGCTGTGATTTAAATGAGTTAAGAGAACACTGTCATGGTGTAAGTCGAAAAAATTTTTATAAAAGTCATGATGGGTTGCCCTCATCATTTCGGGCCTGATGCAGCATATGCAGCGTGATTTTGCGCACCTCGGCTTTACTGACGGCAATGTGGTCGTGTAGTTGGCGTTGGGCCTCCCCGGTTTGCTGTTGCATGATGGCAAGCAGAATGCTTGCGTGTTCGTGATACGTGGCATCGACCCGCGACGTTTTGGTGAAATCCAGACGGCGGATAATGCGAATTTTTTCTGTCAGGTCGCGGTGGATACGGGCCATTTCGCCATTGCCTGCGGCCTCAACCAGCGTCATATGGAAGGCTTCGTCAAAGCGTGACACCGTCTGGCCGTCATCAAGGCGCGGAGTGTCGATCCAGAAGTCTTTCAGCCCCGCGAGCTGCACGGGTTGAGCCTCAGGTTTCAGCGCGCACAGACGTTTCACCGCCTCCAGTTCCAGCACGATGCGCAGGTCATAAAGCTGTTCGAAATAGTCGAAATCGAACGGTCTGACCTGCCAACCGCTGCGGAAAAACACTTCGACATAGCCTTCGCGCTCCAGCCAGAACAGCGCCTGACGCACCGGCGTGCGGCTGGTTTCCATGCGTTCAGCGATGTCGTTCTCGCTGAACCGGTCGCCCGGCAGCAGGTGAAAGTTAAAAATGTCGTCTTTTAGTTGCAGATAGATCCGCTCAGCCAGCCCTTCCGGGCGGCTTTTACTGCGTTTTTTATCTGGTCCAGTGCGTGAGCCAGTCAGTTGCATAGTGTTTCCTGATGAAAGACTTACGCGGATTGCGCGACGTCCAGCCACAACAGTGCGTCGCCGGGCCCGACCGGGCGGCCCTGCTGACAGCTGATTTTGCTGACGGTACCGGCGCAGGGCGCATAAACCGACAGCTCCATTTTCATGGCTTCTACCACAATCAGCGCCTGACCCGCTTCGACCTGCTGGCCGGGTTCGACCAGAATTTTCCACACGTTGCCATTGAGGTCAGCGCTGACCAGATGGCCCTGCTGCTCGCTATCGTCTTCGATGATTTCCACCGCATTGGCGGCGGCGTCCACGGCGGCACTTTCCTGTGCGGCCCAGTGCGCCACTTCGGTCGTAAAGGCCGCAGACTGACGGGTGCGGAAGTCGGCGATATCGGCGGCGTTGTCGGCAAGAAATTGGGTATATTGCGCAAAATCGAACTCACTCTCTTCGATGCGAATTTGCGCCCGCCCTTCACGGAACGCATCGCGCTGGGCGTCGAGCTCGACTTCGGTTACTTCATAGAAGCGCACCTGATCGAAGAAGTGCAGCAGCCACGGCTGGCTGTTTTTGAACTGCTGATTCTTCAGGAAGGCATTCCAGATAGGCAGCGTGCGGCCGACCAACTGATAGCCGCCCGGCGAGTCCATGCCGTAGATGCACATGTACATACCGCCGATGCCGACCGTGCCTTCTGCGGTGTACGAACGCGCCGGGTTGTATTTGGAACTCAGCAGACGATGGCGCGGATCAATCGGCACCGCGCACGGTGCGCCGAGATAGACATCACCCAGGCCGAGGATCAGATAGCTGGCGTCGAAAATGATATTTTTTACGTCTTCGCGGCTCTTTAGCCCATTGGTACGCTGGATAAAATCAACGTTGTTGGGCAGCCACGGCGCTTCGCTGCGCACGGTTTGCTGATAACGTTCGACCGCGCCGAGCGTGGCAGAGTCCTCAAACGCCATCGGCATATGCACGATGCGGGTCGGGATTTTGAGCTGGCTGACATCGGCCAGACCTTGCTCAAGCAACAGCAGATGGGAAAGCAGGGCCGACTGGTGGATGACGCGGCTGTCATAGCGCACCTGCAACGAGCGCACGCCCGGCGAAAGTTCTTCAATGCCCGGTTCTGCGGCGGCGCGGATGGCTTTCATCAGCAGATAAAGGCGTAGACGCAGGGCCAGATCCAACACGTTGTCGCCATACTCAATCAGCACGTAACCATCACCGGCCTGACGGTACTGCACCGACGGGCGACCTTCGCCAGCAGGCAATTCGGCCAGCACGGTGGCCGAGGCCGTGGTTTGCGGCAGCAGTGACGGCGTGGCGAGTGTCATGACGTCAACCGGCATCAGCGAGTCCACCTGACCTTGTTGCGCCCGCTCCAGCGCCTGCGCCTGTTCGAAGCTGATCGGATGGAAGCGGATTTTATCCCCCGGCTTCACCTGACCCACTTTCCACAGTTCGGCTTTGGCGATCGTCACCGGGCAGACGAAACCGCCCAGACTTGGCCCGTCGCGGGTCAGAATGACCGGGAAGTCGCCGGTAAAGTTAATCGCGCCGATGGCATATTCGCAGTCATGCACGTTCGACGGATGCAAACCGGCTTCGCCGCCGTCCTGTCGCGCCCATTGCGGTTTTGGGCCGCTCAGCCGCACGCCAAGGCGGTTGGAGTTGTAATGCACCTGCCATTCGGCAGCAAAAAAGGCTTCGATAGAGTCTTTGGTAAAGAAGTCCGGTGCGCCGTGCGGGCCGTACAGCACACCAATGTTCCAGACGCTGCCGTAAGCCGGAATCAGCTGTGCTGCCGCAGCCTGCGGCAGGCAGATCGGCGCAGGCGTGGTACAGGCGGGCAGGTCGGGCTGGGAAATCGTCAGCATATCGGCGACGCGCAGCGTGCGCCCTGCGTGCCCACCAAACTGGCCGAGGGCGAAGGTCGAACGGCTGCCGAGATAGACCGGCACATCGAAACCATTGCGCACGGCGAGGTAGGTACGGCAACCCTGCGTGGCGCGGCCCAGCGTCAATGTCTGCCCGGCTTTCACGTTCACCGGTTGCCAGTGCGCCACGTTGACGCCGTCAATGTCGGCCGGGCAACTCGCGCCCGTCAACGCCAGGGTGGCGTCGCAATGAAAGCGCAGCGTCGGGCCCTGTAATGTAAATTCCAGACCGGCGGCGTCAGGATGATTGCCGACAATGCGGTTAGCGAGGCGGAAGGCAAAATCATCCATCGGGCCCGATGGCGGCACGCCGATATCCCAATAACCGAGGCGTCCGGGGTAGTCTTGAATGCTGCTGTACGTGCCGGGCGCCAGGACTTCGATGGCCTGCGGCGCATAGTCGAAGGTATCGAGCATTCGCGTCCACATCTGGCCCGCGTGAAACACCGGCGTGGCAACCACCTGACGCAGATAATCAATGTTGGTGGCAATACCGTGCAGGCGGGTGGCGGCCAGTGCGGCGGACATTTTCGCCAGCGCGTCCTCACGATCGCAACCGTACACAATCAGCTTGGCGATCATCGGGTCATAAAAGGCTGATACGTCGCTGCCGGTGGAGACCCAGCCGTCAACGCGAACGTCTTGCGGGAAGACCACTTCGGTTAGTACGCCGGGGCTTGGCTGGAAGTTTTTCAGCGGATCTTCGGCATAAATACGCACTTCTATCGACGCGCCCTGCGGGGCTTTTTCCATCGCAGCCCAGTCCAGCGGCTCATCGGCGGCAACCCGCAACATGCATTCAATCAAATCCAGTCCGGTGACCATTTCGGTGACCGGATGCTCAACCTGTAAGCGCGTATTCACTTCGAGGAAGTAAAAGGCATCGCGCGCCGGGTCATAAATAAATTCCACCGTACCGGCGCTGCGATAGCTGACCGATTCACCCAACTGCACGGCGGCGTGGTGCAGCGCGTCGCGGGTGGCCTGTGGCAGATTCGGTGCCGGCGTTTCTTCCACCACTTTCTGATTACGGCGTTGCAGCGAACAGTCGCGTTCGCCGAGTGCCACGACGCGGCCTTTTCCGTCGCCAAAAATCTGCACTTCGACATGTCGGGCGCGGTCAACAAAGCGCTCAAGGAAGACACCAGCGTCGCGAAAAAAGTGTTCGCCGAGGCGTTTCACGCTGTTCCATGCGGCGCGCAGCGCGGCTTCGTCCTCACAGCGGGTCAGGCCAATGCCGCCTCCGCCTGCGGTGCTTTTGAGCATAATCGGATAGCCGATTTTTGCGGCAGCGAGTACGGCGTCGCCGATGCTGTCGAGCAATCCGGTGCCCGGCGTCATCGGCACGCTGGCGGCGGCTGCCAGCTCACGGGCGCGGTGTTTCAGGCCAAACTCGCGAATTTGCGCAGCGCTCGGGCCAATAAAGGCGATATCTGCCGCTTCGCAGGCATCGGCGAATTCGGCGCTTTCGGAAAGGAATCCATAGCCTGGATAAATCGCCTGCGCGCCGCTCTCTTTCGCTGCCGCCAGAATTTTGTCGATCATCAGGTAGCTGTCGCTGGCCTTCTCGCCGCCGAGCGCGATGGCGATGTCGGCGTCGGTCACGTGCGGCGCATTGCGGTCGGCATCGGAATAGACGGCGACGCTGGTGATGCCAAGACGCTTCAGCGTACGGATGGCGCGGCAGGCAATTTCACCACGGTTAGCAATCAATACAGTCGAGAACATCGTGTGGCTCCTCAGGCGTTTTTCAGAGAGGCGAGGTGGGAGAGGTAATTTCTCCAGCCGCCAAAATGGGTGACATCGGTGGCGTCGTTTATCGCCCAGGGTTCGCAGATAAAGCCTTTCACCGTGCGGCCGTCCGCCAGTTGCAGTGAACCGATACCGAGTGGCGCAGGGATTTCCGCGACGAATTCACCAAAGCGCGCCAGCGGGATGTCCCACAGTTCAACGGTGATCGCGCTGCCGCCGTCAGTTCTGACCAGCCCCGGTTTTGGCGGCGTAGTATTGGCGAGGGCGTAGAGTTTGTAGCTGGCGGCGGTGGTGGTTTGCTCGACGCGCACCGCTTTGCGGTGGGTGAGCTGGAAATTGAGCGGCATACCGGTCAGGTGCGCGCCGACAACGGCCACCCGCACGTGACTGGCGCTGGCCACCATGTTGCTCATCAGGGCGTTGGGACTCAGTTCGCGGCCAGTGGCACCGAGCGGCAAGCCGAGGCTGCGCTGCCACTGACGGCCAAATGCAGCCAGGGCGTCGTCGGCACGATCAGCGCATCGAAACCTTCCAGCGCCAGATTAATTTTGCGCGCCAGTTCTGCACGCAGATATTCCGCCCGCCAGGCATCGCAGGCGCTGTAGTTGAGGCCGTTGGCGACAATGCCGCGCACTGTGGGGTCCATCGCCTGCGGCATGTCGTCGAAAATTTTACCGATGGCTACGGTGCGTTCAGCGACCCAGGCACCGTAATAGAGCTGTTCGGCCAGTTCGCGAAACGGCGTGAAATCAATCGGTACCAGCGTGACGCCGTTGCTGGTCAGGCGCTCCAGCGCCTGTTCGAATTCAAATTCGGCCAGTGCGTCGCCAAAAAACTTCAGGCTGTCGGGTACGGCAAAACGCGGATGAACGGACATCGCGGCGGGTGCGGTGTGTGGATTCGAACGGGAGTAGGCGTCGGCTGCATCGTAACCGCCTGCGGCGTGCGCCACCGTCTGGGCATCAGTCACCGTCAGAGCGAAAACCGATACCGTGTCATTCAGGCGGCAGGCCGGTACCACGCCTTGATTCGACAGCCAGCCTTTGGTCGGTTTCAGGCCAACGATATTGTTGAATCCTGCGGGGACGCGGCCTGAGCCTGCGGTGTCCGTGCCGAGGGAGAAAGCGACTAGCCCGCGTGCCAGTACCGAAGCTGAACCCGAACTGGAACCGCCGCTGACGTACGCCGGGTTAAAGGTGTTGCGTACTGCGCCGTGCGGTGAGCGGGTGCCGACCAGGCCGGTGGCAAACTGATCGAGGTTGGTCTTACCGACCACAATCGCCCCTTTGGCACGCAGGTTGGCAACCACGGTGGCATCGGCCGTCGCCGTGTAGGTGAATTCCGGGCAGGCCGCGCTGGTGGGCCAGCCGCCGACATCAATATTGTCTTTTACCGCGAAGGGCACGCCAAACAGCGGCAGAGAGGCCAGCGAGCCATCGGCGTCGCGGCGCAGTTGTTCGAGGTGAACCAGTTGTGTTTCCAACTGGGCCGTTGTTGGCAGGTATAACCAGGCGTTGTCGCCGGAACTCAGGCTGCCAAGCACCATCGACAGCGAGCTGCGCAAACTGTCGGGGGCCGTTTGGTAATGCTGCTGCCAGTCGCGCAGGGTGAAGGCATGAAACGGGGAGGTCGCAGATCGTAAGCTGTCGTTCATCGGTTGAATTCCATCTGGTACACAAGATTGAATTCATCAAAGCAAAGGCTGTGCCATATTTTTTCTTATTGAATAACAACAATTTTTAATTAGGTTGTCACTGCATTGCACAAATGTTGCACCAACGTTGCTGTGCAATTGAGCGATAACGGCGCAGCATCGAGGCAAGTTGCGCAAAAATGTTATCGATTAAATTTGTCGCAAGGTGTCTATTTATTAAGTCATCAAATAACCTTGCTTACTGAATGGTTTTACTGTTTACTGCGCATGGTTTTTGTGGGTATTACATATAATAAGGAATTATTTGATGAAAAATGTATTAAGAATTAGTGTATTAGGCCTTGCTTTGTCTATCCTGTCTGGTTGCACCGGCAGTGTTTATAACAAACAAAAAAACTGTACTTATGACTACCTGCTTGTCCCTGCTATCTCTATCTCTAAGATGATCGGCAGCTGTGGCCCGGTAGACAAATAATCTGCCGAGTGACATACGAAAAGCCCGCGAATGCGGGTTTTTTTGTTTTTGTCATGCAACAAAAGACCGGAAGGTGCTTGCTATAATATCGTGCGCTATCTATATTGAGTATTATGAATACGAAAACTGACTCTTTACCCTCAGGCAATGCCCTTTTGCATCTGGACCAACAGATGTGTTTCGCGCTCTATTCGGCGAATTTGGCATTACACAAAGTGTATCGCAAGCTACTGGGTCAGCTTGATCTGACCTACCCGCAATATCTGGTGATGCTGGTTTTATGGCAGCGCGATGATGTGACGGTTTCTGATATCGGCGAAAAGCTTTTTCTCGACTCGGCCACATTGACGCCGCTGTTAAAACGTTTGGAAGTGGCGGGTTTGTTACTGCGCCAGCGCGCTAAAACCGATGAACGTCAGGTGATTATTACCCTGACTGATGCAGGCAGAGCGTTACAGGAAAAGGCAAAAAGCATTCCTGAAGCCATTCTTTGCGCCACCGAGTGTGACGTCGATGAAATGGTGGCACTCAAGCAGCAGCTTGAGTTACTGCGGGCGAATCTGAAAGATAAGTCCTGATTTACCCGAACCTGATTTATCTAAAATAAAGCACCTTGCAGCAAACAGACAAATCCGAGAGATATTTTTGCGTTTTGTCTGCTAGTATTAAATATATAGCACGCGATTTAATCGCATGAAATTTATCTCAATCTGAAAGTCCCCTGACCTTAAAGGAACGAATCATGTCTATTGAAAAAGTTATTTATCGCGCTCATGCCTCTGCAACCGGTGGCCGTGACGGCCGTGCTGCTTCCGATGACGGTGTTCTTGACGTCAAACTCGGTGTGCCTAAAGAGATGGGCGGTATGGGCGGTGGCACCAACCCTGAGCAATTGTTTGCTGCGGGCTACTCTGCCTGCTTCCTTGGCGCACTGAAAGCGGTGGCAGCCAAAGAGAAAATCAAAATTCCTGCGGATGCAAAAATCGAAGGCGCGGTGGGTATCGGCGAGATCCCTGGCGGCTATGGCATCGAAGTCCAGCTCGACATTACGTTGCCTGGCATGGAGCGCAGCGAAGCGGAAGCACTGGTTGCCAAAGCGCATCAGGTTTGCCCGTACTCCAACGCAACGCGTGGCAACATCGACGTGACGTTGAACGTAAAATAGTGACCTCAGACTAAACAAGGGCTTTTCAGCCTGTTTTAATCTGCATAAGGAGGCTTTAGCCTCCTTTTTTTCGGCATAAAATCTTCCGCTTCTTTTGAGCGTAGACCGCGCAATCCCTATGCCAGACGGATTACTCCTGAAAACCCCGCCAAATCGCGTTTCTCACCAATATCTGTGAACCTGTCGCTTATAAACATGTCACAATGATTCAGAATCTTTCTAAAACTGTCTGGAAAATCACATTACATGAATAGAGTGAAGACTCTATCGCAGCAAAATCTCTCATTCTTGTTAGCGATCTACATCGGCATTTTTCTCAATGTCTCCGTTTTTTTCCGCCGCTTCGCACCCCTCACTCAGAGCGTCAATTTTATTGAATTGTCCCAGGCAGTGACCGAAGTGGTCGCCATTGTGCTGTTTACTTTCTTCCTGCTGCGGCTGCTTTCCCTCGGCGGCAAGATGTTTTTCCGCATCATCGCCAGCTTGTTGTTGCTGATCTCCGTGGCGGCCAGTTACTACATGATGATGTTCAACGTGGTGATTGGTTACGGCATTATTGTGTCGGTAATGACCACGGATATTGACTTGAGCAAAGAGGTGGTTGGCTGGAATTTCTTCATGTGGATGATCGCGGTCAGCGTCATACCGCTGATGCTGATCTGGAAGAACGACCTGCGGCTCACCCTGATAGAACAGATCAAAACGCCGGGGCAGCGGTTGTTGCCTTTAGCGATTTTAGTCGCGGTGGTGGTGCTGGTTTGGTTGCCGCTGCGTATGCTGGATAAACAGCAGAGCCGAAATGAAAAGCTGACCAACATTGATTTACCCAGCTACGGTGGAGTGGTTGCGCACTCATATTTACCCTCAAACTGGCTGGCAGCGCTCGGTTTGTTTGCTTACACCAAAGTGGATGAGAGCCAGGACGCAGGCAATTTTTTTGACCCGGCCAAAGCGTTTACTTACGTAGCGCCAGCGGGCATTGATGATACCTACGTGGTTTTTATCATCGGGGAAACTACTCGTTGGGATCACATGGGCGTGTTGGGTTATGAGCGCGACACCACGCCGCGCTTGTCGAAGGAGAAGAATCTGGTCGCGTTTCGCGGCAAGTCCTGTGACACCTCCACCAAGCTCTCTCTACGCTGCATGTTTGTGCGGGAAGGCGGCACGGAGAATAATCAGCAACGCACGCTGAAAGAGCAGAATATTTTTGCGGTACTGAAATCTCTGGGTTTCAGTTCCGAACTGTTCGCGATGCAAAGCGAAGTGTGGTTCTACAACAATGCTAACCCTGATGATTATTCGTTCCGCGAAATCATTGCCTCTGAAAAGCGAAATGACGGTAAACCGGTGGACGACATGCTGCTGGTTAACGAATTGCAGGAGTCGCTGAGAACGCATCCGCAGGGAAAACATCTGGTCGTGTTGCATACCAAAGGGTCGCATTACCTTTATTCCCAGCGCTATCCGCGCAGTTTTGCCCGTTATACGCCGGAGTGCATGGGGGTTGACCGCGCCTGCTCCAAGGCTCAGTTGATCAACGCGTTCGATAACAGCGTGCTGTATACCGACAGCTTTATCGCCAACGTGATGGATCAGCTACGAGATAAGAAGGCTGTGGTGTTTTATGCCGCCGATCACGGCGAGTCTATCGACGAGAATTCCCATCTTCACGGTACACCTCGCGAAATGGCGCCGCCTGAGCAGTTCCGCGTGCCGATGTTGGTATGGGCTTCGGACAGTTTCCTCGCCCAGCCCGATCATCAGCAGGCATTCGAACGCCTGAAAGCACAGCAGCGAGTCGGTGGGGAGAAGCGTCACGAAGAACTGTTCGACTCGATTCTCGGCTGCCTGGGTTATACCTCACCGAATGGCGGTATTAATCCGGCCAATAATTGGTGTGCGAAACCTCAGTCTGACCAGGCTATTTGAGTCCGGAAAGGGGTGTTTTGCTGGAAATCTAAGCAGTCAGCGTCCGCGTGACAAAAAGGCGTTGACGCTCTGAATCAGCAGCAGTAACATGCGCTCCGATTCGGCGAGTAGCGCAGCTTGGTAGCGCAACTGGTTTGGGACCAGTGGGTCGGAGGTTCGAATCCTCTCTCGCCGACCACATTTGAAAAGCCTGCTTTTTTAAAGCAGGTTTTTTTTCGTCTAAAAATCCTGCCTCCTTCCTTCAAACCTTCATTTTATGACCTCTCACAGATCTCTGCACCTCGGTGGAGCACAGGCCCTGTTTTGGCGCTCTAATGCACCTTTTTCAGGCTATACGGCTTTACATTGACTTGCCTGGATATCCCCGCTGACCAGCATTTTCCGCTGCCTTTTCCCCCTTTCTCACAAATAACCGTTCATATAATCATCGTTTGGCAATTAATTTTTGTGGATTTAAAACGGGGTAAACCGCTGGCAACGCTCTGTTAGAAAGCCGATTGTATTGAGTTATTGGTTCAAGGCTGAACATTCGTCCTGTAAATGTTAAAGAAAGGTTTTTTTATGTTTGTTTGCTGTTACTCACAGTCTTTGTAAATGCCTATTGGTTATATTGACGTCATCCTTCAGAGTTGCCAAATTGAGAGCCCGAAGTCAGACCAGAAGATTTTTCTGATAGATGCCTGTAACGATAAGTTTACGGAATTTACCTGAAAAAAGCGCTTCCCGAGCGCTCCTCCCTTTTCTGAGAAAACTTTCCGCAGCGAATTGGGCAACACAGTCACCCGTAAATAAAAAATAAAGGGTGGCGTGAGCTGCAAACACAACACACACATCCACATCACCATTAATAAATGGAGCAAAAGCGATGACAATCTCCTTGGGAAAAGCAGGGATACTGAAATTCGGTATTGGCCTGATTGCGCTGACCGTGGCAGCCAGCGTGCAGGCAAAAACGTTAGTGTATTGTTCTGAAGGTTCGCCTGAAGGTTTTAACCCGCAGTTGTTCACCTCAGGTACCACTTACGACGCCAGCTCCGTGCCTATTTATAACCGTCTGGTTGAATTCAAAATCGGTACCACTGAACTGGTACCGGGTCTGGCTGAAAAGTGGGATGTCTCCGCTGATGGCAAAACCTATACCTTCCATCTGCGCAAAGGCGTGAAATGGCAGGATAATAAAGACTTTAAACCAACCCGTGATTTCAACGCAGACGACGTGGTTTACTCGTTTGAGCGTCAGTTAGATAAAAATAACCCATACCACGGTGTTTCTGGCGGCAGCTATGAATACTTCGAAGGCATGGGCATGGGCGACCTGATTAACAAGATCGTCAAAGTCGATGACAATACCGTTCAGTTCGTCCTGAACCGCCCGGAAGCGCCTTTCCTGGCTGACCTCGGTATGGACTTCGCGTCAATTCTGTCTGCGGAATACGCTGACAACATGATGAAAGCGAAAACGCCTGAGAAAGTCGACCTGAACCCAATCGGTACCGGTCCATTCCAGCTGCTGCAATACCAGAAAGACTCGCGCATTCTGTACAAAGCGTTCCCAGGCTACTGGGGCACCAAGCCGCAGATCGACCGTTTAGTCTTCTCCATCACGCCTGACGCGTCTATCCGTTATGCGAAATTGCAGAAAAACGAATGCCAGGTGATGCCGTACCCGAACCCGGCTGACATCGCGACAATGAAGAAAGACAAGACCATCAACCTGATGCAACAACCAGGTCTGAACGTCGGCTATCTCTCCTTCAACGTTGAGAAAAAACCGCTGGATGAAGTGAAAGTGCGTCAGGCACTGACCATGGCTGTGAACAAACAAGCCATCATCGATGCGGTTTATCAGGGTGCTGGCCAGTCGGCTAAAAACCTGATCCCACCGACCATGTGGGGCTACAACAAAGACGTCGTTGATTACCCGTATGACCCAGCCAAAGCCAAAGAATTGTTGAAAGAAGCTGGCCACGCCGATGGTTTCACTATCGACCTGTGGGCCATGCCGGTTCAACGTCCGTACAACCCGAACGCACGTCGTATGGCTGAGATGATTCAGTCTGACTGGGCGAAAATCGGCGTTAAAGCCAACATCGTGACCTACGAGTGGGGCGAGTATCTGAAACGTGCTAAAGCCGGTGAGCATCAGTCTGTCATGATGGGCTGGACCGGGGACAATGGGGATCCGGATAACTTCTTCGCGACCCTGTTTAGCTGTGCGGCGGCAAAAGATGGTTCTAACTATTCACGCTGGTGTTACAAGCCGTTTGAAGACTTGATTCAGCCAGCCCGTGCAGAATCGGATCACGCCAAACGTGTTGCACTGTACCAACAGGCTCAGGTTGTGATGCATGACCAGGCGCCTGCGCTGATCATCGCTCACTCCACCGTGTACGAGCCAGTGCGCAAAGAAGTTAAAGGCTATGTTGTTGATCCGCTAGGCAAGCACCACTTCGAAAACGTCTCTATGGAGTGACAGCTTACTGAATGTTCCGGGAACTGCGTTGTGCGGTGCTCGCAATCTTCGCCTACCTAATGGTATGTCTTGATTGCTCTGCTCCTCCGCCTTGTTCGCGGGCCATTCAGTACAGCCTTGAGTTCATTCATAAAGAAAGCAATGTGAGTTAACAATAAGCCCGGCGAGCTACGGTTCTCCGGGCATTTTATACAGAGAGTACGGGATATGTTCCAGTTCATACTCCGACGTTTGGGGTTAGTTATCCCAACGTTTATCGGCATAACTTTGCTGACTTTTGCCTTCGTGCATATGATCCCAGGTGACCCGGTGACCATCATGGCCGGAGAACGCGGTATTTCTGCCGAGCGCCACGCTCAGTTGATGGCAGAGATGGGGCTCGACAAGCCTCTTTATCAACAATACTTCCACTATGTGAACGGCGTGCTGCACGGTGATTTAGGCGTGTCGTTAAAGAGCCGTATTCCCGTCTGGCAGGAGTTTGTGCCACGCTTTAAAGCGACGCTGGAATTAGGCATCTGCGCCATGTTATTCGCGGTGATCGTCGGTATTCCTGTGGGGGTGCTGGCGGCGGTTAAACGGGGATCCATCTTCGACCACACGGCGGTCGGTATCTCACTCACCGGTTATTCGATGCCCATCTTCTGGTGGGGGATCATGCTGGTGATGCTGGTCTCGGTGCAGCTCAATCTCACGCCCGTATCGGGGCGAATAAGCGATACGGTATTCCTCGACGACAGCCAACCGCTGACCGGCTTTATGCTGATCGACTCGCTGATTTGGGGCGAACCTGGCGACTTCAAAGATGCCGTGATGCACATGATTTTACCGGCGCTGGTGCTCGGTACCATTCCTTTGGCCGTTATCGTGCGTATGACGCGTTCTTCCATGCTGGAAGTGCTGGGCGAAGACTACATCCGTACCGCGCGCGCCAAGGGTGTGAGCCGTATGCGGGTGATTGTCGTCCATGCCCTGCGTAACGCATTGCTGCCGGTGGTCACCATCATTGGTTTACAGGTCGGAACGCTGCTCGGCGGCGCTATCCTCACGGAAACCATCTTCTCCTGGCCGGGGCTTGGCCGGTGGCTAATCGATGCATTGCAACGCCGCGACTATCCGGTCGTACAGGGCGGGGTATTGCTGGTCGCCATTCTGATTATCGTGGTTAACCTGCTGGTAGACGTGCTCTACGGCGTGGTCAATCCGCGTATTCGTCATAGAAAATAAGGGGCGCACTATGTCTCAGGTTACAGAGCCCGTCGCGAATGAAATCGTGACGGCTGCGCCAACGCCGATGCCGCCACTGCGCGAATTCTGGCACTACTTTAAGCGCAACAAAGGGGCCGTTACCGGTCTGGTTTACATCATTATCATGTTGGTCGTTGCGATTGGCGCTAACGTTATTGCCCCGCACGCCCCGGCTGAACAGTTCCGTGATGCACTGCTGCGCCCGCCGGTCTGGATGCAGGGCGGCAGCTGGAAGTTCCTGTTAGGCACCGATGACGTCGGCCGCGATATTCTCAGCCGCCTGATGTACGGTGCGCGTCTCTCGCTGCTGGTCGGTTGCCTGGTGGTGGTGCTCTCTTTGATCCTCGGCGTGGTCTTCGGTCTATTCGCCGGTTACTACGGCGGCGTGATTGATGCCGCGATCATGCGCATCGTCGACATCATGCTGGCGTTGCCAAGCCTGCTGCTGGCGCTGGTGCTGGTGGCGATCTTCGGCCCGTCCATCGTCAACGCTTCGCTGGCCCTGACCTTCGTCGCCCTGCCGCACTATGTCCGTTTAACGCGTGCGGCAGTGCTGGTGGAAGTGAACCGTGACTACGTCACCGCATCGCGCGTGGCGGGTGCCGGTGCGGCCCGTCAGATGTTCGTCAACATTTTGCCTAACTGCTTAGCACCGCTGATCGTTCAGGCGTCGCTCGGTTTCTCCAACGCCATTCTGGATATGGCGGCTCTCGGCTTCCTCGGCATGGGCGCACTGCCGCCAACGCCTGAGTGGGGCACTATGCTGTCCGACGTATTACAGTTTGCCCAAAGCGCATGGTGGGTCGTGACCTTCCCTGGCGTGGTGATCCTGTTGACGGTACTGGCATTTAACCTGATGGGTGACGGTCTGCGCGACGCCCTTGACCCTAAACTCAAGCAGTAAGGGACGAGAGATGGAAACCACATTAATTAAAGATGTACCGGTCGGCAAAACGCTGCTGACCGTGGATAAGCTCTCCGTTCACTTTGGTGACGAAGGCACGCCGTTCCGCGCCGTGGACCGTATCAGTTACAGCGTAAAACAAGGCGAAGTGGTCGGGATCGTTGGCGAGTCCGGCTCCGGTAAATCGGTCAGTTCACTGGCGTTAATGGGACTTATCGACTTCCCCGGCAAAGTGATGGCGGAGACGCTGGAGTTCGGCGGACGCGACCTGCAAAAGATGAGCGAAAAAGAGCGCCGCCAGATTGTGGGTGCCGAGGTCGCGATGATTTTCCAGGACCCGATGACCAGCCTCAACCCGTGCTACACCGTGGGTTTCCAGATTATGGAAGCTATCAAGGTGCACCAGGGCGGCAACAAAAAGACCCGTCGTCAGCGCACTATCGACTTGCTCAATCTGGTGGGGATCCCAGACCCGGCTTCGCGTCTCGATGTTTATCCGCACCAGCTTTCCGGTGGGATGAGTCAGCGCGTGATGATCGCCATGGCGATCGCGTGTCGTCCAAAACTGCTGATCGCCGATGAACCTACGACGGCGCTCGACGTAACGATTCAGGCGCAGATCATCGAGTTGCTGCTGGAGTTGCAGCAGAAAGAGAACATGGCCCTGATGTTGATCACGCACGATTTGGCGCTGGTCGCCGAAGCGGCGCAGCACATCATCGTGATGTATGCCGGCCAGGTAGTGGAGTCGGCCAAAGCCACGGAGATTTTCCGTGCACCGCGCCACCCTTACACTCAGGCGCTGCTGCGATCGCTGCCGGAATTTGCCGCTGACAAGGCCCGTTTGCAGTCATTGCCGGGCGTAGTGCCAGGCAAATATGACCGTCCAAACGGTTGTCTGCTCAATCCGCGTTGCCCGTATGCAACGGATCTCTGCCGTAAAGAAGAACCGGCGCTGCGTGACCTTGCGAACGGGCGTCAGTCGAAGTGCCATTATCCGCTGGATGATGCCGGGAGACCTACCTATGAGTCATGAAAACCCCACCCAGTCAGCGCCTCTGTTGCAGGCGATTGACCTGAAAAAACACTACCCGGTGAAGAAAGGGCTGTTTGCCCCTGAGCGCACGGTGAAAGCCCTCGACGGTGTTTCGTTTGACCTCGAACGCGGTAAAACGCTGGCCGTGGTTGGCGAGTCCGGCTGTGGGAAGTCGACCCTCGGTCGCTTGTTGACCATGATTGAAATCCCGACGCACGGTGAGCTGTATTATCGCGGACAGGATTTGCTTAAGCCTGACGCCACGGCGGAAAAGCTGCGTCGTCAGAAGATCCAAATCGTGTTTCAGAATCCATATGGGTCACTGAACCCGCGTAAGAAAGTCGGGCAGATCCTCGAAGAGCCGTTGCTGATCAACACCAAGCTGACCAGCAAAGAACGCCGCGAGAAAGCGCTGGAGATGATGGCGAAAGTGGGCCTGAAAACCGAGCACTACGACCGCTATCCGCATATGTTCTCCGGCGGTCAGCGCCAGCGTATTGCCATCGCCCGTGGCCTGATGCTTGATCCGGACGTGGTGATTGCCGATGAACCGGTGTCCGCACTCGACGTTTCGGTACGCGCGCAGGTTCTGAACCTGATGATGGATTTACAGCAGGATCTGGGGCTGTCCTACGTGTTCATTTCTCACGATTTGTCCGTGGTAGAACATATCGCTGATGAAGTGATGGTGATGTACCTTGGCCGCTGCGTAGAAAAGGGCCCGAAAGACGCCATCTTCAACAATCCGCGTCATCCGTACACGCAGGCGCTGCTGTCCGCGACGCCGCGTCTGAACCCGGATGAGCGCCGTGAGCGCATCAAGCTGACCGGCGAGCTGCCAAGTCCGCTCAACCCGCCAGCCGGTTGCGCCTTCAACGCACGTTGCCGTCGTGCCTTCACCACCTGCACGCAGTTCCAGCCACAACTGAAACAGTACGGCGATCAGCTGGTGGCCTGTTTTGCCGTAGATCAGGATGAAATGGGTAACACTCAGCCGCTGGTCGAAGCCGGTCAGGCGTAAGTTATCGCTGTTTTCCTCTGAGGTTTTAAACACAAAAACCCGGCAAATGAGGCCGGGTTTTTTATTAGTAATGGCGAAGTCTGATCACGCTGACATCTTTAGTTTGAGCAGCTCGGTAGGAATAATTTCTTTCACTTTCTGGATAATTTCTGCGGTGTCAAACTCACTAATGTTGGGGGTGTTCACACGAATAACCATCGAATTTTCATAATCAGGCAGCCACATGTTATAGGCGAGGAATCCGGTCTCTTCGACC
>BHES01000022.1 GCA_003864575.1 Enterobacterales bacterium
GGTCACGACTTTGACGCTGTAGCTCTTCAAGGGCAATCTTCTGTTTTGCAGTCAGCTCTATTTTCATCGCGCTGAGCATGATATTTATCAGCTGGATAATCAAGCACTTTCAATGACCACGGGTATATAAGCCATTAAGGCGTTTGATTCAATTTCTGCTGCAACTGCTGATTATTTTGGTTCAGTTGTTGGGTTTGCAGGCGCTGCTGATCGTTTTGAATCTGCGAGCGCAGTCTGAGCTGTTGCTGTTGCTGGCTGTTATTTATGCCTTGCTGCAACTGACGCTGTTGTTGCTGTGAATTCGTCTGCTGCTGTTGCTGCATTCGCTGTTGCGACGGGTTGTTTAGCAACTGCTGGGCGCGGTCCGGCGGTGGAATGGTATTGGCCGAGGCAGCCTGTGCGGCGAAAATCAGCGGTAAAACGGCTAAGAATCCATAAGAACGTTTCATCAGGTCATCCTCTTTTCAGTCATTCTCTAAGTCTACGTCATAGAACGTCAGAACGTCGCAGGCGTCAGCACGGAACGCTTAAAGCGTGGGGTAGCTCTCACTTGCTCTTAAGTTGACCAGATGTAAACCACCTTTGGCCGCAACCTCTTTCCTACTTCGGTTACAATCAGCCATCTTCCTCATTTTCGGGCTGAACTTCGTGCCGTTACTTATCATTACCACTATTTTGTGGGCCTTTTCTTTCAGCCTGATTGGCGTCTATCTGGCCGGTCAGGTGGACAGCGTTTTCTCCGTGCTGGTGCGTCTGGGCCTGGCGGCGCTGGTATTTCTGCCCTTTCTGCGCTGGAAAGGTTACCCGCTTAAAACTCTGTTGATGTATATGGCCGTGGGCGCGATGCAGCTTGGCATCATGTATCTCATCAGCTTTGAAGCCTATCTGTACCTGTCGGTGCCAGAGTTCCTGCTGTTTACGGTGATGACGCCGCTGTATGTCACGCTGATTTACGACCTGATCAGTGGCCGAAAAATTCGTAAAGGCTATGCGCTGAGTGCGCTGCTGGCGGTGGCGGGGGCGGCGATCATCCGCTACGACCATATCAGCGAACACTTCATCATTGGCTTACTGCTGGTGCAGGCCGCCAATCTCTGTTTTGCGCTGGGGCAGGTGGGTTACAAGCGGCTGATGGAAACGCATCCGATGCCGCAGCACACCGCCTTTTCCTGGTTTTACCTCGGTGCGCTGTTGTGTGCCGTGGTGGCGTGGTTCCTGTGGGGAAATCCGCAAAAGCTGCCGACCACTGGCCTGCAATGGGGCATTTTAGTCTGGCTGGGAGTCGGGGCGTCGGCGCTGGGATATTTCATGTGGAACTATGGTGCCACGCAGGTGGACGCGGGAACGCTGGGCATTATGAACAACTTTCACGTCCCGGCCGGGCTGCTGGTTAACCTGGCTATCTGGCAACAGCAGCCGCACTGGCCGAGTTTTATTGTGGGGCGGCGGTGATAATGGCTTCACTGTGGGTACACCGGCGTTGGGTCGCGCCGCGTCGCGTACAAACGGCAGATGGTCACACGCGTGCTGCCGGGTCGAACGAATAAAGGCTTCCACCACCGGTTGACGCTGCTCGCCATCGCGCACGGCGGCGTACAACCGGCTCCATAACCCGTCACCCAGCGTTTTGGTCACAACCAGACCCTGACGCTCAAAACTCTCCACTACCCAGTGCGGCAGTGCCGCAATGCCCATCCGGGCGGACACCATTTGGATCAGCAACAGTGTGTTATCGACGTTTTTCAGCGCCGGGCTGACGCCAGCCGGTTGCAGAAAGTGCCGCCAGATATCCAGTCGCTGACGTTGAACCGGGTAGATCATCAAGATTTCGCTGCTTAAATCCTCCGGCGTGATCACCGCTTTATTGGCCAGCGGGTGATCCGGTGCCAGCACCAACCGCACTTCAAAATCAAACATTGGCGAGTAGTGCAGACCGCTACGCGGCAGGATGTCTGAGGTCAGAACAATATCCAGTTCGCCCTGTTGCAGCGCGGGTTGCGGGTCAAAGGTGACGCCAGATTTGAAGTCCACTAGCACCTGCGGCCAGCTGATTCTAAAGCTGTCCAGTGCCGGGGTCAGCCACTGAATACAGCTGTGACATTCAATCGCGATGCGCAGCGATGCCTGATGTGGCTCGTTACAGGCCTGCAATGCCTGCTGGATTTGCGGCAATACCTGTTCCGCCAGATTCAGCATGATCTCACCCTGTGGCGTAAAGCGCAGTGGTTGACTTTTACGCACGAACAGCCGGAAACCCAGGCGTTGCTCAAGATCGCTGAATTGGTGCGACAGGGCAGATTGCGTCTGATGCAGCTGAGAAGCGGCGGCGGCCAGCGACCCGGTATTGCGTAGTGCCTGCAGTGTCTTAAGGTGTTTCAGTTCGATCATGAGAGTCCTTCACTGTGTCATGAATAATTTGCGCTTGTGGAATATACAGTACCTGCGGATTATGGATGTGTAAACATCTGGACGGCTAAACAGGAATTTAAAGATGACCCTATTGAATCACACCCTCGGTTTCCCACGTGTCGGTCTGCGTCGCGAACTGAAGAAAGCACAAGAAAGCTACTGGGCTGGCAACTCCACTCAGGAAGAATTGCTGGCAACGGGCCGTGAACTGCGTGCCCGTCACTGGAAACAACAGGAAGAAGCTGGCGTGGATCTGGTGCCGGTAGGCGATTTCGCCTGGTACGATCATGTGCTGACCACCAGCCTGCTGCTCGGTAACGTGCCAGCCCGCCATCAGAATGCTGACGGTTCAGTCGATCTCGATACCCTGTTCCGTCTGGGACGCGGCCGTGCACCCACCGGTAAACCGGCGGCTGCGGCTGAAATGACCAAGTGGTTCAACACCAATTATCACTACATGGTGCCGGAGTTCGTGAAAGGCCAGCAGTTCAAACTGACCTGGACTCAGTTGCTGGACGAAGTGGATGAAGCGCTGGCTCTTGGCCACAAAATCAAACCTGTCCTGCTTGGCCCGCTGACTTACCTGTGGCTCGGCAAAGTGAAAGGTGAGCAGTTTGACCGCCTTTCCCTGCTCAACGATATTCTGCCGGTTTACCAGCAGGTATTGGCCGAACTGGCAAAACGCGGTATCGAATGGGTACAGATCGACGAACCTGCATTGGTGCTGGAATTGCCACAAGCGTGGCTGGATGCCTACAAACCCGCTTACGAGCAACTGCAGGGTAAAACCAAACTGCTGTTGACCACCTATTTCGACAGCGTCGGTCACAACCTCGACACTATCCGTCAGTTGCCGGTACAGGGCCTGCACATTGATGCGGTCGCCGGTCGCGATGATCTGCAAACCGTGATTAACACACTGCCAAAAGAGTGGCTGATTTCACTGGGTGTGATCAACGGCCGTAACGTCTGGCGTGCGGATCTGAGCGGCTGGTTTGACCGTCTGAAGCCGCTGGTGGAAGGCCGCAATGTGTGGATCGGCAGTTCATGTTCGCTGCTGCACAGCCCGATCGACTTAAGCGTTGAAAGCCGTCTGGATGACGAAGTCAAAAGCTGGTTCGCGTTTGCCCTGCAAAAGTGTGCCGAGCTGTCGCTGTTGACGTCTGCGCTGAATAACCCGACGGCTGAAGCACTACAGAAACTTGCCGAATACAGTGCGCCAATCCGCGCCCGTCGTGAATCATCCCGTGTGAACAACGCCGCTGTTACCCAACGCGTTGCCGCGATCACGGCCGCCGATATCGAGCGTCCAAACGTTTACACACAGCGCGCTGTGGCGCAGCGTGCCCGTTTCAACCTGCCAGCATGGCCGACCACGACGATCGGTTCATTCCCGCAAACCACGGAAATTCGCGGTCTGCGTCTGGACTTCAAGCAAGGCCGTCTGGACAACACGAAATACCGCACGGGTATCAGTGAGCACATCAAGCAAGCGATTAAAGAGCAGGAACGTTTGGGTATCGACGTTCTGGTTCACGGTGAAGCTGAACGTAACGACATGGTCGAGTACTTCGGCGAACATCTGGACGGTTTTGTGTTCACGCAAAACGGCTGGGTGCAGAGTTACGGTTCCCGTTGCGTGAAACCCCCGGTGATTATTGGCGACGTTAGCCGCCCGGAAGCCATCACCGTTGAGTGGGCGAAGTATGCCCAGTCGCTGACCGAAAAACCGGTTAAAGGCATGCTTACCGGCCCGATCACTATCCTTTGCTGGTCCTTCCCGCGTGAAGACGTCAGCCGCGAAACCATCGCCAAGCAAATCGGGCTGGCGCTGCGCGACGAAGTGGAAGATCTGGAAAAAGCCGGTATCGGCATCATTCAGATTGACGAACCTGCACTGCGCGAAGGCCTGCCGCTGCGTCAGTCCGAGTGGAATGCTTACCTGCGCTGGGCCGTTGATGCATTCAAACTGAATGCGGCGATTGCCAAAGATGACACGCAGATCCACACCCACATGTGTTATTGCGAATTCAATGACATCATGGATTCCATTGTCGCGCTGGATGCTGACGTGATCACTATCGAAACCTCACGCTCTGATATGGACCTGATCGAAACCTTCAAAGAATTCGATTATCCGAATGAAATCGGACCCGGCGTTTACGATATTCACTCACCTAACGTGCCAAGCGTTGAGTGGATTGAAAACCTGTTGCGTAAAGCGGCTGACAGCATTCCGGCTGAGCGTCTGTGGGTTAACCCGGACTGTGGCCTGAAAACTCGTGGCTGGCCGGAGACCCGTGAGTCGCTGGAAAACATGGTGAAAGCCGCCAAACGTCTGCGCGCCGAAAATATCTGACGCTGATTTTGTGTTGTGATGCAGTCACCTTTAGGGCACCTCGGTGCCCTTTTTTATTGGGTGATAGCGCTCCAGAAAGAACGTGCGTTCAGCTTTTCTGCGGCGGGTTAATCCGGGGACTATCACACCTCCGGCTCTGTCCCAGCGCAAAACCCCTTCCGCTTGGCCGTATTCCTGCTCTGATTTGTCGATCTTTCTCGCATTCTCGATGACCGGAATAAAGTTTCAGGCTGTACTTTGGTTATGATGAACCGGTCATTTCTAAAGGTAGCTCGCAATGAAAACCCCTCTGCATACTGCACTGACGCCGTTGCTGGAAAATCCGAACGGCATTGGTCGGGTGAATTTCGCCGGTAATCAGCATCCCGCGCCAGCGCTGGCGTATGACGTCAATTTCCCACGGCTGGAGCTGGTGCTGTCCGGTCAGCAGGAGATGGAGTGGGGAGACTCGCAGGGGCATCATCAGGTACAGACAATGTCAGCCGGTGATGTTTTGTTTGTGCCTTCTCATGGCTGGAACAACCCACGTTGGCATTCGCCGGTAACAACCCTGAGCATTCTGTTTGGTAAACAACAATTGGGGTTCAGCCAGTTACACTGGACTGGCGAGGTATTTCTGGCGGGTGAAAAAGGTAACGTGGCGCGGCGCGGCGCGAGAGTCGGGGCATTCATGCTACAGGCATTGAATGAGCTGGCGTGGCATCCGCAGGATCAGCTCACCGCCCACTTTCTTGTTAAGGGGTTGCTTAGCCATGCACTGAATTTATTTGGTTCTTCGGTGCTAACTTCTTCCCGCAGCCAAACTCTGTTTACGGTGATCCGTGAATATCTGGAAGAGCATTACCACCAGTCGCTCACCCGCGAATCCGTTGCCAGTGTGTTTTATATTTCACCGAACTACTTGTCGCATCTGTTTCAGAAATCAGGCGGTATTGGTTTTAACGAGTACCTTAACCATGTGCGGCTTGAGCAGGCCAAAAACTTGCTGCAACGTTATGACATGAAGGTAAAAGAAGTGGCGCACGCCAGTGGTTTTCCAGACAGCAATTATTTCTGCCGACAGTTTCGTAAAAGTACCGAACGGTCGCCTTCGGAATATCGCAGCCAGTATCGCAGCCAACTGACTGAAAACTGAAAATCGTACGCGCGCGGCTATTCCAGCCGGATCAGGGTTTGCTGTGGTGAAAGGGCGGCTTTACGCACTGCGGCGATCACCCGTTCGCTATCGCTTAAAAAACCACGAATGCTGACTTGTACTCCACGCTGCTGGTTAAAACGTTCACTCTCTTCCAGCATGATATCGGCAATCAACAGTACGACATCGGCCTGGGCAATATCTTCCGCGGTGAGACGGTTTTCAACACCGAGGGCGCCCTGAGTTTCCACTTTGACCGGCCATTTCTCCTGTGCGCACAGTTTTTCCAACCGTTCGGCGGCCATATAGGTATGGGCTACGCCGCTAATGCAAGCGGTCACTGCGACCAGTTTTAAAGGCATATCTCTCCCTCTCCTTGCGGCTGCTTTGTCTGGGTTTTCTTCTATCAGCCACCAATATGCACATCATAGCCTGCGCTGATCGCCATGGTTTGAAAACGTCCAATTTCTGCGGCGTCTGGCACAGGAATATGGCGCATCAGGTACGGCTTGCCAAGTTGCGCATATTTGGCTTCACCGTATTGATGAAAGGGGAGCAGATGCAGTTCGGTTAATTTGAAAGGGGCAAGAAAATGCAGGATCGCCTGGAAATTATTGAGATCGAATGTATAACCCGGGATAAGCGGCAGACGAGGTAAAAGAGGGGCATGCTTCTTTGCCAGTGCAGCAAAGTTTTCCAGTACGCGAGGTTGATTCATATTCAAGACGTTGCGGGCAAGCATGACGTCCATAATTTTCAAATCGAATAGAATTTGGTCACAGTGTTCCGCCACGCTCTGAAGGTGCTTAAGGGGACTATCGCCAGCCGTTTCAATTGCCGTATGGATCCCCAGAGATTGCAGGCGTTGCAACAACTGCCGTGCGAAATCATGCTGCATAAGCACCTCACCTCCGGAGAGCGTAACGCCTCCTCCCGAGCTACGGAAGAACACTTCATCTTTCAGTATGCGTTCCAATACTGTGCTCAGACCGAGGGTTTCACCGATCCGATGCATTGCCCCGCTCGGGCATGCATCTGCATCATTCAGACAATGCCGACAGTGCAGGCATTTTGACTCGCGGCGGACGGTTTGAATCCGTGGCGAAATCGATTCTGGGTTCGCGCACCACGGGCAGCGGTGCGGGCAGCCTTTGAAAAATACCAGGGTACGAATCCCCTGACCGTCGTTAAGCGAAAAGCGCTGAATATTAAAAATCCGCGCCTGAGGTTCAACCTGTGCAGAGCGCGGTTCGATATAACTACAGCTGATGCGCCGTGCGGCGGATGATGTCATCTTGTATCTCCTTCGAGAGTTCGACGAAAAATGCACTGTATCCCGCCACCCGAACGACTAAACCGGCGAAGTCCTGCGGACGTTCCTGCGCCTCTCGCAATTGTTCGGCATTGACCACATTGAATTGAATATGCTGCAGTTTCAGGCGGGTGAAGGCACCAAGGAAATCTGCTAATTTATTCAAGCCTTGCTGGCCCTCTAGCGTTGAAGGGGTGAATTTAACGTTCAGTAAGGTACCGTTAGATAACAAGTAGTTGTCGAGTTTGCTGACTGATTTCAGCACCGCCGTCGGCCCCTGCTGATCCTGTCCCAGCATAGGAGAAAGGCCCCCGTCAGCTAACTGTTCGCCTGCAAAGCGGCCATCCGGCGTTGCCCCAACCACTGCGCCAAGCGGGACGTGAGCCGAGACCGTATACGAACCGGGCGTAAACTGACCACCGCGTGGATTGCGATATTTCTCCACTTCCTTGCAATAAAACCGCAGTAAATCGGCGCTAATCAAATCGACACTATCAATGTCATTGCCGTATTTATCGAAACGGTTTATCAATCTTGCGCGAATTGCTCTGCTGTCTTCGCTGGCAAAATTCTCTTTCAGCGAGGCCAGAAGGGCATCAAAGCTCAGGTGTTGCTGGTCAAACACCATGCCTTTGAGTGCAAAAAGGGAGTCGCTGAGATTGGCAATGCCAATACCTTGCACGCCTGAAAAGTTATAGCGAGCGCCACCGGCGGTGATGTCCTTACCTTTTTGCAGACAGCCGTCAATGAAAGAGGAGAGCAGAGGAACAGGCGCCCAGTTACGATGGCCGATATCGCAAATATTGCTGCCTTCGGCCATCAGACGCACAAAGTGGCTGATCTTATGGCGTATCTGCGCCAGCAGTTGTTCATAGGTGATAGCACTATTGCCCTGATTTTCATGCAGTGTTAACTCCATCACTTTCAACAGATTGAACATTGCGATGTCGTGTAAGCCGTAGGTTTTCCCCGGTATAGAAAGTTCTACGCAGCCGACGACGGCGTAGTCTCGAGCATCTTCCAGCGTGACGCCGCGGTTAAGAAAGGCCGGGACGATCACCTCGTCATTAAATATCTGCGGTATACCAGTACCGAGGCGGATAGTTTCTGCGGTTTTTAGCAGGAATTGCCTGTCAATTAACTCATTGATGCGCACGCCAAGATTGGGTTGCGGCAGGCAAATATTCTGGTAGGCATTAAGACATAAAGTGGAAAGTGGATTGACTGCGCTGTGCCCGATTTCCGTTAATCCTCCCAGCAAGATGGTATAACCCGTTGGGAAACCGGCAAAATAACGTGCGCTGGAAGTCGAGCGGAGTAGGACAATATCGTTGCACTTGACCCACAGACACTCGAGCAACTCTTGTAAAAATTCCGGGTCCTCAGCCTGATGGAGTGAGGCCTGGTAAAATGGCAGCATATATTGGTCAAAGCGGCCCAGAGATAACGAACTGGCGTTCGATTCATACTGCAAAATAATATTGATGTACCAGAAGAGCTGGCTGGCCTGATAAAAATCCTCTGGCTTGCAGTAAGCAACGTGCAGTGAGACAGACGCAATACGTTCCAACTCCCGACACCGTTGTGGCTCTTGGCATTGTTCGGCTTCAAGCGTGGCCAAGGCAGCGTAACGTAAAATATGGCGCTGAGATGCCTCTAATAGAATGAAAACAGCCTGATAAAACGTATTGTCTGGCTGCTGTTCTCTATGCGCTTTAATGTCGAGTAACAAGGTATCCAGCCCTTTATTTAGCAAGAGTGGATAATCAATAATAATGTGCCCCTGGCCTTTATCCGTCTGGTTAATGCTAAATATTTGCGTGCCGGTTGCTGCTTTGACTTCCTCTGACATCTGGCTGTTGATGAAATCTTTCATCGAACGTTTTTCCCAGTATGGGAATAGCTCTTGCGGATAAATCTGTTTATCTCGCTCAGAAATGGCGAAGCGGTCTTGCGGCCTGGTCGGGAAATCGTCCAGTTCTTTAAGAAGCCAGTAAGGGTCCATCTCGGGTGAAATAATCCCTGCACGTGGTTTTACCGTGCGATTTCCTGCAATTAATTCATTATCGCGCAGGGAGATTTCCACGTTATCCAGAATATGTGCCGTGGCTTTAGCACGCCGGATGATGGTGGGCTCACCTTCAGTTTGACAATGGCTTTGCGTATACAGCTGAGCACGTTCCAGGGATATCTCACGCTGACTGGAAAACAGTGCTGTTTTGAGACGTTCGATGCGGGATGTCATCACTTCTCCTTGTTGCTTTAGGCCAGCGTGGCGAGATGTGCGGCGATCTTTTCCATAAGGGTGTCGGTGCGTTTTACAGCGTCGCTAATTCCGACACGCACCACGATTTTGCCTTTAAAGCGTTCTTCGAACTTAATGCCGATATCTTTGGTCAGGATAACCATGTCAGCGGCGGCGATATCTTCTGCCGTTAATTCGTTCTCCAGGCCAATGGAACCCTGAGTTTCCACTTTGCACTGCCAGCCGCGATATTTTGCTGCGCGTTCAATGGCTTCGGCGGCCATGTAAGTATGTGCAACACCAGATGGACAAGCGGTAACAGCAATAATCATTGTCATGATGTATTCCCTATAAAGGTGTTAGTTAACTTCGAAGTCCAGGCTCAGATCGGATCCCTGCGGTGCTGTCGCGATGGCTTTTTTACTGGCGAGATGTTTGAGCAAATTGACGCACAGTGCCGTGACGACCATGCCGACCAGCAGTGCGGCGATATAGCCCAGTTTGCCCTCTACCACGGGTAAAACGATGAGCCCACCCCAGCCGGCGTAGCACTGTGCACCAACCAAGGCTGCGGTGACTGCGGCACAGGCTGAGCCAATCATAATGGAGGGAATGACGCGCAACGGGTCAGATGCGGCAAAGGGAATAGCCCCTTCAGAAACGCCCACGCAGCCCATCAGTAGTGCAGCTTTACCTGCTTCCTGTTCATCTTCACTGTAATAGCGGCGGCCAATCAGCGTGGCGAAACCCATACCGAGGGGAGGTGTTGCAATGGCAACCGCAGCGATAGCCACCACGGTATACACACCTTGTGAGACGCAAATCAGCATGAAGGCGTAGGCCACTTTGTTGACCGGGCCGCCCATATCGAAAGCCAGCATCAGGCCCATAATAATGGCGAGCACGATGATGCTGCCTTGCTGCATGCCTTGCAGCCAGTGGGTCAGGCCGGTTGTCAGTAGACCGACAGGTTCGCCGAGCCCCCACATCATGATCCCAGCGGTAAGTAGGGTGCCGATAATCGGGATAACGAAGATAGGCATGATGGACCGCAGAATTTTGGGTACCGGGATTTTTTTCAGATAGAAAACGATAATGCCGCCGAGCATGCCAGCGATGATGGCGCCGAAGAAACCTGCGCCAAATGAAGCCCCAACCCAGGCGCCAATCGCAGAGGGAGCCAATGCTGAGCGGTCTGAAATGGAATAGCCGATATAGGCGGCAAGGAAAGGCACCATTAGAGTCAGGCCGGCGACGCCGATGTCGAATAATTTTTTGAGGTTAGGATCGGTAACGGTATCCGGCACCGCACCTTTGCCATACAGCATCACCGAGATAGCGAGCAGAATACCCCCGGCCACCACAAAGGGGATCATATGCGACACGCCGGTCATCAGATGCTGGCGCGTATTTTTTAAAATCGTGAGCAACTCTTTCATCATTGGCTCCTGCGGGTTATCAGAACGTACCGATAACACTGGCTGTGGTCAGGTCAGTTCACTGTCTATTTGGAGAGGCTTGGCCCTACATATATAAAGGTCATTGGCCTACACCATAGGCGCAGGAGGTACAGCCTGACAGGAGACAAATTTGCGTTTTACTGGATTTTTGTAATCTAAAAACAAAAATGCGAGCAGGCTCAAGAAATCCATGCTTCTCACTACTCCTGGTCAACTTTGTCTTTGTGAGATGCCTCGCAAAAAATCATCCAGAGTACATTTGTCCAGCATTTGGCTTTTTTGTCTCATGTTTATTCCGCTGCGCAGCCTGCAAGCTAAAGCAAACCGGAATGGCTCGCTGTCGTTTGGATGAAAATGTATTCGAATGAGGATGTATAAATGGCCCAAAAACTGACCTTCACCTGCATGTTACCTAACGGTGTACATGCCCGCCCGGCCAGCCATATTGAGACGCTGTGTAACCGTTTTAATGCTCGTTTCGAGTGGTACAACATACGAAGTGGGCGGAGCGGGGATGCAAAAAGCGTATTGTCGCTGATTGGTACGGATACGCTCTCAGGGGATGAGTGCCAGATTACGATAGAGGGCGCGGATGAAACGCTGGCGCTGGCGGCACTTAGTCACTTTATCGAGCACGAGTTTACGCACTGTGATGAAGCGTTGTCGCCGGAGAGTGAGGAAGTTGGAGTAGAACCTCTCCCTGAGTCGCTAAGCCATCTTGCCCCGATAATTTTCCGGGGAAATTCTGTCAGCGCTGGGTGCGCCAGCGGAAAGCTTATCAGCCTGATGACGGTGGATCTAAACGCGTTGGATTCACTGCCTGCGGCGGGTTCGCGAGACCATGAAAACTCGCAGCTAACTGCCGGGATAAGCCGTTTTACCAAGATGTTGGCGTTGAGGTTGATGGAGGGTAACTCCACGATGACAGCCGTGCTGGAAGCCCATCAGTCTCTATTGCGTGACCCTGCTTTTCGTGACCAGTTATCGTTACACATTGAGGCAGGCAAGGGTTGCGCGAAAAGTATTGTCGACACCGCCGCACATTTCAGTCAGCAGCTTAGCCACTCATCCAGCGTCTATCTTCGCGAGCGTGAACTCGATATCCGCGATGTCAGTTTCCAATTGTTGCAGCACATTTATGGTGAGCAGCAATTTGCTTCCCAACTGACACTGAGCGAGCCCAGTATTTGTCTGGTGGATGAGCTGACGCCAAGTCAGTTTATTGAGTTGGATAAACGTTTTCTTAAAGGACTGTTGCTGGGAGGCGGGGGCAGTACATCCCATACGGTGATCCTCGCCCGTTCCTTTAATATCCCGACGCTGGTGGGTGTCAACATGCAGGCGTTACAACCCTACCTTAATCAGAGGGTGCAAGTCGATGGTGAGCTCGGCGTGGTGGCCTGTGCATTAAGTGAACCGGTGCGACGCTATTATCAGCAGGAGCAATGGGTTGTCGAGCAGCTACGGCAGCAGCAGAGTCACTACCTAGATAAACCAGGTTATACCGCCGATGGTGTCAGGCTTGAAGTCGCGGCCAATATTGCGCACTCAGTGGAAGCTCAGGCAGCATTTGCCAATGGGGCTGAAGCAGTAGGGCTTTTCCGCACGGAAATGCTCTATATGGATCGTACGAATGAGCCTTCAGAAGACGAGCTTTATAATATATTTTGTCAGGCTAGCGATGCGGCAAAAGGAAAATCCATGATCGTTCGCACCATGGATATCGGTGGTGATAAACCGGTCGATTACCTGAATATTCCCGCTGAGAATAACCCTTTCCTCGGTTATCGCGCAGTGCGGATTTATCAGGAATATTTACCGTTGTTTCAGACGCAACTGCGCGCCATTCTGCGCGCCTCAGCGCATGGCGCACTGAAAATCATGATCCCGATGATCTCTTCTATGGAAGAGGTGTTGTGGGTGAAGGAAAAGTTAGCCGAAGCCAAACAATCACTGCGTGCAGAACAGATCCCTTTCGATGAAAAGATCCCTTTAGGCATCATGCTGGAAGTGCCATCTGTACTGTTTATTATTGACCAGTGCTGCGAAGAGATTGATTTCTTTAGTATTGGTAGCAATGACCTCACGCAATATCTGCTGGCGGTAGACCGTGAGAATGCCAAAGTGATCCGACATTACAACAGCCTGAATCCGGCATTTCTGCGATGTCTGGATCACGCGGTACGCGAGGTACACCGGCATGAGAAATGGATTGGTTTATGCGGTGAGCTTGGCGCGAAAGGCTCTGTGTTGCCGCTGCTGGTAGGGCTAGGATTGGACGAAATCAGCATGAGTGCCCCTTCGGTTGCCGTGACCAAAGCGCGTCTGGCGAAACTCGATAGTCGCGAGTGTCGGCAGTTGCTCAACAGCGCGATGGCCTGTCGTACTTCGCTGGAAGTTGAGCATCTGTTGGCGCAGTTCCGTATGGAAGTGAACGATACGCGGTTAATTACGCCGGAGTGTGTTGCCCTCGACATGGATTGGCGCAGTAAAGAAGAAGTCATTAAAGGCATGGTGGATAACCTGATGCTGGCCGGGCGTTGCCGCTACCCGCGTAAACTTGCCGCAGACCTGTGGGCCCGTGAGGCGGTGTTTTCGACCGGGTTGGGGTTTGGTTTTGCCATTCCGCACACCAAGTCAGAGCATATTGAGCAGTCAACTATCAGCGTCGCTAGGTTGCTTCACCCGATAGCTTGGGGAGATGAGCAGGCCGAATTTATCATTATGCTGACCCTAAATAAGCACGCAGCAGGCGACCAGCACATGCGTATTTTTTCCAAACTGGCGCGGCGTATCATGCATGAGGCTTTCCGCGATGCGTTGGTCAATGCGAGCTCTGTGCAGCAGGTTGAATCGTTGCTGAAACAAGAACTTGAACTCTGAGAAGAGTGTATTAAAAAGCCCCGCAGGCACAACAGCCTCGGGGCATTTGATAGCAGGCCGTGTTGTATTATTTCACGCCATATTTCTCAAACCATTCCAGCATGCGCTGCCAGCCATCGGCGGCGGCTTCTGGGTTGTAGCTGGCCCGGTAATCGGCATTGAAGGCATGCCCCGCTTCTGGGTAAACGATGATCTCAGCCGTGGCATTCGCTGCACGGATCGCCTGACGCATGGTTTCCACACTCTCAAGCGAGATACCGGAATCCTGGCCGCCGTATAAACCGAGTACCGGCGACGTCAGATCAACCGCTTTATCCACCGGATGTGTTGGGCTGGTTAGTGTTTTGTCACCGACCAATTTGCCATACCAGGCCACGCCAGCTTTCAGTTGCGGGTTGTGCGCGGCATAGAGCCAGGTAATACGGCCACCCCAGCAAAAACCGGTGATAGCAAGTTTCGAGGAGTCTCCGCCGTGCTGTGACGCCCAGTGTGCAGTGTGGTCAAGGTCGGACAACACCTGTTGATCGGGTACCTTACCCACTACCTTGCCGATAATATCGCTGATTTCAGTGTAATCTCGGGGGTCACCCTGACGGAAATAGAGTTCAGGCGCGATAGCCATATACCCTTTTTTTGCCAATCGGCGGCATACATCCTGAATGTGCTCATGAACCCCAAAAATTTCCTGTACCACCAATACCACGGGCAATTTCCCCGTGTAATTCTCCGGACGTGCAAGATAGGCCGGCATATCCTCGCCTTGAGACGGGATGGTTGTTTGCCCGGCGTGCAGACCTTCGGCATCAGTATGTATCGTGCTGCTGGCGACAGGAGTAACAGCCGGTGCAAAGCGGGTCGGAGCCTGTTTTACTTGCGGTGTAGGTACAGGTAAGTCGTCATTCTTCATTTCGATCTCCATACTTTTCTTATGCTATGAGTCGCGCTGTTGTTTTTAAACTATAGCCATAAACTCACTACGGCAAGACACAAGACATATCCTATAGTTAGGCTACGTCTAAAAAGCCTTAATACTCAGGTGCAGAACGAAACTGTTACCTGCCTGATGGCAAAAATGGCCGCACCTTTTAAAACCGGCATTGGCCTGGACCTGGCAGAGGCTTTTCCCATTTTCGACGAGCAATAAGAAAGTTTTCCATAAGTATAAAAAAACGCCAAAAGGCGCTTTTATTGTGAATTTGATCACATTTTAAATGTACGTTGTATTTTTACTGTTGCTCCACAGTGACGTTCATCACGAAATAACGGCACAATGATCAGTAGAGTAGCCGGGTGTCCTCCTGCGAAAATATGACCTTAAATAAAGAGGAGTTTTTTATGTCTGACGTTTTTCACCTTGGCCTGACCAAAAAAGATTTAAATGGCGCGACGCTGGCTATCGTTCCTGGGGACCCTGAGCGCGTCGAAAAGATCGCCAAGCTGATGGAGAACCCAGTGCGTCTGGCTTCTCATCGCGAATTTACTTCATGGCGTGCAGAGCTTGATGGCAAGTCTGTCATCGTTTGTTCTACCGGTATCGGTGGTCCGTCTACCTCTATCGCCGTTGAAGAATTGGCACAGCTCGGCATTCGTACCTTCCTGCGCGTGGGAACAACTGGTGCTATTCAGCCACACATCAATGTAGGCGACGTTCTGGTTACCACGGCGGCTGTGCGTCTTGATGGCGCAAGCCTGCACTTCGCCCCGATGGAGTTCCCAGCGGTTGCAGATTTTGACTGTACTACGGCACTGGTAGCCGCGGCGAAAGCGGTTGGTGCTGAAACACACATTGGTGTGACGGCCTCATCTGATACCTTCTATCCGGGTCAGGAGCGTTATGACACCTATTCTGGCCGCGTGGTTCGTCGCTTTAAAGAGTCGATGAAAGAGTGGCAGGAAATGGGCGTGATGAACTATGAAATGGAGTCTGCGACGTTGTTGACCATGTGCGCAAGCCAGGGTCTGCGTGCCGGTATGGTAGCGGGCGTTATCGTTAACCGTACCCAGCAAGAAATTCCTAATGCAGAAACGATGAAGAAAACCGAAAGTCATGCGGTGAAGATCGTCGTTGAAGCTGCGCGCCGCCTGATCTAAAGGCTATCGCTTGGTTTTTTATGACCGATAACGGGCTGCTCAGGTGGCCCGTTTTTTATATTACAACGTGAATCTGTTAAGGTCTGGGAAGAGATAACTCCAGGAAAAGGACCTTTTATGACAGCCACTATCTTGCTTCATCCCTCGCTGACTCCTCTTGAAGGTGGCATTAATTTCCGCGAATTAGGCGGTAACAGCGCCGCAGACGGACGACGTATTAAACGCGGCTGGCTTTATCGCTCCGGTTCACTTGATGCGCTGACCCTCAAAGATTGTGACTACCTGAGTAAAATTCCTGTCGCACATATCCTCGACTATCGTGATGCGGATGAAGTCGCCGCTAAGCCCGATGTTCTCTGGCACGGTGTGCAGCATCACCACGCGCCCGCTAACCCATTGAGCAATGAAATTAACGCTAATCTCGAAAAGCTGACTGAACACACCATCAACGCTTTTGATCCCGAGGCTTTCATGTTCGAGCTTTATCGACGTTTGCCTTTTAACAATGCGGCATATCAGCAACTCGCTTACTTGCTGATACAACCGGGCGGCGGTGCGATTGTTCAGCACTGTGCGGTGGGTAAAGATCGCACCGGTATTGGTTCTGCGTTGGTGCTTTTTGCGCTGGGTGCTGACCGGAACACCGTGCTGGAAGACTATCTGCTGACTGACACCACGCTGGCTCCTTTCCGCGAGCACTTACTCAATAAGATGTCCATCAGGCTCAATGAAAAAGCGCTGAAAAAATTTGCGTATGTTCTTTCTGTGCGTGAAGCGTTTATCGATACCGCGCTAAAATCTATCGACGACTTATACGGTTCCACCGATCTGTGGCTGGAAAAAGAGTACGGGCTGACGGCGGAGCAGCGTGAGAATCTTCAGAACCGCTACCTCGAATAGTGACGGTCTTCAGGCATTATCGACCGATGTTAATCAAACACTCTGATTTTAAAGTCCGTTTTACGAGGAAATCTTTTGACCCTTAACGACGTTATTCACCTTACTACCGAGTTTGTTCGCGCCCACGAGGCCTGGGCTGTGCCCATTGTTTTTTTCCTCGCATTCGGTGAATCACTGGCATTTATCTCCTTGTTGCTTCCCGCTACCGTGATTTTGTTAGGGCTGGGGGCGCTGATTGGCGAAAGTGGTATTCCTTTTTGGCCTATTTGGGCCGCAGCAGCTGCGGGTGCCTTTTTCGGTGACTGGCTTTCCTACTGGGTTGGCGATCATTTCAAGGATCGTGTTGGTAATTTCTGGCCGTTTTCAAAACATCCGCAAATGCTTGAGCGCGGACACGCCTTCTTTGAAAAATGGGGTATGCCCGGTGCCTTTATTGGCCGTTTCTTTGGTCCTCTTCGTGCCGTTGTTCCTCTTGTGGCCGGGATTTGCGGTATGCCGCAGCGTTATTTCCAAATAGCCAATGTTACGTCTGCCCTGATATGGGCATTCGGCGTGCTGGCACCCGGTGCTTTTGGCATTCAGTGGCTCAGTCGCTGGCTTTAATCTTGTGGCGCTAAGCTGTTGGATACAAGAGGGGAATGGGGGATAAATCTCGTCTTGCGAGACGTCTCGCAAAGTATCAAACCGCATAAAAATGGGCTGGACATCCATACAGCATGACATTACCTTGGCCGCAAGAATTGACTAAACTGGAGAGTCCGTGGACATCAGCATCCTCTATCTGGTGGGCGGTGGTTTAGCCGGTTTGTTGCTGGGCTGGCTGATTGCCAGCCTGCTTCAACAGCGGCATCAAACCGAGCATGAAACGCAACGCCGTTTACTAAAGCAAGCGCTTGAGCAGCAGCAGGCGGAAAACGAAGCTTTGAAGGCTGAGCGCCAACAAGCACTAGAACACACCCGTCAGTCAGAACTGGAACTGCGCAATTTACACAGTGAGCTGGCAGGCAGTCGTGAAAAGTTGCTGAGTCTGGCTCATTGGCAAAGCGAGTGCGAACAGCTTAATCAGGAACTAAGGGCTCAGCGTGAAATCAATAGTGCTCAGGAAGCCGAACTGCGTGAAGTCTCGACGCGCCTTGATGAAACTCGCATGGCTGCTGAAGAAAAACAGCGACTACTGATCAACAGTGAGCAACGGCTCACGAGCCAGTTTGAAAATCTCGCCAACCGTATTTTTGAACATAGCGGACGCCGTGCTGACGAGCAAAACAAGCAGAGCCTCGACAAGTTGTTGCTGCCGCTGCGTGAACAACTGGACGGGTTCCGACGCCAGGTGCAGGACAGTTTTGGTCAGGAAGCACGTGAACGCCATACGTTGTCCCATGAGATCCGTAACCTCCAGCAACTCAACGAACAGATGGCGCGTGAAGCGATCAATCTTACCAAAGCCCTGAAAGGCGACAATAAAACTCAGGGCAACTGGGGGGAGGTTGTTCTGAGCCGTGTGCTTGAAGCCTCTGGATTGCGCGAAGGGTATGAATATCAGACACAAGTCAGCGTGCAGGTTGATACCAACAGCCGTATGCAACCTGATGTCGTAGTACGGCTGCCGCAAAATAAAGATGTAGTGATTGATGCCAAAATGACGCTGGTAGCTTACGAGCGTTATTTCAATAGTCAGGATGAGGTTGAACGCGAAATTGCTCTGAACGAGCACATTGCTTCCGTAAGAGGGCATATCCGCCTGCTGGGACGCAAAGATTATCAGCAATTACCGGGACTGCGCAGCCTCGATTATGTACTGATGTTCATTCCCGTCGAACCCGCTTTCCTGCTGGCAATCGACCGGGAGCCCGAATTGATCAGCGAAGCGCTGAAGCACAACATTATGCTGGTCAGTCCGACTACGCTGCTGGTGGCATTAAGAACCATCAGCAATCTGTGGCGCTACGAACATCAAAGTCAGAACGCTAAGCGTATCGCTGACCGGGCTGCGCGGCTATATGACAAGCTGCGTTTGTTCGTTGATGATATGGAGTCGATGGGGCAAAGTTTGGAAAAAGCGCAGGGCAGTTATCGTCTGGCGATGAATAAACTCTCCCAGGGGCGCGGTAACGTGATCGGCCAGGTAGAAGGTTTCCGTGCTCTCGGGGTTGAGGTGAAGCGGCCCATCAGCCCGTCTTTGGCCGAACTGGCAACAGCGGAGGACGAACCGGACGCAGCCGTTTCTCTTGACGATACGCCATTGCAAGAGAACCAACCTTTGTCATCCGAGTCACAGCAAAGCGCTGCTGACCAGCTTCGTGAACAACAATAATCAGGTCTAATCTCCGTTGCTTCACAGTAATTCTTCCTGTGAATATCTTTGGAAGTTCAATCAGCATCGGTGATGGGGCTTTCCCTGGGGTTCTGGTACACTTTCCCCAAGAGTTTGACTGAATAAGCAGGCATAAAAAATGGAAAAGCAGACGCAGGAAACCACGCATTTCGGTTTTCGTACCATAGCGAAAGATGAAAAAGCGGAAATGGTGGCAGAAGTTTTCCACTCTGTTGCCGCCAAATATGACCTGATGAATGACCTGATGTCCTTTGGTATTCATCGTATCTGGAAGCGTTTCACTATCGACAGCAGTGGCGTTCGCCGCGGTCAGCGTGTGCTTGATTTAGCCGGCGGTACTGGCGATCTCACCGCTAAATTCTCTCGCCTGGTCGGCGAAGCGGGTGAAGTGGTTCTGGCTGATATCAATGATTCAATGCTGAAGATGGGGCGCGAGAAGCTCCGCAATCTGGGCATTGTCGGTAATGTCAGTTACGTACAGGCTAACGCCGAAGCGCTGCCATTCCCTGATAACTATTTTGACTGCATCACTATCTCATTTGGCCTGCGTAACGTAACCGAAAAAGAGAAAGCGCTGCGCTCAATGTTCCGCGTACTTAAGCCGGGTGGTCGTTTGCTGGTGCTGGAGTTCTCCAAACCACTGCTGGCTCCGCTGAGCAAGGCCTACGACACATATTCATTCCATATTTTGCCGCGCATTGGCGAACTGGTCGCCCAAGATGCAGAGAGCTATCGCTATCTTGCGGAGTCAATCCGGATGCACCCGGATCAGGAAACGCTCAAAGGCATGATGGCTGATGCGGGTTTCGAAAATGTAACCTACAGCAATTTGACCGGTGGCATTGTCGCACTGCACCGCGGTTTTAAGTTCTGAGATGAGTATGCCGATGTTGTTAACGCCGTTACTTACCGCCGCGATTGAAACATCGCTGAATTATCTGTTGTTCAGGGACCGCAGTTTAAAATCTGCGCGTACTCGTTTAGCCGGGAAAGTTTTGCGTGTTGAATTGCAGGAGCTGAGCTCTCCGCTGACGTTTATCTTTAGTGAGCAGAAGATTGATGTTTTGGGGCAATGGGACGGTGATGCAGATTGCACCGTAACTTCAAAGTTATCAGTGCTGCAAAAGTTACGCGATCGGCAGCAACTCTCTCCCTTGATGCGCAGCGGCGAACTGATTGTGGAAGGCGATATTTCCGTCGTTCAGCAGTTAGTGGCACTGGTTGATCTCACTGAGTGGGAACCCGCTGAATTTCTCGCGCCCTACATTGGTGACATCGCAGCACACGGGATGACTCAGGCCGTGGCGGGTGGTTTTCGTCTGATGAGAAATAGCCTGAAACGCCAGCAAAACTATGTGGCACAAACGCTCACCGAAGAGTGGAAACTCGCACCCGGTACGCTCGAAGTGGTGTGGTTTAACGACGAAGTTTCTGCGTTGGCTCGTGAACTTGATGCACTGGATAAACGTTTCGATAAGCTGGAGGATACGCTATGACTCCAGGTGAAATGCGACGCCTGTACCTGATTATTCGCATGTTTTTGACTTATGGCCTTGACGAGCTGATCCCCAAAATCCGTTTGACGCTGCCATTGCGCATGGGGCGCTATCTGTTTTTCTGGTTGCCACACCGCCATAAAGATAAGCCTCTGGGCTCACGATTACGTCTGGCTCTTGAGCAGCTTGGCCCAGTATGGATTAAGTTCGGTCAGATGCTGTCTACGCGGCGCGATCTTTTCCCCCCACAGATAGCCGACCAACTGGCCTTACTGCAAGATCAGGTTGCTCCTTTCGATGGCGCGCTAGCCCGCAAACAAATTGAAGAAGCTTTAGGGGGGCCGCTGGAAACCTGGTTCGATGAGTTTGACCAGACACCGCTTGCCTCTGCCTCTATTGCGCAAGTCCACACCGCCGTACTGAAAGAAAACGGTAAGCCAGTCGTACTTAAGGTGATCCGCCCGGACATTCTGCCGATCATTAAAGCGGATATTCGCCTGATGTCTCGTTTGGCAGGCTGGGTTCCTATATTGCTGCCGGATGGACGCCGTCTGAAACCCCGAGAGGTGGTACGCGAATATGAGAAAACGCTGCTTGATGAACTGAATCTGCTGCGTGAATCTGCCAATGCTATCCAGTTGCGCCGTAATTTTACGGGTAGCCCGATGCTATATGTTCCGGAAGTTTATCCGGACTATTGCAGCGAACAGTTGATGGTGATGGAGCGCATTTACGGCATTCCTGTTTCTGATATTAAAGCGCTGGAGAAACAGGGCACCAACATGAAATTGTTGGCTGAACGCGGTGTTCAAGTGTTCTTTACTCAGGTCTTTCGTGACAGTTTTTTCCACGCGGACATGCATCCCGGTAACATCTTCGTTAGCTATGACACCCCTGAAGATCCTTGCTACATAGGCATTGATTGCGGCATAGTTGGTTCCCTGAACAAAGAAGATAAGCGCTATCTGGCAGAAAATTTTATCGCCTTCTTCAACCGTGATTATCGTAAAGTGGCTGAGCTGCATGTCGATTCAGGCTGGGTTCCCCGTGATACCAATGTTGAAGAGTTCGAATTCGCAATCCGTACTGTCTGCGAGCCGATATTCGAGAAGCCTTTAGCAGAGATTTCCTTTGGTAATGTGCTGCTGAATCTGTTTAACACAGCGCGCCGCTTTAATATGGAAGTACAGCCTCAACTGGTTCTGCTGCAAAAAACGCTGTTGTATGTTGAAGGGTTAGGGCGTCAGCTTTACCCTCAGCTTGATCTCTGGACCACTGCAAAACCTTTCCTTGAAAGCTGGGTGAAAGATCAAGTTGGCTTACCGGCGATGCTGCGGGCGTTTAAAGAAAAAGCGCCTTTCTGGATTGAGAAAATGCCTGAGATTCCCGATCTGATTTATCAAAGCCTGCATCAACATAAGCTTTTGCAATACAACATCGAAAAGCTCTCTTCACAGATGCAGCATCAGGGCGTGCGGCAAGGGCAGTCCCGATATCTTTTCGGTATTGGCGCCACTCTCCTGCTAAGCGGTACAATCTTGTTGCTGGGGCAGGTAGAGGTTTATCCGGCGTGGCTGATGGCAGCGGGTGTGGTTTCCTGGCTGATTGGTTGGAAACGCAGTAGCTGAAACTAGCAGTCTGTAGAACGAGTTAACGTGTTTAAAATTGAGTGTCGCCTTCGGCGGCAATGGATGTAGTCCCTTCATATTGAGGTGAAGATAATGGGTGGTATTAGCATTACACAACTTCTGATCGTTGCAGTGATCGTGGTCCTGCTGTTCGGTACCAAAAAATTGCGTTCTTTAGGTTCCGATTTGGGTTCTTCCATCAAAGGTTTCAAAAAAGCCATGGGTGATGAAGACACGACAACTAAAGTACATAAAGAGAGCGACACCGCAAACGCTGACGCTGATTTCACGGCTAAACCTCTTGAGGTTAAACCAGAAGTGAAAGCGGAAGAAACGAAGAGCCAAAACAAAGAGCAGGTATAAGCCGTGTTCGACATTGGATTTAGTGAACTGTTGCTGGTGTTGGTGATTGGTCTGGTTGTTCTCGGGCCTGAGCGTTTACCAGTGGCCGTCAGAACAGTTGCAGGCTGGATCCGTGCGCTACGCGCCATGGCGGCCTCGGTACAGAATGAGTTGTCCCAGGAACTGAAACTTCAGGAACTGCAGGACAGCCTCAAGAAAGCTGAAGAGTCTGGCCTTAAGAATTTAACGCCAGAAATCAAAGCCTCTATGGATGAGCTTAAAGAAGCTGCTGAGTCAATGAAGCGCTCCTTTACCGCCGAGCCTGATGCCGCTGCGAAAGCGGTAGAGGCAGCTTCGGCGGAAGGCAATACCATTCACAATCCTGTGGTTCGGGAAGCTGAAGCTTTGCATGATGAAGGTATTTCACCAGCAACCGCCAGCCATGTGGCTTCTTCGCCAGCGAAGGCGCCACAAAATGCGGTGGAAGCAGCAGTGGCCTCCAACCAGCCGGTTCATCAGGCTGAAGTGGTAAATGAAGCCCTTTCATCGGCTCATGAGACCGTGCAGGATACTGCGCCGCCGGTATCAGTAAATCATACTGATACCATCAATACTCCGGCTCCGGCAGGTGAAACAGTGCCAGCGGTAAAACCGACCCCATCAACTCATTCTACAGGCGAACGTTAAAACATGGCTGTTGAAGATACCCAACCGCTTATCAGCCATCTCATCGAACTGCGTAAGCGTCTGCTCAACTCCATCATCTGTATTCTGGTGGTGTTCCTGGCTTTGGCCTATTTTTCCAATGATATTTACTATCTGGTCTCAGCTCCGCTGATCAAGCAAATGCCGTTGGGTGCAAGCATGATTGCCACCGATGTGGCATCGCCATTCTTTACCCCAATCAAGCTGACCATGATTGTTTCGGTGTTTGCTTCTGCGCCGTTTATTCTTTATCAGGTCTGGGGTTTTGTGGCACCCGCGCTGTATAAGCACGAACGCCGTCTGATGATGCCATTGCTGTTCTCCAGTTCATTGCTGTTTTACCTCGGCATGGCCTTCGCCTATTTTGTGGTATTCCCACTAGCGTTTGCCTTCTTTGCTAAGACAGCACCTGCTGGCGTACAAATTGCGACGGACATTAATAACTATCTCGATTTTGTCATGGCGTTGTTTATGGCCTTTGGCGTGTCGTTTGAAGTGCCGATCGCCATTGTCTTGTTGTGCTGGAGTGGTGTAACAACGCCGGCGGACCTGAAGAAGAAACGACCTTATGTTCTGGTAGGCGCGTTTGTGGTGGGTATGTTGTTAACACCACCTGACGTCTTCTCGCAAACACTGTTGGCAATCCCGATGTACTGTTTGTTTGAAATCGGCGTGTTCTGTGCCCGTTTCTATGTCGGTAAGCGACGTCGCTCTGATGTGGATGCTGAAGACGACGAACAGGATCAGGCTTCCTGATAAGATCATTGATGTAAAAAACCGCCCTCTTGGGCGGTTTCTGTTTTAGGACGCAGCATGTTTGAAATTGGCGTGAATCTTAGCAGTAACCAGTTTGATAAAGACCGCCCGCTGGTCGTGGAACGTGCACGGGCTGCGGGGCTTTCCGGTATGTTAATCACCGGAACATCGGCGGAGGAAAGCGTTGAGGCTGCACGGCTTGCTGCGCAATATCCGCAGTTTTGCTGGTCAACCGCTGGCGTGCACCCGCATCAGGCCAGCAGCTGGAACAGTGAAACCGAACAGACCATCCGGACACTGGCTGCCAGTCCGCAGGTTGTGGCAATGGGTGAGTGCGGGTTGGATTTTAATCGTAACTTTTCACCCGCAGATCAGCAGGAAGTGGCATTCAGCGCGCAGCTAGCATTGGCTGCCGAGCTAGAATTGCCGGTATTCCTGCATTGTCGTGATGCCCATCCGCGCTTTGCCGAGCTGCTGACGCCGTGGCTAATTAAATTGCCGGGTGCCGTGGTGCACTGCTTTACCGGGAGTGAACAGGAACTCGAACTGTATCTGTCACTTGGGCTTTCAATTGGTATTACCGGTTGGGTATGCGATGAGCGGCGGGGACTGGGGTTACGTGGAATGCTCAGTCAGATACCGGCCGATCGGCTGCTGCTGGAAACCGACGCTCCCTACTTGCTGCCACGAGATATGCCTGCAAAACCGAAGAACCGGCGAAATGAACCGGCTTTTTTACCGCACATTATTCATCAGGTGGCGCTATGGCGTGGTGAAGACCCGGCATGGCTGGCGCGAAAAACCGCAAATAATGCACGGACATTGTTTGGTTTGCCGGGTTAAACCGCACAGACAACAAAGGCACCTTTAAGGTGCCTTTGTTGTCTGTGCAAATCTTGTACATCACGGAATGATGTGCGGGGGCGGGTCAAACTTTTTGGAAATGAGTATTATCGAGGCTCTGCTTAACCTGTTGGTTGATAAGATTGAGCATCAACAATGAACGCGCTTCGCCATCAGGTTCAGTATAAATGGCTTCGAACCCTTTAAAGATACCTTGCGTAACGATCACGATATCACCGGTATGTGGGGTCTCAGGGTCGCGAACTTCTGGCATCGGTTGAGTCATCAGTTGATGGATGACATCCGGATGTACTGTGGCCAACAGCGGGCCAAAGCGGACAAAATGGCTGACACCGCGGGTTGCACTGATCGTTGTAGTGTGGATACGCTCGGGATCAAACTCGATAAACAGATAGTTTGGGAACAGAGGTTCACTCACGGCAGTTCTGCGACCGCGCACTATTTTTTCCAGTGTGATCATTGGAGTTAAACAGTTAACCTGTTGACGTTCAAGATGTTCTTTAGCGCGCAGAAGTTGCCCGCGTTTGCAATATAATAAGTACCAGGATTCCATAGTCTCACACACCATCAAGTCTCACCGGCCAGCATAACAAAAGTGACTGGCGATAGACAGACAGGCGGTTGATTGCATACAAACGCCAGGCGTATCGTGGCACATTACACAAGTTTCTAACGACAATAATGGAGAAGCGTCATGGAGTTGTTCTTGCTGAGTAACGGTAAGCTTTCAGGTGAATCCACGCTGTTAGGCTATGCCAACGAACATATTCAGGCGATGTTGACAGCCCGTAATATCACCTCTGCTGTTCTTATTCCTTATGCCCTGATCCGCAGCGACTACGACGCGCGCGCGCAAGAGCTTGAAAAGGCGTTGGGCATAAAGGTCAGCAGTATTCATCATGCTGAAGCGCCAGCGGAAGCTATCGAGAACGCCGAGTGCATTCTGATAAGCGGCGGGAATACCTGGATGCTAAATCAGCTGCTGCACGAAAATGGGCTGATCGTTCCCATTCAGCGCGCCGTTCGCGAACGCAGTGTGCCGTATATCGGCTGGAGTGCAGGGTGCAATGTGGCGACGCCAAGCATTCGTACCACCAACGATATGCCGGTGCGTAATTCAGTGGTGTTGCCTTCTCTTGGCCTCTTCCCGGTGCAAATTAATCCACACTATATCGACGCGCACCTCAGTGGTCATATGGGCGAAACCCGCGATGAACGTATTGCTGAGTTTTGTGCGGTTAACCCGAGTGAGTCGGTGATTGCGCTTCGTGAAGGCAGTCTGCTGAAGGTGTCTGGTAATGATCTGAGTTACTTCAGCGCCAAAGGGCAGGGCTTTAAAGTGTTCCGTCACGGCCAGGATATTCAGGAATATCAGGACACGCAGGCGCTGAGCTCACTGGTGCCGTTTAACTGTCAATAGTCGATTTCGCATCGCCAGCCCAACCGAAGACCGGGCTGGCGGTTACACTGCTTTTTCATTATCGGTATTTACGTACTGATAACAAAAAGGCAGCAACAACTCCGGAGAGGCCCTATAATGCTCTCCCCAATTTGGCGATAAAAATCAGCATGAAATATCGTGATTTACGTGACTTCCTCTCGTTGCTTGAAAAGAGAGGCGAACTGAAACGCATTACTCAGCCTGTCGATACCTATCTGGAAATGACCGAAATTGCGGATCGCACCCTGCGTGCCGGTGGCCCGGCGCTATTGTTCGAAAACCCAAAGGGTTACGACATGCCGGTGCTGTGCAATTTATTCGGTACGCCTGAGCGCGTGGCATTGGGAATGGGACAGGAAGATGTCAGTGCGCTGCGTGAAGTCGGTGAATTGTTGGCGTTTCTGAAAGAACCTGAGCCACCGCGCGGGTTCCGCGATTTTTACGACAAAATGCCCAAGTTTAAGCAAGTGATGAACATGCCGACCAAGGTTCTGCATTCGGCACCTTGTCAGGAACTGGTTTGGGAAGGTGATGACGTTGATCTGTCGCGTATTCCTGTGATGCACTGCTGGCCGGAAGACGCTGCGCCGCTTATCACCTGGGGTTTAACGGTAACCCGTGGTCCGCACAAACAGCGTCAGAATCTGGGGATTTACCGCCAGCAGGTTCTTGGCAAGAATAAGGTGATCATGCGCTGGTTATCCCATCGCGGCGGTGCGCTGGACTTCCAGGAGTGGTGCCAGCAAAACCCGGGCAAACCCTTCCCGGTTTCTGTCGCACTCGGTGCGGACCCTGCGACCATTCTCGGTGCGGTAACGCCGGTGCCGGATACGTTATCGGAATATGCGTTTGCCGGTCTGCTGCGTGGCAATAAGACTGAAGTCGTAAAATGTCTTTCCAACGATCTTGAAGTACCCGCTAGCGCTGAAATTGTGCTGGAAGGTTATATCGATCCGGCCGAACTGGCGCCAGAAGGCCCTTACGGCGATCACACGGGTTACTATAATGAAGTAGACAGTTTCCCTGTGTTTACGATCACTCATATTACTCAGCGCAAAAACGCCATTTATCACTCGACCTACACCGGCAGACCGCCCGATGAACCGGCGGTGCTGGGTGTCGCATTGAATGAAGTCTTTGTGCCGATTTTGAAAAAACAGTTTCCAGAAATTGTGGATTTTTATCTGCCGCCTGAAGGGTGTTCTTACCGGCTGGCCGTTGTGACCATGAAAAAGCAGTATGCCGGTCATGCCAAGCGCGTGATGATGGGTGTCTGGTCATTCCTGCGTCAGTTTATGTACACTAAGTTTGTGATTGTTTGCGATGACGACATCAATGCCCGCGACTGGAACGACGTCATTTGGGCGATAACGACCCGCATGGATCCTGCGCGGGACACGGTATTGGTCGAAAATACGCCAATTGATTATCTCGATTTTGCATCGCCGGTTTCCGGCTTGGGGTCGAAGATGGGCTTAGATGCCACGAATAAATGGCCGGGTGAAACGCAGCGCGAATGGGGCCGCCCTATTGTTAAGGACCCTGTCGTGACCGCCCGCGTTGATGCCATCTGGGACGAACTCGGCATTTTTGCCGGTGATAAGTACGCCAGTAAAGCGCCAACCTATAATAAAAATGCAGACAGCGGCAGCGCGAAGAAATAACCGTGCCGCCGTTCTCCGCCTTGCTTTGATGACCCACAGAGGGAACGCATGACAACATTGAGCTGTAAAGTAACCTCGGTTGAGGCCATTACTGATACGGTGTACCGGGTTCGGTTATCGCCGGAAGCGCCGTTTTCTTTCCGTGCCGGCCAGTATTTGATGGTGGTGATGGATGAGCGCGATAAGCGTCCGTTCTCTCTGGCCTCTACGCCTGCCGAAAGCGACACGATTGAACTGCACATTGGCGCTTCAGAGCTGAATCTGTATGCGATGGCGGTGATGGACCGCATCCTGAAAGAACAAAATATTACTGTGGATATTCCGCACGGTGATGCGTGGCTGCGTGACGATGGCGATCGCCCGCTGGTGTTGATCGCTGGCGGCACCGGTTTTTCTTACGCACGCTCCATTCTGGTGGCGGCGCTGGAGCAGCAGCCAGATCGCGATATTTCCATCTATTGGGGAGGGCGGGAACTTAAGCATCTTTATGATTTGGGTGAACTGGAAGCGCTGAGCGTGAACCATCCAAACCTGAAAGTGATCCCGGTGGTGGAACAGCCGGAAGAGGGTTGGCTGGGAAGAAGTGGTACCGTGTTAAGCGCCGTGTTGCAGGATTTTTCCACTTTGGCTGGCCACGATATTTACATTGCAGGACGTTTTGAAATGGCGAAAATTGCTCGTGAGCGCTTTGTCGCAGAACGTGGTGCGCAGGAAGATCGCATGTACGGCGATGCGTTTGCCTTTATTTGATGTCTTTAAAGATAATGAAGAAAACAAATAAAAAGCCCGCCCCTGACGGGCGGGAAAACGGCAACTAAACTCGGCAGTAGCTAACCATTAAAAAGCGGGCACCAGCCCGCTTTTTGCGTCTTATCAAACTCTCTCGAAAACGGTCGCGATCCCCTGACCCAACCCGATGCACATGGTCGCTACGCCAAACTGCACGTCGCGGCGCTCCATCAGGTTAAGCAGAGTGGTGGAGATGCGCGAACCGGAACAACCGAGCGGATGGCCTAAAGCAATAGCCCCCCCGTTGAGGTTGACACGCTCCTCCATGGTTTCCAGCAGTCCCAAATCTTTCGCGCACGGTAAAGCTTGTGCGGCGAAGGCTTCATTCAGTTCAAACAGCCCAATATCCTGCACGCTCAACCCGGCGCGTTTCAATGCCAGACGGGTTGCAGGTACAGGCCCATAGCCCATAATCGACGGATCACAGCCCACCACGGCCATAGCCCTGATGCGGGCGCGAGGTTTGAGTCCGAGGGATTTGGCTTTTGATTCGCTCATGATAAGCATGGCGGATGCGCCGTCGGACAGGGCCGATGAGCTGCCCGCCGTTACGGTACCGTCAACCGGGTCAAACGCGGGACGCAGCGCAGCCAATGTTGCCACCGTGGTTTCCGGGCGGATCACTTCATCGTAGTTGTAGTTGGTCAGCACGCCCTCTGCGTCATGGCCGTCGGTCGGCACGATTTCATGGGCGAAGTGTCCGGCCACCGTGGCGGCATATGCGCGCTGGTGTGAGCGGGCGGCAAATTCGTCCTGCATCTCGCGGCTGATCTGATGCATTTTCGCCAGCATTTCGGCGGTCAGCCCCATCATGCCTGCGGCTTTCGCCACGGTGCGGCTGAGCCCCGGATGGAAATCCACGCCGTGATTCATCGGCACATGACCCATATGTTCCACACCACCAATCAGGCCGACGTGAGCATCACCGACCATAATGGCGCGGGCAGCGTCATGCAACGCCTGCATGGAAGAACCACACAGGCGATTGACCGTGGTGGCTGGAACACTATGAGGAATTTCTGCCAGAAGCGCGGCATTACGGGCAATATTGAAGCCTTGCTCCAGGGTTTGCTGCACACAGCCCCAGTAAATATCATCAATTTCTTTCGGATCCAGCGCGGTATTACGAGCCAGAATCGCACGCATCAAATGAGCGGATAAATCCTCGGCGCGAACATGACGAAATGCCCCGCCTTTTGAACGGCCCATCGGTGTGCGGACGGCGTCAACAATGACTACGTTTTCCATGATTTCGGTCCTTATGCCTGAGTGCCGGTGCTGAGATCTTCCAGCGGTGCTGCGACCGGATAATAGGTGTCATTGGTTTTGGCTTTGGTGCGCAGCCCTTCTGGTGCCTGATAAAGCGCTCCAAGATGCGCGTATTGCTCAGTCATTTTCAGGTAGGCTGCCGTACCCAGTGTGTCGAGGTAGCGGAATGCGCCGCCGTGGAACGGTGGAAAACCAATGCCGTACACCAGCGCCATGTCTGCCTCGGCCGGGCTGGCAATAATGCCCTCTTCCAGACAGCGGACGACTTCGTTAATCATCGGGATCATCATGCGGGCGATAATTTCTTGTGGTGTGAACTCGGCTTGTTTAGCACCATTTTCAGCCAGTAGTTTATCGACCTGATCGTCGTTTTCTTTGCGTGGTTTGCCTTTGCTGTCTTCACTGTAACGGTAAAAACCGAGCTGGTTTTTCTGACCGAAGCGTTGGTTGTCGAACAAAACGTCGACCCCGTCGCGATACGCTTTGGCCATACGATCCGGAAAACCGGCGGCCATGACGGCCTGTGCATGATGTGCCGTATCGATTCCCACCACGTCAAGCAGATAAGCCGGGCCCATTGGCCAACCGAACTGTTTTTCCATCACTTTATCGATCTGGTGGAAATCCGCACCGTCGCGCAGTAACAAGCTGAATCCGGCGAAGTAAGGGAACAGCACGCGATTAACGAAGAATCCCGGGCAGTCATTGACCACAATCGGCGTTTTGCCCATGGTCAACGCGTAGGAAACGATGCGTGACAGGGTTTTCTCTGAGGTTTGAGCTCCGCGCACGATTTCAACCAACGGCATACGGTGAACCGGGTTGAAGAAGTGCATACCGCAGAAGTTTTCGGGACGTTTCAGCCCGGCGGCTAACTGATCGATCGGAATAGTTGACGTGTTGGAAGCCAGCACAGTGTCGCTGTCGAGCAGGGATTCTGCTTCTGCCAGCACGGCCGATTTGATTTTTGGATTCTCAACCACGGCTTCCACGACAATTTTCGCACGCTCAATGCCGCTGTAGCTCAGCGTTGGCTGAATGGTTGACAACACTTTTGCCATTTTCAGACCATCAAGTTTGCCGCGTTCCAGCTGTTTGTTCAGTAATTTGGCGGCTTCGTTCATGCCAAGCGTCAGGGATTTGTCATTAATGTCTTTCATAATGACCGGCACCCCTTTCAGTGCGGACTGGTAGGCGATGCCGCCTCCCATGATCCCTGCACCTAGAACGGCAGCCTGAACCGTTTTCTCACTGTCACTGGCCAGCTTTTTGGCTTTTGCTTTGACGAACTGATCGTTAAGGAAAATACCGACCAGCGCGCGGGCTTCTTTCGATTGGGCGAGTGGCACGAAGCTGGCAGTTTCCAGCTTCAGGGCTTCTTCACGACCTAATTTTGCGGCAGCTTCTATGGTTTTCACTGCGGTCATCGGCGCGGGATAATTTTTTCCTGCCGTTTGCAGCACCATACTTTTGGCCACGCTAAAGCTCATGGTGGCTTCAATAGGGGTCAGTTTCAGCGGTTGACGTTTGGGTTCCCGGCGGGCGTGCCAGTCCAGTTTGCCGTCAATTGCCTGTTTCAATATGTTCAGTCCGGCGTCACGCAGTTTATCGGCGGCTACCACGGCATCGACCAGGCCGATTTTCAGCGCCTCTTTGCCACTGATGTCTTTACCGGCTGCGATGATCTCCAGCGCACTGTCAGCACCGAGCAGGCGTGGTAAACGCACCGAGCCGCCAAAGCCCGGCATAATCCCCAGTTTGGTTTCCGGCAGACCGATGCGGGCGTCCGGTGTGGCGATACGGAAATCCGTTGCCAGTACGCATTCGCAACCGCCTCCCAGAGCATACCCAGCGATGGCTGAAAGGGTCGGAACCGGCAAGTCTTCCAGACGATTAAAGATGCTGTTGGCAAAGTTCAGCCACTGATGCAGCTTTTCCGCCGGTGCATTAAACAGGGATAGGAATTCGGTAATGTCGGCACCGACGATAAACGCCGGTTTAGCCGAACTTAGCAGCAGGGCTTTTAAATCGCTCTGTTTTTCCAGTACGCCGATCGCTTCGCCAAGACTGGCGACCGTACGGGTATCGAGCTTGTTAACCGAGCCTGGAGCATCAAACACCAGCTCGGCAATACCGTCGTGGAGCCAGTGCAGGTGTAGTGTTTCGCCTTGGTAGAGCATGTGTCTCTCCTGAATCATCTGGGATGATCTGGTATGACCAGATGAATGGAGTGTGGTTTTTATGTTAACAATTTGCAAATGAGATGGGTGTAATTTGCAGGCAAGATCACAAACCTTCCGGGGCTACGACCCGTGCGTGGCTGTGATAAGATGCGGCATCGTTGTGCAGGAAAAAGGACAGTTTGATGGAATCGCTCACTACGCTTTACAAAGAACATATCGCCACGCTGCAAGGGCGTGCGCGCGAAATACTGCAACGCAATCAACTCGATGCGTTATTGATTCACTCAGGTGAATTGATGACGACTTTCCTTGATGACCATAGCTACCCGTTCAAGGTGAATCCGCAATTTAAAGCCTGGGTGCCTGTCACCAAAGTGCCAAACTGCTGGTTGTGGGTAGATGGCGTTAACGCGCCTAAACTCTGGTTCTACTCACCCGTAGATTACTGGCACAGTGTTGAGCCGCTGCCAGAGACTTTCTGGACTCATGAAGTGGCGCTGTCGCCGCTGGCGAAAGCAGATGACATCAAAAATCAGCTGCCTGCGGATTTAAAGCGCGTCGCCTATATCGGTTCAAGTCAGGCCCGTGCACTGAATATGGGGATAGTTGCAGATAACATTAACCCTAAAGCGGTGCTCGATTACCTGCATTATCATCGCGCGTACAAAACGGGCTACGAGTTAGTCTGCATGCGCGAAGCGCAAAAAGTCGCCGTCAGCGGCCATCGCGCAGCGCAAGAAGCCTTCTTGTCCGGAATGAGTGAGTTCGATATTAACCTCGCTTATCTGACGGCCACCGGTCATCGCGATACCGACGTTCCTTATGACAACATTGTGGCGCTGAATGAACACGCTGCCGTGCTGCATTACACTAAACTTGATCATCAGCCGCCGTCGGAGATGCGCAGCTTCCTGATTGATGCCGGCGCAGAGTACAACGGCTATGCGGCCGATTTGACGCGAACGTATGCGGCGGATCCGGACAGCAATTTTGCCGCGCTGGTGAAGGATTTAAACAGCGAAGAACTGGCGCTGATCGGCTCGGTGAAACCTGGCGTCAGCTACACCGACTATCATGTTCAGATGCATCACCGTATTGCCAAACTGCTGAAGGCCCATAAGCTGGTGGTGGATATCAGCGAAGAAGCCATGGTCGAGCAGAACCTGACAGGGCCATTCCTGCCGCATGGTCTGGGGCATCCACTGGGGCTGCAAGTTCATGATGTCGCGGGTTTCATGCAGGATGAGCAGGGCACGCATTTGGCGGCACCGTCGCAGTATCCTTTCCTGCGCTGCACCCGTGTGATTCAGCCGGGCATGGTATTAACCATCGAACCGGGCCTTTATTTCATCGAATCACTGCTGGCACCTTGGCGTGATGGCGAGTTCAGTAAGCATTTTGCTTGGGATCGTATCGAAGCCATGAAACCGTACGGCGGGATCCGCATCGAAGACAATATTATCGTTCACGATAATCATATTGAAAACATGACGCGTGATTTGAAACTTGCCTGATGCAGCCTTATCCGGTTCCTGCTGAAGCCGTCAATTTCAGTGAGGAAATAAAGAAAAGCCGCTTTATTACGCTTTTGGCGCACACCGAAGGCGTAGAAGCGGCTAAAACTTTTATACAAGACGTAAGAAATCAGCACCCGGTAGCGAGGCATCACTGCTGGGCGTTTGTTGCTGGCGCGCCGGCTGATTCGCAGCAACTGGGTTTCTCTGATGACGGTGAACCGGCGGGAACGGCGGGAAAACCGATTCTCGGGCAGTTGATGGGAAGTGGCGTTGGTGAGTTGACCGCGGTGGTGGTGCGTTATTATGGCGGCATCATGTTAGGTACTGGCGGTTTAGTAAAAGCCTACGGTGGCGGTGTGCAACAGGCGCTGAAACTCCTTACGGTTCATCAAAAAGTCCCACTGGTAGAATATAAGTTGCACTGCGACTATCCCCAGCTTGCGTTGGTGGAAGGCCTGATGCAGCAGATAGGTGGGCAAATCTTGCAGAGTGATTACGGTGCTGCTGTCGAACTGCGCCTGGCATTACCTGCCGCAGAGGCGGCAGCAATCGTCATTCGTTTATATGATCTCAGTCGCGGCACGCTTCAGTTGCAGCCGGCTTCATAAATTCTTATTCAATGGTTAATTCGCTGAGGAACGCGCCAGCATGCATTTTCGTGCCATAACACGCATCGTGGGGGTGCTTGTCATCCTGTTCTCCGGAACGATGATTATTCCCGGATTAGTCGCGCTGATTTATCGCGATGGCGCAGGGCGCGCATTTAGCCAGACATTTTTTGTCGCACTGGCTATCGGCCTTTTCCTGTGGCTACCGAATCGAAAACAGAAGAGCGAGCTCAAACCGCGCGAAGGTTTCCTGATTGTCGTGCTGTTCTGGACGGTGCTGGGAAGCGTGGGGGCATTGCCTTTCCTGTTCTCTGAGCGCCCAAACCTTTCGCTGACTGACGCCTTTTTCGAATCCTTCTCCGGTTTAACGACTACCGGAGCGACTACCTTGGTCGGTCTTGATTCGCTACCGAAAGCCATTCTGTTTTATCGCCAGATGCTCCAGTGGTTTGGGGGGATGGGGATCATTGTGTTGGCTGTGGCCATCCTGCCGATTTTGGGCGTCGGGGGCATGCAGCTTTACCGTGCGGAAATGCCGGGGCCGCTGAAGGATAACAAGATGCGGCCGCGTATTGCAGAAACGGCGAAAACGCTGTGGCTAATTTACGTCCTGCTAACTATTGCCTGCGCGCTGTCGCTCTGGGGCGCGGGGATGTCAGTATTTGATGCCATAGGCCATAGCTTCTCGACGATTGCGATTGGTGGGTTCTCTACCCACGACGCCAGTATCGGCTATTTCCATAGCGGCACGATTAACACCATCATTGCGGTATTCCTGCTGATCTCCGGCTGTAACTACGGTTTGCACTTTGCCGTGCTGAGCGGGCGTAATCTGAAGGTGTATTGGCGGGACCCGGAATTTCGCATGTTCATCGGCGTGCAGTTGACGCTGGTGGTGGTTTGTACGTCGGTGCTCTGGATGCATAACGTTTACAGCTCTGGGCTGGAAACGCTGAATCAGGCATTTTTCCAGGTGGTCTCAATGGCGACGACCGCGGGTTATACCACGGACAGTATTTCCAAATGGCCACTGTTCCTGCCGGTCTTGCTTTTGTGCTCGGCCTTTATCGGGGGGTGTGCGGGGTCGACCGGGGGCGGGCTGAAGGTCATTCGCATCTTGCTGCTCTACTTACAAGGCTCACGCGAGTTAAAACGCCTGGTTCACCCGAATGCGGTCTACACCATTAAGCTCGGTAATCGCGCGTTGCCTGAACGTATCATCGAGGCCGTATGGGGGTTCTTCTCAGCCTATGCGCTGGTCTTTATCGTCAGCATGTTGGCTATTATCGCGACGGGCGTAGATGATTTCTCTGCCTTCGCGGCCGTAACGGCAACATTGAACAACCTTGGGCCGGGGCTCGGCGTGGTGGCTGACAACTTTGCTTCAATGAACCCGACGGCGAAGTGGATCCTCATCGTCACAATGCTCTTTGGTCGACTTGAAGTGTTTACGTTATTGGTTCTTTTCACGCCGACTTTCTGGCGTGAATGATTCAGAGCCTTATAAAGAGAGAAAGGAACCTGTTATGAAAGCACTGGTGCTTTATTCAACACGTGATGGACAAACGCATGCCATTGCTTCTTATATAGCGAGCTGTATTAAAGAGAAGTGTGAATGCGATGTGATTGACCTGATGCATGCGCAGCATGTCACGCTTTCTCAATACGATAAGGTGCTGGTAGGGGCGTCAATCCGCTATGGTCACTTCAATGCGGTACTGGATAAATTCGTTAAACAGAATATCAAACAGCTTAATAGTATGCCGTCGGCATTCTTCGCGGTGAACCTGACGGCACGCAAACCTGAAAAGCGTACGCCGCAGACTAACTCTTATGTACGCAAGTTCCTGATGGCCACGCCATGGAAGCCTATTTTATGCGGGGTATTCGCTGGCGCGCTGCGGTATCCGCGTTATCGCTGGATAGATAAAGTCATGATTCAACTTATTATGCGTATGACAGATGGCGAAACAGATACCAGCAAAGAAGTGGAATACACCGATTGGGAGCAAGTTAAGAAGTTTGCTGAGGATTTTGGCAAGTTATCGTACAAAAAACCGCTCTAATGCTGGATCTCTGGGCGTGTCGCCCAAAAAAAGAACGGTCAGTAATTTATTTGAAATTAAGGGTTGCGGCCTGCTCAGAACTCCCTATAATGCCGCTCCATCGACAGGGAACAACGTGAACAACATCACGAAGTAACCGGGTCGGAAAAGATTTAAAACAGCGGCAACTGAATGAAATAAACGGTTGACACTGAATGAGGAAAGCGTAATATACGCCACCTCGAGTTGGCAAGCGAAAGCGCGTAACTCACTGCTCTTTAACAATTTATCAGACAATCTGTGTGGGCACTCACAAG
>BHES01000023.1 GCA_003864575.1 Enterobacterales bacterium
TTTTTCATTGCTATCCGTGAGACTTATCCGGTTAGGCAGAAGATTCACATTATCCTTGACGGAGCAGGTTATCACCGCAGTGGGTTGGTGAAAGACTGGGCTTACGTGATGAATATCGACCTTCACTACCTGCCGCCTTACAGCCCGAACCTGAATCCAATCGAACGACTGTGGAAGGTGATGAATGAGGAGGTAAGAAACAACCGTTACTTCGCTTCAGCAAAGCAGTTCCGGGAGGAGATAAGACGATTTTTTAGTGAAATATTACCGGGACTTTCTGGTGCGTTGCCACGCCGAATTAATGACAACTTCCAGATGCTGAAAAATGCATCTTCAAGTTAACTGTGTATAAACGTATTGCCAGTGTGGCGTTGGTTCTGACTCTGGCGATGTCTGTCACTGCTTGTGGCAACTGGTCGAAACGCGACCGTAATACCGCGATTGGCGCGGGTGCAGGTGCTCTGGGCGGTGCAGTCCTGACTGACGGCAGCACGCTGGGCACATTAGGCGGCGCAGCCGTGGGTGGGATTGTCGGCCATCAGGTAAGTAAATAGAAACTGAAAGTCAGTAAGTCGAATAAATAAAGGCTAACAACTAAAAACAGATTATTAGCACGACTTTCAGCTGTTCTTTTTATTTGTCATCCTCTGAGGCGACAAACCGGTTATTAAAAATGCTGCTTCGGTGAGAAAGCAGCATTTTTTTATTTTTCAGCTCAGAGCACTACGGATCAGAAATAGTGCGGGTATCCGGTATCCATTACCCGCCCGCCAGCTTCACCTTAAAACTTTTCTCTTCTAAAAGCTGTTTGAGCAAATCCCGCTTATCGCCCTGAATTTCAATTACGCCCTCTTTGACCGAACCGCCGCAACCGCACTTCTTTTTAAGCTCAGCGGCCAGTTTGTCGAGCGTCGCGTCATCAAGGTCCAGTCCGGAAATCAGGCACACGCCCTTGCCTTTGCGGCCGCTGGTCTGACGCTGAATGCGCACCACGCCATCGCCTTTTGGGCGTTCAACCTTGGCTTTTGGCTCATCAATCCGGCCAGAGTCCGTGGAATAGACCAGGCGACTGTTGCTGTCATTTTTCATCTTGTTTCGCCTTAACGCAGTGACGCGCGGATTTCACGCAGGGTTTGCGCGGGATCGGCTGACTGGGTGATCGGGCGGCCAATCACCATGTAATCCACACCAGCGGCCAGCGCTTGCTCTGGCGTCATCACGCGGCGTTGGTCATCCGCTTTGCTGCCTGCCGGGCGGATCCCCGGCGTGACCAGTTTAAAGCCTTGTCCGAGTGCCGTTTTGAAGCGCGTAGCTTCCTGTGCGGAGCAGACTACGCCATCCAGGCCGCAGTCGCGAGTCAGGCACGCCAGACGCTCGGCGTAATCAGCCGGTGAAAGCTGAATGCCTAAATCAGCCAGATCGCTGCCTTCCATGCTGGTCAACACGGTAACGGCAATCAGTAACGGAGCATCCGCACCGAAAGCGCTCAGCGCCTCTTTGGCCGCTGTCATCATACGCGCCCCGCCACTGGCGTGAACGTTGACCATCCATACACCCAGATCGGCCGCTGCCGCTACGGCATGGGCGGTGGTATTCGGAATATCGTGGAATTTCAGATCAAGGAAGACCTCGAAACCGCGTGATTGCAGATCTTTGACAATTTGCGGGCCAAAGTGGGTAAACATCTCTTTGCCGACTTTCAGACGACAGTCACGCGGGTCGATACGATCAGCAAAAGTCAGTGCGGCCGATTTGTCAGCGTAGTCGAGGGCGACAACAATTGGTGATGAGTTCAAGTCATTGTTATGGATTGTATTTTCAGACTTCATTTCGTCAACCTCTTGTCAGTATTCAGGGAAGGTAGCAGCGCAGCATTTTCTGCCGCCCGCATTTTACCTGTCATCTGCCGCAAATCCCAGCCAGATGTAATGTTACATTTTTGTGAATTTTTCATGAAGCTCTGGACGGCGTCATGTTCGTGGCTTAGCTTGGAGCTTTAGACTGAAGGAAATAGAGCAAAATGAGCGAGATAACGACCCTGACCATCAAGATCCCAGTCGAATTAAAAGAGCAGATCCGCGCCGCTGCCGCTGACGCCGGTCATTCATTGAGCGCAGAAGTGGGTGCACGTCTGGAGGAAAGTTATAACCATAAGGGCAAAAAAAACGCCAAAGCCACTGAGCACGATGTGGATAACCAGCACACCAGCGAAGCCATCGAAGGCGCTCTGACGCAGAAAGAGATTAAGAAACTGCGGACCCTGCTGCTTTCTGTGCGAAAGACCATCAGCAAAAAGAAGTAGTTTCCGCTTTCTCGGTTTTTTATTGCCAAAATATCCTCAAAAATCATTCGGTTTGTATCAAGGCGGCAACTGCGAGAATCCCCAGGAGCTGACTAAAGTCAGTGACTGGGGTGACAAATCTGCCGGGAGCAGATTTGAACGCTGCATGCAGCGGCCCCGAAGGGGTGAGGCCCAGGGACGGGCCGAATAGTAACGACAGCTAACGCAGGGACAATTCAAAGGACGACGAGGATTTTACTGGCCGTCGAGGCCGCGAATAGGCTTGACCGTCGCCCACGCACGACAGGACGGGCAGTGCCAATAGAGGGAATGCGCGGTAAAGCCGCATTTATGGCAACGGTAACGTGGCTTGGTGCGGATCTGTTCACCGACCATGTCACGCAACAGCATCAGACTTTCTTTCGCACGCCCTTCTTCGGCATCAGCCAGATGGTAGTCCATCAGGTGATGGAACACGCGCATGGTCGGATGGCGCTGTAGTTGACGGTTCATGTAAACCTGCGCCACTTCGCGCCCTTCATCCACCTGAATGACTTCAGCTAGCATCAACTCAGCGCTGGCGCCGGTATTTTCATCCACACAGCGTTTGAGGAACTCACTCCATGCCTGCGGCTCACCGAGGTGCTGGTAGCACTCTTGCAGCATCGGCAGGGTTTCGCTGACCACTTCTTTGTCCTGCTCAAGCACGCGTTTAAGCGCGTCGGCAGCTTTGCCATATTCGCCCTGCGCCATCAGGATACGGCCCTGCATAATTGAAACACGGGCGCAAAGTTTGTCGGCCGAGGCGGCTTTTTTCAGCAGGCCGGTGGCTTTATCTAAATCGTCCGAGGCCATCGCCTGCAATGCCAGTTCGCACCAAAAATGGGCGATCTCTTTACGACGGTTGTCTTTACCCAACTTCACCAGACGTTCTGCGACATCAATGGCATTCTGCCAGTCGCTGGTCGCCTGATGAATAACGAGCAGCTGCTCGAGGGCGAAAAGCTGATAATCCTGCTCTTTCACCAATTGATTAAACATATCTTCGGCACGGTCATACAACCCGGCGGCCATATAGTCGCGCCCCAGTTGCTGAACGGCCAACAAACGCTGTTCAAAAGTCAACGAGGCGCTTTCCATCAGTGACTGATGGATGCGGATAGCACGATCAACTTCACCACGGGAACGGAACAGATTGCCCAGCGTCAGGTGAGCCTCGACGGTACTGCTGTCCTCTTTAAGCATTTCGAGGAACAGATCGACGGCTTTATCCTGCTGGTTGGACAGCAAAAAGTTAACGCCCGCCACGTATTCACGCGACAGGCGGTTAGCGTTTTCCTGTTTATCCTGCTGAGAACTTCTGCGCCCCATGTACCAGCCATAGGCGGCCGCAACGGGCAACAACAGAAACAGCAGCTCTAACATAAAAGATTATTCCTTGCTGACAGCGGAAGGCGCAACGGGAGTAACCACCATCGGTACGGGTGCGATTTGTTGTTCCAGGCGCTTAATTTTACGCTGAGCACGTCCAAGCGAGAGGCGGACGCGCAAATAGAACAAACCACAAATGACCCAACCCAGCACAAAGCCGGTGGCGAACAGCACAGCAAGCAGCGTGGAAACACGATAGTCGCCCTGCGCCAGCAAATAATTGAAGGTAACTACCTGATCGTTATGGGCGCCGAGGGTAATTGAGATGACCACAACGACCAGCACGAGCAAAAAAATTAGCAAATATTTCACATTCATTCCTGTAATGCCGGGTGTACCGGATGAATTATGCCAAAAACTCACGTCCTGACCTAATAAGTTAGCATTTCCACACAAAGCATGGAAATGCTCAGCACGGAAAAACACACTTCACAGAAAGTTCGGGCTATTACGCCACGAAGCCAGTCTGAAAGCTGCCGTGTATAGAAGATATGGGGACGATAGCCTGCATTTAAAAGGGTATCCCGTCAGCCCGACGCCTGCACAACTACTTGTTCTCTGGTGCCTCACGCTGAGCAATTTCCCGTTTTTCAGCCGGCGGGGGTGTCAGCGGGCCAATAAAGCGTTCGGTCAGCCAGCAGGCGATGATCACCAGTATGGCGCTAATCCCCACTGATGCCATTAAATCACGCGGCCAGTGCATACCGAGCATCAAACGACTGCCCATCACGATCACCGCCCAGCTCATCATGAAAATGACCGTTTTCACATGGCGACGTGGCCACAGGATGCCCAGCGCCAGCAATGCCCAGGTGGCAGCAAACATCGTATGCCCTGATGGGAATGCGTAACCGGTATCGTTCTGCCAGCTCTTCTTTAGCCAAGGCGGCAGGTCGGCGTCATCGCCCAACAGCGCTTTCACCTCTTTGCCCCGCTCTTTGCCTTTCATCGCGTAGAACTGAACAACGTCCATTTCATGGGATGTCCCCAGCCAGGCCACATAAGGTCGCGGCTCTTTGACTTCCCCTTTGATGAAATCTTTCACGTATTGGCCCACCACTATCGAGGCTCCCAGAATGACCACCAGCACAGCCGCCGCTTTGAGGCGAAACCTCAGGCAGCACAAAAACCAGGCGCACAGAATGATCGTTGTAAGAATTCCCCAAGGTTTGCTGACCGTTTCGGTGACCCAAAACAACGGGCGCAGAATCGACGGGTTCAGTCCGGGAGTCCACAGCCAGCCGCTGGTCCATACGATCGCGGGCATAACCAGCAGAATTACGGTGCCTAATATGACACGCCTGACAATGTGATACATAGCCATCCTTATGCAGCCAAAGAGTCGAAGTGTAGCAACCTTGTTAACGCATAACATCCCACAACCCGCTCTTATTTATACCGATGTTATAATTCATAAGTTATGACGTAATTGTTCAAATATTCCCGCTAAGCGCTCTGTCAATTTGTGGCAGAATATTCATCAGCCTGTTGCAAACTCTCATCACTTCGGGATTTCTGCTGGTCAATACGGGCATCTGGACGTAGGATGCGCAACAACGAATAAAATACTGAACGTTAATAAACACAGATGAAGAGTATTTGGAGCATAAAATGCAGCTGAAACGAGTGGCAGAAGCAAAACTGCCTACGCCATGGGGTGATTTCCTGATGGTGGGTTTTGAAGAACTGGCAACAGGTCACGATCATCTGGCTTTAGTTTTCGGTGATATCACCGGCGAAACGCCGGTCCTTGCGCGTGTGCATTCCGAGTGCCTGACAGGTGATGCGTTATTCAGCCTGCGTTGCGACTGTGGCTTCCAGCTTGAAGCCGCACTCAATCATATCGCCGAAGAGGGCCGTGGGATCCTGATGTATCACCGCCAGGAAGGCCGTAATATCGGTTTGCTGAATAAAATCCGCGCCTATGCGTTGCAGGACAAAGGGTATGACACGGTAGAAGCCAACCACCAGTTGGGTTTCGCCGCCGATGAGCGCGATTTCACCCTGTGTGCCGATATGTTTAAGCTGCTGGGCGTGCCAGCGGTACGGTTACTGACCAATAACCCGAAGAAGGTCGAGATCCTCACTGAAGCCGGGATCAACATCGTCGAGCGCGTTCCGCTGATCGTCGGCAAGAATCCGAAAAATGAGCGCTATCTGGCGACCAAAGCCGCCAAAATGGGCCATATGCTCGACCAGTAACCTTCCCAATAAAGACGAAAGGCACCGTTTAAGGTGCCTTTTTTGTGTCTTCAGTTTATCGGTTAACCCATTTACGAATCACAGCATTTTGCGTATTACAGCATCTTGCGAATCACATAGTGCAGAATGCCGCCGTTTTCGAAATACGTCAGCTCATTGCCCGTATCGATACGGCAATGAGCGTTGACGATTTCAGTGTGGCCGTCGGCAAAGGTAATTTGCACCGGCACCGTCTGGCCCGGTTTCAACGTCTGCATACCACTCACGCTAATGGTTTCATCACCAGTCAGCTTCAGCGTTTTACGCGTCACGCCCTGTGGGAACTCCAGCGGCAGGATCCCCATCCCGATCAGGTTCGAACGGTGAATACGCTCGAACGATTCAGCAATCACCACCCGCACGCCCAGCAGACGCGGCCCTTTCGCCGCCCAGTCGCGGCTCGAACCGGAGCCGTACTCTTTACCGGCAATCACCGCTGTCGGCACGCTCTCGTGCTGATAGCGCATCGCGGCATCGTAGATGGCCAACTGATCCTGAGACGGAATATGGCGGGTAAAGCCCCCTTCCACGCCTGGCACCATTTCATTACGAATACGAATGTTGGCAAAGGTGCCGCGCATCATCACTTCGTGGTTGCCCCGGCGTGAACCGTAAGAGTTAAAGGATTTCGGCTCGACGCCATGCTGCGTCAGATAACGACCGGCTGGGCTGTCGGCTTTAATATTCCCTGCCGGAGAGATATGGTCGGTGGTCACGGAGTCCGCCAATATTGCCAGAATGCGCGCATCGCGAATATCCTCAACGACATCAGGTTCCGCTTTCATGTCGCTGAAGAACGGCGGATGGCGGATGTAGGTGGAGTCCTCCTGCCAGGTGTACGTCGGCGTGCCGTCAACCTTGATGGCCTGCCAATTGGCATCACCGTTGAACACTTCGGCATATTCCCGATGGAACATATCGGTTTTGACCTGTTCAACCGCTTTGGCAATCTCGTTCGAGGTCGGCCAGATATCTTTCAAATATACCGGATTGCCGTTCTTGTCTTCGCCGAGCGGGTCGTGGGTGAGGTCCACTTTCATGTTACCGGCCAGCGCATAGGCCACCACCAGCGGCGGTGAAGCCAGCCAGTTGGTTTTGATCAACGGATGAATGCGTCCTTCAAAGTTACGGTTACCCGAAAGCACCGCACCGACGGTCAGATCACCTTCTTTAATCGCCGCTTCGATAGGGTCCGCCAGCGGGCCAGAGTTACCGATACAGGTTGTACAACCGTAACCGACCAGATTAAAGCCCAATTTTTCCAGATAGGGCATCAATCCAGCCGCGTTGAGATACTCAGTCACCACTTTAGAGCCCGGCGCCAGCGAGGTTTTCACCCAAGGCTTACTGGTCAGCCCTTTTTCAGCGGCATTTTTGGCCAGCAGACCCGCCGCCATCAGCACACTCGGGTTAGACGTGTTAGTACAGGAGGTGATCGCCGCGATCACCACCGCGCCGGTCGTCAGTTGGAGGTGCTGACCATCAAGCGTGAAACTTTCTGATTGCGTTTGTTTGCCTTTCGCGTTGCCAATTTCCAGTTCGGTAGCGGCGTTAAAGGCTTTGGGGACGTTTGGCAGCGCAACACGGTCCTGCGGGCGTTTTGGCCCGGCCAGGCTGGATTCCACCAGCGCCATATTCAGTTCAAGCGAACTGGTAAAGACCGGTTCGTCGCCCTCATGACGCCACAAGCCCTGCGCCCGGCTGTAAGCCTCCACCAGCGCAATTTGCTCATCGCTACGCCCGCTGAGCTTCATATAACTTAAGGTCACTTCATCAACCGGGAAGAAACCGCAGGTGGCCCCAAACTCGGGTGACATATTGGCGATGGTCGCACGGTCTGCCAGTGGCAAATCCGCCAGTCCATCACCATAAAACTCGACGAATTTTCCCACAACGCCGTGTTTACGCAGCATCTGGGTGACGGTCAACACGAGGTCCGTTGCCGTAATACCTTCGCTGAGTTTGCCGGTCAGTTTAAAGCCCACGACGTCGGGGATCAGCATTGATACCGGCTGGCCGAGCATCGCCGCTTCAGCTTCGATACCGCCCACGCCCCAGCCCAAAATACCCAGCCCGTTGATCATCGTGGTATGCGAATCGGTACCGACTAAGGTGTCAGGATAGGCGACTGTTTTGCCGTCGATCTCTTCATGCCATACCGTCTGTCCCAGATACTCGAGGTTAACCTGGTGGCAGATCCCGGTGCCCGGCGGTACCACGCGGAACCGGTTAAAGGCTTTTTGCCCCCAGCGCAGGAAAATATAACGCTCATGGTTGCGCTCCATTTCCAAGCGGACGTTCTCGTCAAAAGCCTGATCATCACCGTATTCATCCACGGTGACTGAATGGTCAATGACCAAATCGACGGGGGTCAGCGGGTTAACCTGCTCGACGTTACCGCCCAGACGCTTCACCGCCTGGCGCATAGCAGCGAGGTCAACCACGGCCGGAACACCGGTGAAATCCTGCATCAGCACGCGGGCGGGACGGTAGGCGATTTCGCGGTCGGCATGGCCGGTTTTCTGCCACTCTACCAGCGCACGCAGGTCATCTTCAGTGACAGTGTCACCATCAATATTTCGCAGTAAGTTTTCGAGCAGGACTTTGAGGGATTTTGGCAGGCGTTGAATGTCACCCAGTGTTTGTGCCGCTTTGGGCAGGCTGTAGTAGTGATATTCCTTATCGAGGGCTGCCAGCTTATCCTGACTATTCTTTCGAAGATCGGACGACATAGCTTCTCCTTTTTTACCTGTCATCCTTCAAGCTGCCTTTGCGTTGGCTGCCTTAATGCAACTTAAATGATTTAAGGTAAATAACATTGGCTTTATTGTGTTTATATAAACATAACACAAAATATGAGTAACATTTTGATAACAACACGAAGTGTTCATCGGGTTGAACCTTCATTGAGAAAGCCTAAACTCCACGGCAAAAAAAATCCCGACCGCCATTAAGGCCGATCGGGATTTCACTGTTTCGCGGTTCAGGTTTCTTACTTCACCGGGAGTTTGATGTCCTTGAACATGGCTTCGATATCTTCATTTGACCGCAGTGCGACGGCGGTATCCACTACGTCGCGCGTCAGGTGCGGCGCAAAACGCTGAATGAAGTCGTACATGTAACTTCTCAGGAACGTGCTGCGACGGAACCCAATCTTGGTGGTGCTGTACGTGAAGATATCACGCGCATCTACCGTCACCAGGTCAGGATCCTGCACCGGATCAACCGCCATACTGGCTATCACACCGACACCCAATCCGAGTCTGACGTAAGTTTTGATCACGTCGGCATCGGTCGCGGTAAACACGATGCGCGGGGTCAATCCGGCACGGTTGAAGGCGGTATCAAGCTCAGAACGGCCGGTGAAACCGAAGGTGTAGGTAACAATCGGGTAAGCAGCCAGTTCTTCAATGGTAACTTTATCTTTACCCGCCAGCGGGTGATCGGGCTGGACCACAACGGCGCGGTTCCAGTGATAACACGGCAGCATGATGAGATCGTCATAGAGGTGCAGCGCTTCGGTTGCGATAGCGAAGTCGGCATTCCCCTTGGAAACCGCCTCAGCGATTTGCGTGGGCGATCCCTGATGCATGTGCAGGGAAACACGCGGATAACGCTCTATGAAGCCTTTGATGACGTTTGGCAGCGCATATCGCGCCTGCGTGTGAGTGGTCGCAACATAAAGCGAACCCTTGTCCGGGTAGGTATGTTCACCAGCAACCGCTTTAATGGCGTCCACTTTCGATAGCACTTCGCGGGCAATGCGGATGATTTCCAGCCCGGCGGGAGTTACCTGAGTTAGATGCTTGCCGCTGCGCGCAAAAATCTGGATGCCCAGCTCGTCTTCCAGCATCCGCACTTGCTTACTGATACCCGGTTGCGAGGTATACAGGCCTTCTGCCGTCGAGGAGACGTTCAGATTGTGATTAACAACCTCTACGATGTAGCGCAGTTGCTGCAATTTCATATCTCATACCATCCTAGTTTCAAACCCTGTCAGCCATCCCTGTTCGCCAAGCGGCTGAAAGGTCTGGAAATAGATTGTCTTTTTTCTCCTTTATGCGAAATAACACCCCTGCCCAGCATGCCTTACAGATCGTTCTGTAATAATTTTTAAGCATAAAAAGAGATTTTATATAACAATTATATCAAGTATTGACACGTTGTATAGTCAGTTGGCTATCAACCGACGAGGTGAATAGATAATAAAAGAAGCTTAAGCATAAAAATGCTTATAGCGCAGCGATAATAGATCTTATCGCAATAAAAAAACCAGCCCGATGAGCTGGTTTTTTAGAGGCTTACAGTCTGCTTAGAACAGCCTGGTTACTTTTTGCCTTCGACCCATTTGCCATCAACGTAGAACGCTGACCAGCCGGTGGCTTTGCCGTCTTTCTCAGAAGAGACGTATTGCTGCTTAGTCTTACGACTGAAGCGGACCATCGACTTGTTGCCTTCGGGATCGGCTGGCGGTGCATCGGCCAGATAGCTGAGTTTTTCCGGCAGGCGGTCTTTAAAGCGGGCCAGTTCTTCCACTAAGGGTGCACGGGTTTCGCGCGATTTAGGGAAAGTATTGGCTGCCAGGAAGACGCCTGCTGCGCCATCACGCAATACGAAGTACGCATCTGATTTTTCGCACGGCAATTCAGGTAACGGCACCGGATCTTCTTTCGGTGGCGCGACATCGCCGTTGCGTAATATTTTACGGGTGTTCTTACACTCGTCGTTGGTACAACCCATGTACTTACCGAAACGGCCCATTTTCAGGTGCATTTCAGAACCACATTTTTCGCACTCAACGATCGGGCCGTCATAGCCTTTGATACGGAATTCGCCCTGCTCGATTTCGTAGCCATCGCACTCCGGGTTATTACCGCAGACGTGCAATTTACGCTGATTGTCGATCAGATAGCTGTCCATCGCGGTGCCACATTTGCCACAGCGGCGTTTGGCACGCAGCGCGTTAGCTTCTGCTTCATCACCTTCCAGAATGTTGAGCACTTCGGCATCAGCAATCAGGTTGATGGTGGTTTTACAGCGCTCTTTTGGCGGTAAAGCATAACCGGAACAACCGAGAAACACGCCGGTACTGGCTGTGCGGATACCCATTGGGCGGCTACACGTCGGGCACTCAATGCTGGTCAGAACCATTTGATTTGGGCGCATACCGCCCTCTTCAGGATCCTTCTCGGCCGTTTCCAGCTGCTTGCTGAATTCGGTGAAGAATTCATCCAGCACGGCTTTCCACTCCGCCTTGTTGTTAGCGACCTGATCGAGGCCATCTTCCATACGCGCGGTAAAATCGTAGTTCATCAGTTCGCGGAAATTGTCTTCCAGACGGTCGGTGACGATCTCGCCCATCTTCTCGGCGTAGAAACGACGGTTTTCAACGTGAACATAGCCACGGTCCTGAATGGTCGAAATGATCGACGCATACGTGGATGGACGACCAATGCCGCGTTTTTCCAGCTCTTTAACCAGTGACGCTTCGCTAAAACGCGCAGGCGGCTTGGTGAAGTGCTGAGTAGGAAGCAGCTGTTGCAGCTTCAGATCGGTACCGACTTCAATCACCGGCAGCACGCGATCTTCATCGCCTTTACGCAGCGCTGGCATGACCTTGGTCCAACCGTCGAAGCGTAACGTACGGCCTTTGGCGCGCAGCGAGTAATCTGCGGCTTTCACGGTCAGCGTGGTGGAATCGTACTGTGCAGGTGTCATCTGACAGGCAACGAACTGACGCCAAATCAGCTGGTACAAACGCTGCGCGTCGGCTTCCATATCTTTCAGTTGTTCAGAAACCACGGCCACGTCAGAAGGACGAATCGCTTCGTGCGCTTCCTGAGAGTTCTCTTTGTTGCTGTATTGCAAAGGCGCTTTCGGCAGGTACTTGTCGCCGAAGTTCTCACCGATGTAACCGCGAACCATTTCTACCGCGTCCTGACTCAGGTTAGTGGAGTCGGTACGCATGTAGGTGATGTGACCCGCTTCGTACAGACGCTGTGCCATCATCATGGTTTTCTTCACGCCAAAGCTCAGACGCGTACTGGCTGCCTGTTGCAATGTGGACGTAATAAAAGGTGCACCCGGCTTGCTGCTGGTCGGCTTATCTTCGCGATCCACCACGGTGTAACGCGCTTTTTCAAGCAACGACACGGCAGCATGGGTTTGTTCTTTATTAACCGGTTTAAACGGTTTTTCGAGGTGGTGCGTCACTTCCATTTGCAGCGCGGTATCTTTGTGCGCCATCAAATCAGCATGCAATTCCCAGTACTCTTCCGGCACAAACGCTTTAATTTCTTTTTCGCGCTCAACCACCAGACGCACTGCCACGGACTGAACACGACCAGCGGACAGGCCGCGGGCAATTTTCTTCCACAACAGCGGAGAAACCATGTAACCCACCACGCGGTCCATAAAGCGACGCGCCTGCTGAGCATTCACTCGATCAATGTTCAGTTCGCCAGGCTGTTTGAATGCGTTCTGAATCGCGTTCTTGGTGATTTCGTTAAACACCACGCGGCTGAAGCGTTTTTCATCGCCACCAATCACTTCCCGCAAATGCCAGGCTATAGCCTCTCCTTCGCGGTCAAGGTCGGTTGCGAGATAGATGTGGTCGGCTTTTTCGGCTAAGGCTTTTAACTCAGCGACGACTTTCTCTTTACCCGGAAGTATTTCGTATTGCGCTTCCCAACCGTGATATGGGTCAACACCCATACGGTTAACCAGCGCCGTTTTCTCATCCTTTTTTACTTTTTTCTTTGTTTTTTCTTCAGGTGAGCTGGCGGCTTTTTTGCTGGCGGAACCACTGGTAGGCAAATCGCGGATATGACCGACGCTGGACTTAACCACGTAGTCATTTCCTAAATACTTATTAATCGTTTTGGCTTTTGCCGGGGACTCAACTATTACGAGAGCTTTGCCCATAATTACCTTTTACCTAATTTATTCTTCTGCTGAAGAAGATTTTAACTTGTTATGCCGCGGCACAATGTAACGTCTTTTTTTATATTGCGGCAGTGAGTCAGGAGGTCAACACTTTTTTTTAAATCGACGCTAAAACTGACTCTCAGAGGCACAATCAACTGATTTTGCGGGAGTTTAGCGGGAAAGCTCACACGCAGTAATTCATTTCAGGATAACAAAAAGTGACCAAGCGTAAACAAAACATTCCACCCGAAGCCACAAAATCCCACACTCTACCTGATAAAAATCGCTACGCAACTTAATTAGCACGTAAATGTACTTTTCGCCAATGTGGTCAAAATATACGCAATAAAGATTTTGTTTAACCGTAGGGGATTTGCGGTTTTATCCACGGCAGGATTACAATATCGCCAGCAATTATAGTGGGGAGTAAATAACATGCACGAAAATACATCGGCAATGAGTCGTGAAGCTTTACTGATCGAAGCGAATAAAGTCATTCGTGAGCATGGTGATTATCTGCACGGCATGGTCGCGACCCGTGTTGAACAGAAAGGGAATGTGCTGGTTTTTGGCGGAGAATTCTTTCTCGATGACAATGGATTACCGACGTTAAAAACAACGGCTGTCTTTAATATGTTCAAACATCTGGCGCATCTCTTTTCAGAAAAATACCATCTGGAAGATTAACGTTTCCCGCACGGGTTTCCCAGGCGAATAAACGTCGTCTTACCGCCGATTCGCAGGCAATAAAAAGGGCCTTTTCGGCCCTTTTTTCATTTATAACATCTATTGCATCGGTTCAGAGCAACGGTTTCTCACTGCGTTGTAGCCAGCGCAGGAACAGGCGATCGACGCTTTGTGCCGCGCTGCCGGTAAACCGGTCCACCATGCGTTTACGACGGCTATATCGCACTGCAATCACTTCGTGGTTTTTCATCTCGGCGATCAAAAGGTCATCGCTGGTGCCAATGGCGTCAATCAACCCTTTTTCTCGCGCCTGAGTACCAAACCAGTGCTCACCGGTAGCGACACTATCGATATCCAGCGAAGGCCGGTGCTGATGAACAAACTCTTTAAACAGCACGTGGGTTTCGTTGAGATCTTCACGGAATTTTTCGCGGCCCTCGTCGGTATTTTCACCGAATAACGTCAGGGTGCGCTTGAATTCACCCGCAGTATGCAGTTCAACATCAATGTTGTTCTTTTTCAGTAAACGACTGAAGTTAGGGATCTGCGCCACAACGCCGATGGAGCCAATGATGGCGAACGGTGCCGCAACAATCCGATCAGCGACGCAGGCCATCATGTAACCGCCGCTGGCAGCCACTTTGTCAACAGCGACGGTCAAACGGATCCCACCCTGACGCAAACGCGCCAACTGCGAGGATGCCAGACCGTAACCGTGCACCACGCCGCCCGGGCTTTCCAGACGCAACAACACTTCATCTTCAGCGGTGGCAACTGCCAACACGGCGGAGATCTCTTCGCGCAGCGACGTGACTTCATGGGCATCCATACTGCCTTTGAAATCCAGCACATACAGGCAGGGCTTGCTTTTGGCGACGCCTGTTTTGGCCTGCGTTTTTTTTTGTTTCGCGTCGGCTTTTTCCTGCTTTTTAAAGGCTTTGTTACTCAGTTTTTGTTCGCTTGGATTAAGACGCGCGGTGCGCATTTCGCGCTGCATGTCGCGGTACTGCTCACCCAGATCCACCAGATGCAGTTCACCTTTGCCCTGCGATTTACGCTGTCTGAGCCCCACAACCAGAATCACTAACGCCCCGATGGCGATAACCACGGTGACAACCTTGGCCAGAAACAGACCATAAAGAGATAATAATTCCACACAACCCGCCTTTTACACTGTGGTAATAAGATGCTGCTTATTCTAGACAATCGGCATCAGGACGTCTTGTTGGAATGTGTCCATCACAACAAGATTCGTGCTGCCATTCATTCCCAGTCCCCTGACATCAGGCAAAAAGGGATGCAGCGATGTTCCATTTTTGTTACAAAAGAATCCGTAATCTTCGGGTTAATCGTTGAAACAGAGTGTTAATTCAGGCATATAACCCAGTATTCATCCGCGTGATGACGAATTCTTAACCAAAGCGCCCTTTGCGGTAGAGCCTGTTACAGACCCTATTGTTCCCGCAGGCGTTTTGTCCCAACGTGTGACGCAACTTGGCGCCACGTTCTGAATCAAGTAAGAGGAAATCCCGTGCACTATCATCCAAAATCCGACCTTCTCAATCGCCGCATTATTCTGGTTACCGGTGCCGGTGACGGTATTGGCCGTGAAGCTGCGCTGACGTATGCGCGTTTTGGCGCGCAACTTATTTTATTGGGCCGCACTGAAAGTAAACTGGCGAAAGTTCAGGAAGAGATTGCCCAGCGTGGCTTCCATCCGGCACAGATTTATAGCCTGGATTTACTCACCGCCAGCCAACAGGATTGCCAGCGTGTGGCAGAACAAATTGCGCAGTGGGTTCCACATCTGGACGGCGTGTTGCATAACGCCGGTCTGCTCAGCGAGATAACCCCGATGGCGGAAATCAAGCTTGAGGACTGGAACAACGTGATGCAGGTAAACGTCAATGCGACCTTCATGCTGACGCAGGCGCTACTGGCATTATTGCTGCAATCTCCAAGCTCTTCGCTGGTGTTTACCACCTCAAGCGTCGGTCGTGAAGGCCGTAGCGGCTGGGGCGCATACGCCGTATCAAAATTCGCGACTGAAGGCATGATGCAGGTGCTGGCCGAGGAGTACAAACATACAAACTTACGCGTCAACTGCATCAATCCGGGTGGAACACGCACAAATATGCGCGCATCTGCATTTCCTGATGAAAACAGCGATAAACTCAAAACGCCGGCAGATATTATGCCGTTGTACCTTTATTTAATGGGCGATGACAGCCGTCGTAAAACCGGCACTAGTTTTGATGCCCAGCCTGGCCGCAAAGCCGGCCCTGCGGAATAAGGCCATATAATGACCGAAGAAAACAGCAGTAATGACCGCCATAAACAACGTCAGCAACGGCTCAAAGAGCAGGTAGATGCGCGGATTGAAGCGGCGCAGGAACGACGCGGGATCCTGATCGTTTTCACCGGTAACGGTAAAGGCAAGACCACGGCGGCCTTTGGAACCGTAACCCGTGCCGTCGGTCACGGTCAGCGGGCAGGCGTTATCCAGTTCATCAAAGGCGAATGGCCGAACGGTGAGAAAAACTTGCTTGAGCCACACGGTGTGGAGTTTCAGGTGATGGCGACCGGTTTTACCTGGGAGACGCAGAACAAAGAGACCGATACAACGGCCTGTCAGGGCGTCTGGCAGCATGGGAAACGTATGCTGGCCGATGCCTCACTCGATCTGGTCGTTCTCGATGAGCTGACCTATATGGTCAGTTTTGGCTATCTGGATCTGCAGGAGGTCGTGGACGCACTCAACGCGCGCCCTGCCCATCAGACCGTCATTATTACCGGCCGCGGTTGCCACCGTGATCTGCTCGAACTGGCCGATACGGTAAGCGAACTGCGCCCGGTAAAACACGCCTTTGACGCAGGGATCATGGCACAGCAAGGCATCGACTGGTAACCTCAATGCCCTGCCCGCGTGCCCAGTTAACAATCAGTTAACTCAAAGTATGCCGCTGTCGTTGAGGCGCTGAATGACACAGGAGCCGTTAGTGAGTTCAATCTCACTGACGCAACCCTGCTTAAACGGAAAACGCCACATGTCGGCAGGTGCCAGTTTGAGCATCATCGCCAGCATCAGACTTAGCGAGCCCTCATGAGCGACGATCGCCAGACGGCTCTCCGGTGGCATCAGATAAAGCTGACGCATGGCTTGGCGTATGCGCTGGGTGAATGCCACGAACGACTCTCCCTGCGGCACCTGCGCCGCCTGCCAGTCCTGACACCATAAATCATAGCCCGGCGCACCAGCGGCCAGCAGATCGCGATGGTGGCGTAACTCCCACTCGCCAAAACACATCTCCCGCAACAATGGCTGAACCTGCAACGTGGTATCGCGCCCTTTCGCAATGGCTTCTGCCGTCATGCGGCTGCGGGCGAGATCGGTGTGAATGATGGCGTCGAGCGGTACGGATATCAGCTGTTGTGCTACATGCTGCGTCTGGCTCACGCCGAGTGAGTTCAGCGCCACGTCACTGCTGCCGCAAAATACGCCATCGACATTGGCCTCGGTCTGACCATGTCGAACCAGATATAATCTCATGTCGTTTCCATCCGCATTATTTTCTTGGCCGCTATACAAACAAATCAAGGCAAAAAAAAACCGCAGTCACAGACCGCGGTTCATCAGATCAGCACGTTGCTGGTCGGGTTATCCGTTGCGCTTGGACGGCGTACCACTACGGCGCGCCGGAGCAACCTGCGTGTGACGCTTCACCGCACGGCGGATCTGGTTGGCCTTCACGCGACGACGGTCACGTTCAACCGGCAGTTTGCTGACGGTCTCTTCTTGCATCTCCACCAGCGTACGCAGGTAGTTCGTTTCAGGCAGGTCCAGCTCTCTATAACCACCACGTGGCAAGCCTTTAGGCAGCGTCAAATCACCGTAACGAACGCGGATCAGACGGCTAACCTGCACACCAACGGCTTCCCACAACCGGCGAACTTCGCGGTTACGGCCTTCGGTCAGCGTGACGTTGTACCACTGGTTCAGGCCTTCGCCGCCCTGGTATTTGATGCTGCGGAAGGCCGCAGGACCGTCCTCCAGCTGCACACCACGGCTAAGCTGTTTGATTTTCTCGTCGTCAATCTGGCCGAATACGCGTACGGCATATTCACGCTCAACTTCACGGCTTGGGTGCATCAGGCGGTTCGCCAGTTCACCATCAGTGGTAAACAGCAGCAGGCCTGAAGTGTTAACGTCAAGACGCCCCACCGCGACCCAGCGTGAACCACGCATTTTTGGCAGACGGTCGAATACAGTCGGGCGACCTTCTGGATCACTGCGGGTACACAACTCGCCTTCCGGCTTGTAGTACGCCAGCACGCGGCAGACGGTGTCCTGAGATTCGATGATCGACAGAACGTGGCCGTCGAGGCGAATTTTCGTTCCGGCAACCATTTCTACGCGGTCACCGAGTGCGGCAATTTTACCGTCAACGCTGATACGGCCAGCTTGCAACATCGCTTCGACTTCACGGCGTGAACCGTGACCGGCGCGAGCCAGGATTTTCTGCAATTTTTCGCTTTGGCCTTCAGTGCTGTCGAGAGCATTTTTTGGCTTTTCGTATTTTGGTTCGTCGTCTTCTGGCGCATCGACTTCGTTGTTCAATACCGCTGGCGCTGCCTTTGGCTTAGCGCCACGGGATTTCTCAAAACGCGGCTTGTCGCTACGGGCGCTGTCAGGACGCGCTTTATCGTTACGATCCGGGCGGCCGCCTTCAGGGCGAGCTTTACCAGTGCGTGGTTTTTCGATGCGGGAATCACTGCGTGCAGCATCCGGACGGGCTTTATCAGGGCGTGATTTGTCATTACGTGACTTATCAGAACGCGCTTTATCCGTTTGGGGCTTTTCGCCGCGCTTTTCAGCACGCGTTGGCTCAGGACGGCCTTTGGCTGCGCCTGAATTTCTGCCGCTTTTAGGTTTATCAGTGGCCGAACGGCCCGGTTTGGATCTGTCGCTTGTATGCTTCTGGGAATTAAACTTCTCGCTCATTGAGCAGCCTCATTTGTCGCCTTCACAGGCGTCGGGGAGAGCCGGCAGCACGATGTAACCTATCGTCTGCCCGCCAGAATTAGTATCAGTTCAGTACATAATGAATAAGTCAGTGGCTGTTGCGGAATTCCTGTGTGGTACAGGGAGTACTTCACGTCGCAAATATAGCATTGCTTATCAAAACACTGACTTATAAAAAGTCAGCCCGCCATTATACACAATTTCAATGTTTTTGTATCTCTCTGCGGGCTGATTTATATACCACTACAGGAACGGTGTCGGGTCGCCGGCCCCTTCACGGACCACTTCTGGCGAAGGTTCGGTGAGATCAACTACCGTGGTCGGCTGCTGACCGATCGTGCCGCCGTGGATAATCAAATCCACCAGTTTTCCCAGGTTATCTTTAATTTCATCAGGGTCAGATTCGGCAAAGTCATTACCCGGCAACATTAGGGTAGTGGACATCAGCGGTTCGCCGAGTACGTCCAGCAGCGCCAGCGCAATCGGGTTCGACGGCACACGCAGACCGATAGTTTTGCGTTTCTCACTCATCAGACGGCGCGGCACTTCTTTGGTCGCTTTCAGAATGAAGGTGTAATTGCCCGGTGTATTGTTTTTGATCAGACGAAATGCGGTGTTATCCACATAGGCGTAGGTCGAAAGCTCAGAGAGATCGCGGCACACTAGCGTGAAGTTATGATTCCCATCCAGTTGACGAATGCGGCAAATGCGCTCCATCGCGCTTTTATCTTCCAGACGACAGCCCAGCGCGTAACCGGAATCGGTCGGATACACGATAACGGCGCCTTTACGCAAAATATCCACAGCCTGATTGATCAGACGCGGCTGCGGGTTCTCGGGGTGAATATAGAAAAATTGACTCATAATTCCCTTCTTAACTCATTCTGTAATAGGGGCGGTGCGTGTGGGTTCTGCCCACGCTTTCCACACGGGTTCAACACCGGCGGGAAGCCACAATTTGCGCCCCAGTTCTATCCAGGAGCAGGGCTGATGAAAGTCAGATCCCTGCGATGCCAGTAAATTATAGTCTCTTGCGAACGCGGCGAGCTGGCTTCGTTCATTCGGTGCCTGCTGACACTGGGCAACTTCCATCGCGTCCCCGCCCTGTTCGGCAAAAAATGCCAGCAGCCGTTTTAGCCATTTGGTTGACAGCCCATAACGTCCGGGATGGGCGACGACGGCCTGACCGCCGGACTGATGAATCGCGTCAACAGCTTGTTCGATTGTACACCAGTGCGGCGGCACGTAGCCGGTCTTGCCCTTGGCGAGGTACTTTTTGAAGACCTGCGCGATGTTGTCGCACTTACCGATTTCTACCAGATAACGGGCAAAATGCGCGCGGGTGACCGCCCCGCCCTGCGCCAGCCGCAGCGCACCTTCCCAGGCACCGGTTATCAGAGCTTTCTCCAGCCTGCGTCCCATCTCTTGCGCACGTTCGACACGCAGTGCTGTCTGCGAAGCCAGTAAGGTTTGCATCGCCGGATGTTCAGGATCAATGCCCAGGCCGACAATGTGAATTTCGTGATTTTCCCACAACGTGGAGATCTCAACGCCACTAATAAGCTGTAAAGGAAGATTGTGCTCAGCAATGGCCTGCGCCGCGCGGGCCAGCCCTTCCGTCGTGTCATGGTCAGTGATGGCCAGCACGCCCACCCGCATTTCTACTGCACGGGCGACCAACGCTTCAGGCGACAAATATCCGTCAGAAGCCGTGGTATGGCTGTGCAGATCATAGATTGTGAAAGCGGTGCTGGGCTCTGGGATGTCGGTGGCGATTGAAGTCATAAAAGTAATAGTGGTTAAACCTGTTGCTGAAAGCGGCGGTTATCATAACCTGTTAAGCGCCTTCGGGTTATCCCTATCTGCCCTGACGATGCACGGATAGCGCGGGCGGAAACCGCTTTCGTGACGGTTATGATCTTCTAACGCCTCAATAAAGATGTAAAAGAGGGTTGACTAACGCCTCACGAACTAGTTTACTAGTACGTGAGTTCACGGAACAACGTGATAACCCTTTATGCAATGACGAAAGGTATCTGATGATGAACATTTCAATGATTTCTGTACTCAGCTGGTGGCGCAACTTCCCTTCGCGGGCGGTGTGATCACGCATAGCTGTTAACAGACATGCAGATACCCGAAGCCCGCTGAATGCGGGCTTTTTTATGGCCGTCTTCTCCTCCATTTGGTAGAAAAATTTCAGGAAGCAACATGACGATTCAACGACCTCGATTAGAACTGCTGACCGCACAAGGAAGTTACCGTGGTGATCCGACGGCCATCTTCCACCAGCTTTGTGGCGCACGCCCGGCAACGTTGTTGCTTGAATCAGCTGAGATCACCAGCAAACAAAATCTGAAAAGCCTGCTGGTAATTGACAGCGCGCTACGCATTACCGCGCTGGGCAATAAAGTTTCCGTCCAGGCGCTGACCGCCAACGGAGCATCGCTGCTACCACTGATGGACGCCGCACTGCCGGCTGATGTCCACAATGATGTGCGCCCTAACGGCCGTGAACTGACCTTCCCGGCCATTGATCAGATGCAGGAAGAGGACGCCCGCCTGCGTTCGCGCTCCGTCTTTGATGCCCTGCGCAGTATTCTGGATCTGGTAGAAACGCCGGAGGAAGAGCGCGAAGCTATGCTGCTCGGTGGGCTCTTCGCATACGATTTAGTCGCCGGATTTGAAGATTTACCACAGCTGCGTGCCGACCAGCGCTGCCCGGACTTCTGCTTCTATCTGTCAGAAACCTTACTGGTTCTCGATCACCAGAACCGCAGCAGCCGTCTCCAGGCCAGCCTGTTTACGCCGGACAGTGAAGAAAAACAGCGCCTGCATGCCCGCCTAGAACAGCTGCAACATCAGTTGCAACTTCCACCGCACGCCATTCCGCACCAGGATGTGACGGACATGAAACTCAGCGTCAATCAAAGCGACGAAGAGTTTGGTGCCGTGGTCGAGCAGATGAAAGAAGGCATCCGTGCCGGTGAGATTTTCCAGGTTGTGCCTTCACGCCGCTTCTCCCTGCCTTGCCCTGCTCCGCTGGCAGCTTACGAAACGCTGAAAAACAACAACCCAAGCCCGTATATGTTCTTCATGCAGGACAATGATTTCACCCTGTTCGGCGCGTCACCGGAAAGCGCGCTGAAGTATGACGCTACCAACCGCCAGATTGAGATCTACCCGATTGCCGGTACCCGCCCACGTGGCCGCCGCGCTGACGGCTCGCTGGACCGCGATCTCGACAGCCGCATCGAACTGGAAATGCGTACAGACCACAAAGAGCTGGCCGAACACCTGATGCTGGTCGATTTAGCCCGCAACGATTTGGCGCGTATTTGTGAACCGGGCAGCCGCTATGTTGCTGATCTGACTAAAGTTGACCGTTACTCCTTCGTGATGCACCTGGTCTCCCGCGTAGTCGGGACATTGCGCGCGGATCTCGACGTGCTACACGCCTATCAGGCCGTCATGAACATGGGCACGTTGACCGGGGCACCGAAAGTGCGTGCTATGCAGTTGATTGCCGGTTCTGAAAAGAGCCGCCGAGGCAGCTACGGCGGCGCAGTGGGTTACTTCACCGCTCAGGGTGATCTCGATACCTGCATTGTTATCCGCTCGGCCTACGTAGAAGACGGTATTGCTACCGTTCAGGCTGGCGGCGGCGTAGTCCTCGACTCCGTTCCACAAGCCGAAGCTGACGAAACTCGCAATAAAGCCCGTGCCGTGCTGCGTGCCATCGCCACTGCCCACAATGCCAAAGAGGTATTTTAAGATGGCCGATATTTTACTGATTGATAACGTGGATTCGTTCACCTACAACCTGGTGGATCAGCTGCGCTCCAGCGGCCACAACGTGGTGATTTACCGCAACCAGATCCCGGCCAACGTGATCCTCGAGAAACTGAGTCAGTTGGAAAAACCGGTACTGATGCTTTCCCCTGGCCCTGGCACGCCGTCAGAAGCGGGCTGTATGCCAGAACTGCTGAAACGTCTGCGCGGCCAGCTGCCTATCATCGGCATCTGTCTGGGACACCAGGCGATTGTTGAAACCTACGGCGGATATGTCGGTCAGGCCGGCGAGATCCTGCACGGCAAAGCTTCTTCTATTACGCATGACGACGAAGGCATGTTTGCCGGAATGAATAACCCGTTACCGGTCGCGCGTTATCACTCGCTGGTCGGTAGCCAGATCCCTGAAGGGCTGACGGTCAACGCCCGCTATGGCGATATGGTTATGGCCGTACGTCACGATAAAGATCGCGTGTGTGGTTTTCAGTTCCATCCGGAATCCATTTTAACCTCTCAGGGCGCACGTCTGTTAGAGCAGACGCTGGCCTGGGCTTTGGCATAAGACGAGGAGCTGACGATGAAAACTCAAACAATTTCCGGCATCCTCGAAAACCTTTACAGCGCTCAGGTGATGACCCAGGAAGAGAGCCAGCAGCTATTCACCGCCATTGTGAACGGCGAACTGGAACCTGCACAATTAGCGGCGGCCTTAATCAGCATGAAGGTGCGCGGTGAGCAACCTGCGGAAATTGCCGGTGCCGCGCAAGCGCTGCTGGCCCATGCGGAGCCTTTCCCGCACCCTGACTACGCGTTTGCTGACATCGTCGGCACCGGCGGTGACGGCACCAACAGCATCAATATTTCCACCGCCAGCGCGTTTGTTGCCGCAGCCTGCGGAGTCCGCGTGGCCAAGCACGGTAACCGCAGCGTTTCAAGCCGCTCCGGTTCATCGGATTTGCTCGCGGCCTTTGGCATTCAGCTGGATATGCCCGCTGAACAGTCCCGTGTAGCGCTGGATGATTTAGGTATCTGTTTCCTGTTCGCACCGCAGTATCACACCGGTTTTCGCCACGCAATGCCGGTACGTAAAGCGCTGAAAACCCGCACGCTGTTCAACGTGCTGGGACCGCTGATTAACCCGGCACGTCCGCCGCTGGCGCTGATTGGGGTTTATAGCCCGGAACTGGTACGCCCGATTGCAGAAACGCTGCGCACCCTCGGTTATGAGCGTGCTGCTGTGGTTCACGGCGGTGGCATGGATGAAGTCGCCATCCACGCACCCACTCAGGTCGCCGAGCTGAAAAATGGCGAAATCACGACCTATGAATTGACGCCACAGGACTTCGGTCTGGACAATTATCCTATCGAAGCGTTACTGGGCGGCGAGCCGGAAGAAAACCGTGACATTCTGGCACGCTTATTACAAGGTAAAGGAGAACCGGCCCATGAAGCCGCAGTGGCCGCCAATGTGGCGATGTTATTGCGCCTTTTCGGTCAGGAAAATTTAAAGCAAAACGCACAGCAAGCTTTGGAAGTAATACGCAGCGGCGCTGCATTCCAGCGTGTTACCGCATTGGCAGCAAGAGGATAAGTGATGCAGCAGGAAACCGTGCTCCACAAAATTGTCCGCGACAAAGCAGTTTGGGTCGCGGCACGTAAAGAACAGCAACCCCTGGCCAGCTTTCAAAACGAAATCAAACCCAGCCAGCGCAATTTCTACGACGCCCTGAAAGGGACCAAAACGGTCTTCATTCTTGAATGCAAAAAGGCCTCGCCGTCCAAAGGCACCATCCGCGATAACTTTGACCCGGTTGAAATCGCCAGCGTCTATAAAGATTATGCCTCGGCGATTTCTGTATTAACGGATGAAAAATACTTCCAGGGCAGTTTCGATTTCCTGCCGCTGGTGAGCAACACTGTGACTCAGCCGGTGCTGTGCAAAGACTTCATCATCGACCCTTATCAGATCCATCTGGCACGTTTTTATCAGGCCGATGCGATTTTGCTGATGCTGTCGGTGCTGGATGACGAACAATATGTCCAACTGGCCGCCGTGGCCCACAGCCTGAATATGGGCGTGCTGACCGAAGCCAGTAATGAAGAAGAGCTGGATCGCGCCGTTGCGCTAAAAGCCAAAGTGGTAGGTATTAATAATCGTGATCTGCGCGACCTCTCTATCGACTTAGACCGTACCCGTCAATTGGCTCCGCGTGTACCGCACGGTGTGACGGTGATCAGTGAGTCGGGCATCAATAATTATGCGCAAATTCGCGAACTGAGCCGCTTCGCCAATGGCTTCCTGATCGGTAGCGCGCTGATGTCAGAAAGCGACCTGACCGGTGCCGTCCGGCGCGTGATGCTTGGTGACAACAAAGTCTGCGGCCTTACACGCCCGCAGGATGCTGCTGTGGCGCATGAGGCCGGAGCAGTTTACGGTGGATTGATTTTTGTCGAGGCTTCACCACGGCTTGTCAGCGTAGATACCGCACGGCAGGTTCAGGCCGGTGCAGCGCTGAAATATGTCGGTGTTTTCCGCGATGAGACGCCCGCCCGCGTGGCCGACATCGCCCGGACTTTGCATCTGGCCGCCGTTCAGCTGCACGGCGAAGAAGATCAGGTTTATATCGACACCCTGCGTTCGCAGTTGCCAGAACAGTGCCAGATTTGGAAAGCGCTGAGCGTCAAAGAAGTGATGCCCGCACGTGACCTGAGTCAGGTTGACCGTTACGTACTCGATAACGGCAAAGGCGGCACAGGACAGCGTTTCGACTGGAGCAAACTGGCCGGACAGGATCTTGGCAACGTATTACTTGCCGGTGGGCTGCGGGCTGACAACATTGTTGATGCCGCTCAACTCGGTTGCGTGGGGCTGGATTTCAACTCCGGCGTTGAGCGCGAACCGGGCATTAAAGATGCCGATAAAATTACGGCCGTATTCCAGACATTACGGGCTTACTGATTTCAGCCCGCGATGCCGCAAAAATTGACAGACAGGATGAAATAACATGACTTTACTTAATCCCTATTTCGGCGAATTTGGCGGCCAGTACGTTCCGCAAATTCTGATGCCTGCGCTGGTACAGCTGGAAGAAGCCTTTGTCAGCGCCCAGCGTGACCCGGAGTTTCAGGCTGAATTTATCGACCTGCTGAAAAACTATGCCGGTCGCCCTACGGCCCTGACGCTGTGCAAAAACCTGACCGCAGGTACCAAAACCAAACTGTACCTCAAACGTGAAGATTTACTGCACGGCGGCGCGCACAAGACCAACCAGGTGTTGGGACAAGCTCTGCTTGCCAAGCGCATGGGGAAAACTGAAATTATTGCCGAAACCGGTGCCGGTCAGCACGGCGTGGCCTCGGCCCTCGCCTGCGCCCTGCTCGGTTTGAAATGCCGCATTTATATGGGTGCGAAAGATATCGAACGCCAGTCGCCTAACGTGTTCCGTATGCGTCTGATGGGCGCTGAAGTGATCCCGGTTCACAGTGGCTCTTCCACGCTGAAAGACGCGTGTAACGAAGCACTGCGTGACTGGTCTGGCAGCTATGAGACCGCACACTATATGCTCGGCACCGCCGCTGGCCCACACCCGTATCCGACCATCGTGCGTGAATTCCAGCGCATGATCGGCGAAGAAACCAAAGTACAGATGCAGGAGCGCGAAGGCTGCCTGCCTGATGCAGTGATCGCCTGCGTGGGTGGCGGTTCCAACGCCATCGGTATGTTTGCCGATTTCATCGATGACACCAGTGTGAAACTGATTGGCGTTGAACCCGGCGGCCTGGGTATCGAAACCGGACAACACGGCGCACCGCTGAAACACGGCCACGTCGGCATCTATTTCGGTATGAAAGCGCCGATGATGCAAACCTCTGAAGGCCAGATCGAAGAATCATATTCTATCTCAGCCGGTCTGGATTTCCCGTCGGTTGGCCCGCAACACGCCTATCTCAACAGCATTGGCCGCGCAGAATATGTGTCGATAACCGATGACGAAGCACTGGAAGCCTTTAAAGCGTTGTCGCGTCACGAAGGGATTATCCCGGCGCTCGAGTCTTCACATGCGCTGGCTTATGCGCTGAAACTCATCAAGGAAACCCCGCAGAAAGAACAAATTCTCGTGGTGAACCTTTCTGGCCGCGGCGACAAAGATATTTTCACCGTACATGACATCCTGACTGCCCGGGGAGAGATTTAATGGAACGTTATCAGCAACTGTTTACGCGTCTTGCAAGCAAAAAAGAAGGCGCCTTCGTTCCTTTCGTGACGCTCGGCGATCCGGGCGTTGAACTCTCTTTATCGATTATCGATACCCTGATTGAAGCCGGTGCCGATGCGCTCGAACTGGGCATTCCGTTCTCTGACCCGCTGGCCGATGGCCCGACAATTCAGAATGCTAATCTGCGCGCCTTTGCCGCCGGCGTGACGCCAACGCAGTGCTTCAACATGCTGGCGCGCATTCGCGAAAAACATCCGGACATTCCAATTGGCCTGCTGATGTACGCTAATCTGGTGTTCCATAACGGCATCGATACGTTTTACCAGCGCTGCGCCGAAGTCGGTGTGGATTCCGTTCTGGTCGCCGACGTGCCTTATGAAGAGTCTGCGCCTTTCCGTGCGGCGGCCATACGTCACGGCATTGCGCCAATCTTTATCTGCCCGCCAAATGCCAGTGATGATCTGTTGCGAGAAATTTCATCCCATGGCCGTGGATATACCTATTTGTTGTCCCGCGCAGGCGTAACCGGTACTGAAAAACGGGCTTTAACGCCGCTCACCCATCTGGTCAATAAGTTGCGTGAATATAACGCGGCACCGCCGTTACAGGGTTTCGGTATTTCAGAACCTTCACAGGTGAAAGAGACGCTGGCAGCGGGTGCGGCAGGCGCCATCTCTGGCTCTGCCACCGTGCGTATCATCGAAAATAATCTGCAACAGCCTTCTGAAATGCTGGCTCAGCTTTCGCGTTTCGTCAGTGATATGAAAGCCGCCACTCGCGCCTAATTGCGCCAGACGTTCTGACCTACGCCTTATTTGCTCATGCAGATAAGGCGTTGTTTATTTGGATGAGTTAACTTTTTTTTTACCCTTTCTCATTTGTATATCCTCGATCCATACACCACACTTAGACTATCCGCAGGATCCATTCCGTTTTTATGGTTATCATGCGGGGAATGCGCGTTATTAATCATTAGATGGTGAGTTTCAACCTGGCATGGAGAGTTATTTATGAAGTTATTCAAGGCATTGTCGGCATTTTGCATGGCAGCTGTTGTCGTCATGGCGGTAGCAGCTTGTGCGCCAACGAAGAAATCAGAAGGCACCGGCGGTTATATCGATGACACCGTTGTGACCACCAAAGTGAAATCTGCTTTGCTGGCTGACAAAACCATTAAGTCGACTGAAATCAGCGTAGAAACCTTTAAAGGCCGGGTACAGTTGAGTGGGTTTGTAACCTCAACGTCTGATGCAAACCGTGCGGTCGAAGTGACACGTGGCGTAGCAGGCGTGAAATCCATCGAAAATGATATGCGTGTGAAATAGCACGGATTATTTTGTGATGCGGTAGAAAACGAAGAGGCGCAAAAAGCGCCTCTTTTTTATTACGTTTTTGATGAGTCGATGGTCAGAAACGGTAACCGACGGCAAACATAAACACGAACGGGTCAATGCGAGTATCAATACTCTGTTGCTCACCGGCCGCCTTAAATTTCACCTTCGTATCGATATCCATCCACCAAACTGACATGTTAATCAGCCAGTTATCGTCCAGATTGTAGTCCAGTCCAGCCTGTGTCGCTACGCCCCAGGAGTTTTTGACGCTCAAATCTGTTAACCCGGCATCACGCCCGGTTTGGTTGAATTTTTCATCAAAGAACATGGTGTAGTTAACACCCAAACCCAGGTACGGACGCAGCTTATCCTGACGGTCACCAAAATAGTATTGCGCCATTAATGATGGCGGTAGTTGTTTTACCGAAGCAATATTGCCCGTAGGGTTCAGACCGACGTTATGTTTAAACGGGCTTGCCCCCAATAACTCGACCCCGATGTTATCAGTCACCATGTAACCAAAGGTCAGGCCCAACTCGGTATTATTATCAATATTAAATGAACCCATTCCCAGGACGTTATCTGACCCTCCGGTCGGACGTACTGTCGCCGTACCTGCGCGGAAAATAAAATCCCCTGCCTGATGTGCACTGGCAATTGTCGGCATAGCTGCCGCTGCGATTAATGCCCAATATGCTGCTTTCATTATCCATTTCCTTTGTGTGGATTTATAACCTGCATGAATATACCTACTCTTGGGTAGGTCTTGATCCGAGCGGGATCACATCTTTAAATGATTTATTAAGAAATTGCACCTTTCGCAAACTAATCTAAATCATTAAAAAGGAAGGAATTGATCTACATCAAAAATGAGCATCTAAGTGCTGTTCGCAAAGTGAACAAATAGTCATTGCTTAAAAACTGGCCCCTGCGTAGCTTGCATGAACAATGTAGATTTTGAGTTTGATGCTGTAAGGAGTCAGCAGTTTTCCTCGATGAGCGAAATTAACAATCCGTGTGTCTCCTGTGGCGCGTGCTGTGCCTATTTTCGTGTTTCCTTTTATTGGGCTGAATCAGCAGATGCGGGCGGGGTTGTTCCTCAGGCTTTGACTGAACAGATCACTCCTTTTCTAAGCTGCATGCAGGGTACCAACAGTCAATCTCCGCGCTGCGTTGCGTTGGAAGGAGAAATTGGCCAGTCTGTATCCTGTTCTATTTACCTTAACCGCCCAACGCCTTGCCATGAATTCGACCCATCAGGGTTTAGCGGGGTAAGCAATGAAGCCTGTGACCGCGCACGTGCGCAATACGGTCTCCCTCCTGTTGACCCCACCCTCTCGCTGTCTATTTTCACAACAGTTGCCGCAGTTTGATTCAGCGATTGATCAGGCGGATCGATAAGAAATCAGTCAGATATCATTGCCGGGGTGCCACCGTGCAACATTACAGGGTACAATCCCCGCCTGATTGTCTTTCGATTATTTTGCCAAGGAGCGTTCATGCCTATCACGGCCGGTGCGTTGTACCGTGACAGTTTCAACTTTATGCGTAACCAGCTCTCCAGCATTTTGCTGCTGGCCCTGCTGACTGCATTTATTACCGTCATTTTGAATCAACTCTTAATCCCTGGAGGCGACCAACTGAGCCTGCTCAGCGCAACCAGTGATGACCTGTCTGGCACGACAGGCATGAGCCTGCAGGAACTTATTCAGAACATGTCACCCGAACAGCAGATGGTGCTGCTCAAAGTGTCTGGCGCAGCTACCTTCTCCGCACTGGTTGGCAATGTGTTGCTGGTCGGTGGGATGCTGACGCTGATTCAAATGGTGTCAAATGGTATGAATACCAGCGCACTGCGCGCAATTGGCGCTTCTGCGCCCGTTCTGCCGCGTCTGCTGGGCCTGATGCTGATTTGTACGCTGCTGATTCAACTGGGCCTGACGCTATTTGTCGTGCCTGGCGTCGTGATTGCCGTAGCCGTTTCTATGTCGCCGGTTATCAGTTGCACGGAAAAAATGGGCGTATTTAAGTCCATTAAAGTCAGCACTAAGCTGGCCTTTGCTAATGCCCGCCTGGTGTTTCCGGCGATCATGTTCTGGCTGGCCGCTAAAATGCTGATCCTACTGGCAGTAAGCCATCTCACTATCCTGCCGACCATGGCCGCGACGGTTGTGATGAGTACGCTGAGCAACCTGATTTCAGCCCTGCTGCTGATTTATCTGTTCCGTCTCTACACAAAACTGCGTGTCTGAATATCACGAACCGTCATTGAAAGGGTGCTCTGGCGCCCTTTTCTTTTGTCTGTGAAATGATTCCGGTATAGTCAAACCATACAATAAACATGGAATGAAGTATGAAGCAGCTCCTCGATTTTCTTCCCCTGGTCGTCTTTTTCGTTTTCTATAAGATGTACGACATTTTTGTCGCCTCCGGTGCGCTGATTGCAGCGACCGCGCTGGCTTTGATCTTCACCTGGATTAAATACCGCAAAGTCGAAAAGATGACGCTCATCACTTTTGCCATGGTGGCTGTTTTCGGCACCCTGACGCTGGTATTCCATAATGATGAATTCATTAAATGGAAAGTGACGGTCATTTACGTATTGTTCTCAGTCGCTCTGCTGGTAAGCCAGTTGGTACTGAAAAAACCGCTGATTCAGCGTATGTTGGGCAAAGAGCTGACGCTGCCTGACCACGTGTGGAACAAGCTCAATTTCAGTTGGGCAATATTCTTCCTGCTGTGTGGGCTGGCCAATATCTATGTCGCCTTCTGGTTACCCCAGGAAGTCTGGGTTAATTTCAAAGTGTTCGGCCTGACCGCGCTCACGCTGGTATTTACCCTGCTGAGTGGCGTTTATATTTACCGGCATATGCCGGATGAAGAAAAAAAATAAGCATTCTCCTGCATGGGCCTTTCTCTTCGAGAGGCCTCAATTATGAATAGCCAAGAAGCCGACCAATATGAACGAGAAACAGAGCCTGCCTAATGGCGAAATGGTATTACGCACGCTGGCAATGCCTGCGGATACTAACGCTAATGGCGATATTTTTGGCGGATGGTTGATGTCGCAAATGGACATGGGCGGAGCGATTCAGGCCAAGGAGATTGCCAAAGGTCGTGTGGTTACCGTGCGTGTCGATGGTATGACGTTTCTGAAACCTGTCGCCGTGGGCGATGTGGTGTGCTGCTACGCACGCTGTATCAGGACCGGCAACAGCTCCATCACTATCAATGTCGAAGTCTGGGTGAAGAAAGTCTCTTCAGAACCCATTGGGCAGCGCTACAGAGCCACTGAAGCGGTATTTACCTATGTCGCAGTAGATGATGAAGGTAAGTCACGTACCTTGCCGGACGGCAGAAGTAATTTTAGCGTGGAGTCCGGCGGCGTCTCAGAAGACTGAGTGAAGGTTGGGTCATTCTTGCCAATAAATCTCTCTGCCAGCCAGAAAATAAAAAGGTCGCCCACTGTGGCGACCTTTTTATTAAGGGCATATCGGTTTTATTCCACCGAAGTGCCGCCGTTGATACGAAACACCAGGTTAACCACCAAGTTATTCGCCGCTTTCGGTTCGTAGCGCCATTTGCGCATCGCCTGTTTGACTTCCCGCTCGAACATATTGCGCGGCTCGGCAGACAAGATACGCACGTTATCTACACGCCCTTCGCTGTCGACATCAAACTGCACCCGCACACGACCTTCCAGACGCAATGCAAAGGCTCTGGCCGGGTATTGCGGTTTCGAACGGTCTAACGGTCGTGGCCCGGTGCTTATGCCCTGAGTGGCTGGCGCAGAAGGTTTGGCCGCAGGTTTAACATCAGACTTGTTGTTAAACAGTGAAGCATCGTCCGTGACTTTTGGCTTTTCCGCTCTCTCAACGGTTTTCTCCACCGGTTTCGCTTTCGGCTTCGGTTTTTCGACCGGCTTCTTCACGGGTTTCGGCTTAGGTTTTGGCTCTGGTAACGGCACAGCTTCTGGTGGCGGTGGTGGCTCAGGCTTCACTTCAGGCTCGGGTTCCGGCTCGGGCTCGGGCTCACGCGCAACCTGTGGTTTTGGTGGTGGTGCAAAATCCGCCGGATTCACCATCGTGACACTCATTACCTGCAGTTGCTGCTTTGGCAGTTTAATGGGGTCCCTCATGGTGACATACAGTAAGGCGGCAATAACCGCGACGTGAATGCCGACGGCAATGGCAAACGGCAAAGTGATGCGAACAAATCCAAACTTTTTTAGCGGCATAATGATTCATTTTCCCCGTGAAGCCGCAAGTTTAAATGCAAATAGCAATCATATTCAACACCGAGATGACAACTATTCTCAAATCGAAGCCTATTTGATCTAACGCAAAGCACTTTCTTCCCGCTTGAGGTTTCGCTATGGTGAATAAGGCGGTTGAATATGAGGCCGTTTTCCCGTTATTTCCTGATAACCCTTATGATAATAAAGGTGATCTATGCTTTACGTAATTTATTCAGAAGATGTGGCTGACTCACTGGAAAAACGCCGTGTTGCGCGCCCGGCGCACATTGAACGTTTGCAGAAAATGCATGAACTTGGCCGCGTACTGATTGGCGGGCCTACGCCGGCCATCGACAGCAATGACCCGGGCGATGCCGGCATGAGTGGCTCGGTTCTGATCATGGAGTTTGAAACGCTGGAAGCGGCGAAAACCTGGGCTGATGCAGATCCATATGTTGAAGCGGGTGTTTATAAAAGTGTGACTGTGAAACCGTTCAAACGCGTTTTCTGAGTCAATGCACGGCCAGAAGTAATACGAAAATACTTTCTCAATGCAACAAGGCCGCCATTGCGCGGCCATTTTTCGAGGCGTATCTACAACTGAGTTCAGGCTGTTAAAGCAATCACAATCAACCCGTGGCTTCTATGGTAGAATGCGTCTCCCTACCCCAGAGGTACGCCCTTATGTCATTCTTCGACGGATTGAAGTTTCTTTCCAGCCAGAAAACCAAAGTGACCTGCCCGGAATGCAAAGCAGTTACCGAACAAATAAGCTCGAAGGTTCGCAAGAATTCAACGCTGGTTTGCCCAAAATGCGGTGCGCTTTTCCAACCTAAAGATCGCTGATCAAGAACCCCATTCGTATGCCACGGCATAGAGCGAAAGCCGCTGATGTTGCTGGTGATGAATCTGCCGGATACGGTAGATATGACGATAACGTCTGGACTGACCTTCCAGCCAGCGGCTTCTGCGGCGCTGAGACTGGCGTAACATTCGCCAGCGCCCGACTTCATTCCTGCTGCGTTTCATGCAAATTGTTCCCGTTGACTACTTTTTCCGTGCTCTCTTCCGCACAGACTGCGGGAGTATTATAGGCCGATGATTTTGTGATCCAAGCCTTGTTTCACCCTAAGATGTCAGTTTTCAGCTACCCTTGATGACAATCCGGTGAAGGTTTTTACTCCCAGCACCGTTTTCAGAGGTAGCTGATTGATTGAAGGGCGTAAATTCGTTAAAACAATACCCCCTTTCACTGACACTGCGTACACTCCATCCCCATGGCTTGCGAACAGGACTTTTCGTCTTTATGACAACTTTTTATGCGGTAATTAGCTGGCTTTTAATTTTTGGCTACTGGTTACTGATTGCCGGCGTGACGCTGCGCATTTTAATGAAGCGACGCGCGGTGCCTTCGGCCATGGCATGGTTGCTGATTATCTACATTCTTCCGCTGGTCGGAATTATTGCTTATCTCTCCTTTGGCGAGCTGCATTTGGGTAAACGCCGAGCAGAGCGCGCTAAAGCGATGTGGCCTTCTACCGCACGGTGGCTTAATGATCTCAAAGGCTGCCACCGGATTTTTGCGACTGAAAACAGTGAAATTGCCAGTTCTCTATTCCAGCTGTGCGAACGCCGTCAGGGGATTGCGGGCGTCAAAGGCAATCAACTCCAGCTACTGACCACCAGTGATGACACCCTGCACGCCATCATGCGCGACATCGAACTGGCGCGAAATAATATCGAGATGGTGTTCTATATCTGGCAACCCGGCGGCCTGGTTGATCAGGTGGCAGAGTCGCTGATGGCAGCATCACGTCGCGGTATTCACTGCCGTCTGATGCTTGACTCCGCGGGCAGTGTCGCGTTCTTCCGCAGCCCTTATCCCTCGATGATGCGTAATGCCGGCATCGAAGTGGTTGAAGCGCTTAAAGTGAATCTTTTCCGTGTTTTCCTGCGCCGCATGGATTTACGCCAGCACCGTAAAATTATCTTAATCGATAACTACGTGGCGTATACGGGTAGCATGAACATGGTCGATCCGCGCTTCTTCAAGCAGGATGCAGGAGTCGGGCAGTGGATCGATCTTATGGCGCGCATGGAAGGCCCGGTAGCCACTACGATGGGGATTGTCTATTCGTGTGACTGGGAAATTGAGACCGGTAAGCGCATTTTGCCGCCTGAACCTGACGTCAATCAGATGCCTTTCGAACAGGAAAGCGGCCACACTATTCAGGTGATCGCCTCCGGTCCGGGGTTCCCGGAAGATATGATCCATCAGGCACTGTTAACCGCCGCTTACTCTGCCCGCGAGCAACTGGTGATGACGACGCCGTACTTTGTACCCAGCGACGACCTGCTGCACGCCATCTGTACTGCCGCGCAGCGTGGCGTAGATGTCAGCATCGTTATGCCGATGAAAAATGACTCGATGATGGTAGGCTGGGCCAGTCGGGCGTTCTTCAATGAGTTACTCGAAGCCGGCGTTAAGATTTATCAGTTCGAAGATGGCCTGCTGCATACTAAAAGCATCCTGGTCGATGGGCAGCTCAGTCTGGTCGGCACGGTGAATTTGGATATGCGCAGCCTGTGGCTGAATTTTGAAATTACGCTGGTGATTGATGATGCTGGTTTCGGTAACGAACTGGCTCAGGTGCAGGAGGATTATATCGCCCGTTCACACCTGCTCGACGTAGAAGCATGGCTGAAACGTCCCTTCTGGCACCGGATTATAGAAAGACTGTTCTACTTTTTCAGCCCGTTGCTGTAAAAGCCGCGACGGGAATGTTTTAATACGTCCAGCAATACTCCACTTTTACTGATGAGAATGTTATGGATCTGAATAATCGCCTGACCGAAGACGAAACTCTTGAACAAGCCTACGATATTTTTCTGGAACTGGCGGGCGACAACCTCGATCCTGCTGATATCTTGATCTTCAATCTTGAGTTCGAAGAGCGCGGCGGTGCTGAGTTGCATGATCCGGCCGAGGATTGGGTTGAACATGTCGATTACGACCTGAACCCGGATTTCTTCGCCGAGGTGGTGATCGGTCTGGCAGATGCCGAAGACCAGCCTATCAACGATATTTTCGCCCGTGTGCTGATGTGTCGGGAAAAAGATAACAAGCTGTGTCATATCCTCTGGAAAGAGTGATCATACGGTTCTAAAGAAAAAACCTGCCATTGGCAGGTTTTTTTATGCTTATAAACTGAGGTTAATGGATCAGAGTGGATCCACTTTCAGACAAGAAACCGCGTGGCGGAAGCTGCCTTCCAGCAGCGGACGGGTGATCGCACATTCTGGCCCGGCAATCGGGCAACGGGTGCGGAACACGCAGCCTGACGGCGGGTTAATCGGCGAAGGCAGATCCCCTTCCAGCAACTGAATCACCTTATTACGCTCTTTGTCCGGGTCCGGTACAGGCACCGCTGACATTAGCGCGCGGGTATAAGGATGCTGAGGGTTGTGGTAAACCTCGTCGTAAGTGCCGAGCTCAACCGCATGACCGAGATACATCACCAGCACGCGATCGGAGATGTGCTTAACGACGGCCAGATCATGGGCGATGAAGATCAGCGACAACCCCATCTCACGCTGCAATTGCTGCAACAGGTTTACCACCTGCGCCTGAATTGATACGTCGAGTGCTGACACCGGCTCATCACAGATGATCAGTTTCGGCTCAAGAATCAGGGCTCGTGCAATGTAAGCGTCGTTAAATCCCCACGTTGATCGGCAGCGGGGTTTAAGGCAGGGTGATTTTCCAGGGCAGCAGTGCTTCCCAGTCGATTTCAGCGTCCGGCGATTTCAGCGCTGTAAGCAGCGCGTGAA
>BHES01000024.1 GCA_003864575.1 Enterobacterales bacterium
AGATTCACATTATCCTTGACGGAGCAGGTTATCACCGCAGTGGGTTGGTGAAAGACTGGGCTTACGTGATGAATATCGACCTTCACTACCTGCCGCCTTACAGCCCGAACCTGAATCCAATCGAACGGGTGTGGAAGGTGATGAATGAGGAGGTAAGAAACAACCGTTACTTCGCTTCAGCAAAGGAGTTTCGAGAGGAAATACGACGATTTTTTAGTGAAATATTACCGGGTCTTGCTGGGGCATTATCATGTCGAATTAATGACAACTTTCAGATGCTGGAAAATGCATCTTCAAGTTAACTGTGTATATTCCTCACATCAGGATCCTCTGGCAATTTGGATTGAGAGTTATAAACAACTGAAGGAACAGGAGCGTGACGCGATCATAAAATTTATTGTCAGGGAAGGGCTTTCAGAAGTTTTGTATCGATTACGAACAGAGGTTGATGCATGACGATGGCATATCGTCAACAACATGTACCGCCTTAGTGCGGTACATGTTGATTAATTTTCCGGAGGGCGGGTTAGAAATCTCGTCTTACGGCGATATGCGCAAGCGCTTCGAGCGCAGTCCGATAAACCGATTCAGGCAACACTTGCAGTGCGTTGATTGCCTTATCTGCTTCCTCTTCTGCCCGTGCGCGGGTGTGATCCAATGAACCCGATTGGTGCATGGCTGCCAGTACAGGTTCAAGAAGATGCCGCCCGTTACCTTCTTCAATAGCTTTGCGGATCATGGCTGACTGCTCTGCGTTGCCATGTTTCATTGCGTGAAGCAGCGGAAGCGTAGGTTTTCCTTCATTTAGGTCGTCCCCGGTATTTTTACCCAGAGTTTCCCCGTTCGCGTCGTAATCAAGCAAGTCATCGATTAATTGGAAAGCAGTGCCCAGAAAACGGCCGTAATCCTGCAGGCCCTGAATTTGCTTTTCACTCCCATCGGCTAACATGGCTGAAGCTTGCGCTGCGGCCTCAAACAAACGCGCCGTTTTGCTGTAAATGACTTGCATGTAGCTTTCTTCGGTAATATCCGGATCGTTGCAATTCATTAACTGTAAAACTTCGCCTTCAGCAATGACGTTAACCGCTTTTGCCATGAGCGCCAGGACTGGCAATGACTCCAGATCAGTCATCATTTGGAAAGCACGGGTATAGATGAAATCACCCACTAAAACGCTTGCAGCATTGCCAAACGCTGCGTTGGCCGTGGCTTTGCCACGCCGCATATCGGATTCATCAACCACGTCGTCATGTAACAGTGTAGCGGTGTGGATAAATTCAATAAGTGCAGCGACGGTAATGTGTTTGTTGCCCTGATAAGATAAGGCGCGTGCAGCAAGAACGGCGATCATCGGGCGAATACGTTTGCCCCCGCCACTGATGATGTAATATCCCAGCTGATTGATGAGTGATACATCAGAATTCAACTGCTCAAGTATGGTTGCGTTTACCGCATCCATGTCCTGCCCGGTGAGATCGATTATCTGTTCTAGGTTCATGGTGTTTTTTCGGCTGCGTTTCTCTTCACCGCAATGAGGTCTGGCTCACATTGGCACATGTCACTTACTGTAAAGGGGATTGTACTTGAAAAACAGTGCAGATAAATGCCATCCGAAGAACTGCGCTTTTTTTCTTCTTTTGTAGTGAATGTGCTCTTGTCTTATGCTGATTTTTTGCGTAGAATTCGCGCCCTATTGTGAATATTTATAGCGTCCTCTGAACTATACAAAGTTGAGTGCGCGGAAAGCGGAGTTTTATATGTACGCGGTTTTCCAAAGTGGTGGTAAACAACACCGTGTCAGCGAAGGGCAGACTATTCGCCTTGAAAAGCTGGACATCGCAACTGGTGAAGCAATTGAGTTTGACCAAGTTCTGATGATTGCGAACGGTGAAGAAATCAATATCGGTCTGCCATTAGTTGCTGGCGGTTTGGTCAAAGCTGAAGTTGTAGCTCACGGTCGTGGCGATAAAATTAAGATCGTTAAGTTTCGTCGCCGTAAGCACTACCGTAAGCAACAGGGCCACCGTCAGTGGTTCACTGACGTTAAAATCACCGGCATCAGCGCTTAAGTTTAGGAGAGCGGAACAATGGCACACAAAAAGGCTGGCGGCTCCACACGCAACGGTCGCGATTCAGAAGCTAAACGTCTTGGCGTAAAACGCTTTGGCGGCGAAGCAGTACTGGCAGGCAGCATCATCGTTCGTCAGCGCGGCACCAAATTCCACGCTGGTACCAACGTGGGTTGCGGCAAGGACCACACTCTGTTTGCTTTGGCTGACGGTAAAGTCAAGTTCGAAGTTAAAGGCCCGAAAAACCGTAAGTTTATCAGCATCGAAGCTGAATAAATTTTTCGAGTCTTAAGTAAATAGATGTAAGCCCCGCAATTCGTTGTGGGGCTTTTTACATTCTGGTTCGCCCACTCTGGCAAGAATATGGACACGAAGTCGCAGGCGCCGATAGGGATCATGTTAGCGGTAACCACGGCAATGTGCTGGGGTTCTCTGCCGATTGCTATGAAACAGGTTTTGGTGGTGATGGATCCGTTTACCGTCGTATGGTTTCGGTTCTCCTTAGCCGCTATCGTGCTGGGATGTATTCTCGCGTCGCGGCGTAGATTGCCGTCGATGCAAATGTTCAAAAGTCCGCGCTGGTTGGTTTTACTCCTCATCGCGACCTGCGGATTATTGGGTAATTTTGTTTTATTCGGGTCATCTCTGCAATACCTCAGCCCAACAGCGTCTCAGGTTATAGGGCAGTTATCACCCGTCGGTATGATGTTTGCCAGTGTCGTTATCCTGAAAGAAAGGATGCGTATCACCCAGGTTATCGGCGCCGGTATGCTTATTTTAGGGCTCGTTCTGTTTTTCAATACCAGCCTGATTGAAATTTTTACCCGACTCACTGATTACACGTTAGGTGTATTACTTGGGATCGGTGCAGCAACGGTTTGGGTGACCTACGGCGTGGCACAAAAGGTCTTGTTACGTCGGCTAGCCTCACCGCAAATCTTATTTTTGCTGTACACTTTATGTTCTATCGCATTGCTCCCGCTGGCCAGTCCGGCGATGCTTTCTCAGCTCAGCAGCTGGCAATTTGCCTGCCTGTTGTTTTGCGGCGCGAATACTTTAGTAGGGTACGGCGCTTTAGCGGAAGCGATGGCGAGATGGCAGGCGGCGCAAGTGAGTGCTTTTGTCACCCTGACGCCGTTATTTACCCTGCTATTTTCAGATTTATTGGCACTCGCCTGGCCTGGCATGTTTGCGGCACCGGTACTTAACGTAATGGGTTATCTCGGTGCATTCGTGGTGGTAGCGGGAGCGATGTTTTCCGCAATAGGCCATCGTTGGTGGCCTGGTCGGACAGAACAAAACCTGGTGGCTAAACTTAAGCAGCCCGGTGAATGATTTACGGAGACAGTACAAATGAAGTTTGTTGATGAAGCCACCATATTGATCGTGGCAGGTGACGGCGGTAACGGTTGTGTCAGTTTCCGTCGCGAAAAGTATATTCCACGCGGTGGCCCTGATGGCGGCGACGGCGGCGATGGCGGCGATGTGTTTCTGGTAGGTGATGAAAACCTTAACACGTTGATCGATTTCCGCTTTGTGAAATCCTACCGTGCTGAACGTGGCACCAATGGTCAAAGTAGCGACTGTACTGGTAAGCGCGGCAAAGATATTACGATCAAAGTTCCGGTCGGTACACGTGTTATCGATCAGGCAACGGGCGAAGTGCTGGGCGATATGACCCGCCACGGTCAGGTCCAGATGGTCGCTAAAGGCGGCTTCCATGGTCTGGGAAATACCCGTTTTAAATCTTCGATCAACCGTTCACCGCGTCAGAAAACTATGGGCACCAAAGGGGAAGAGCGCGATATCGCACTTGAACTGATGCTGCTGGCTGACGTGGGTATGCTCGGTCTGCCAAACGCCGGGAAATCGACGTTCATTCGCGCTGTTTCCGCAGCAAAACCAAAAGTGGCTGACTATCCGTTTACCACACTGGTTCCAAGCCTGGGCGTGGTCCGCATGGATAGCGAACAAAGCTTTGTGGTTGCCGATATTCCAGGCCTGATTGAAGGCGCATCTGAAGGGGCTGGTTTAGGAATTCGTTTCCTTAAGCACCTTGAGCGTTGCCGTGTGCTTTTGCATCTCATCGACATCGCCCCCATTGACGAGTCAGACCCTATTGAGAATGCGAAGGTCATCATCAATGAGTTGCAGCAATACAACGCCAAGCTGGCAGAAAAACCACGCTGGTTAGTCTTCAACAAAGTTGACCTGATCGAAAAAGAAGAAGCTGAAACGCGGGCGAAAGCCATTGCTGAGGCTTTGGGCTGGGAAGGTAACTATTACCTGATCTCTGCGGCCAATCGTGAAGGTGTGAATGCCCTGTGCTGGGATGTGATGAAATTCATCAATGAAAATCCTAAACACATGGCCGTTGAAGCCGCTGTGCCAGAAAAAGTTGAGTTCATGTGGGACGACTACCATCGTGAGCAGCTGGCAGAAGTGGAAGCAGAAGATGATGAAGATTGGGATGACTGGGATGATGAAGACGACGAAGGTGTCGAAATCATTTACGAACGTTAATCCCCGCAGTTGAAAGCATATAACGTCATAAAAGGTCGCCCAGAGCGACCTTTTTTAATGCTTACGTATTTTGTGTCACCAGATCCCAAACAGAATGCGTTAGAACTGGCTGAGCGCGCTTTCAGGTAAGCGGCACTGAGCGCAAAGACCGGCGGTACCCTGACGGTTATACAATGCTAGTTTACCGCCGTGCAGTGCCGCGATACGCACGATGATATTTAGCCCCAGCCCGCTGCCGCCATAACGCTGGTCCATGCGTTTGAAAGCCTGTGTGAGCTCGTTGGCCTGCTGTTCATCAATACCCGGTCCCTGATCTTCTACCTGCACCAACACGGCATCGGTCTCACGCCGCAGGGTAACAATAATTTCGCTCTGTTCCGGGCTGTAACGGTGGGCGTTTTCAACCAGATTACGGACCATCAGCCTGAGTAAAACGGCGTCGCCCTGAACCACAAGCTGTTCAGGCATGTTGAAAAAAAGCACCTGCTGGCGCTGAGCGACCATTTCCTCCAGCTCTTCCCGCAGCGGATGAAGGACATGCTCAACGAGATCGACTTGTTCATAATGGCCTTTGGCAAAATTCTGGCCCGCGCGTGAAAGCATCAGCAATTGCTCGATCGTGTGCATCAGTTGATCGATACGGGTGATCAGCGTACGGCTACCGTCGATACCTTTCTGCTCCATCAATTCAAGGTGTAAACGCACGCCAGCCAACGGTGTTCGTAATTCATGAGCGGCGTCAGCGGTAAACAGGCGTTCTTGTTGGATAGTATGTGAGAGGCGTGCAAACAGTTGATTTAGCGCGTTAGTGACTGAAACGATTTCGCGGATTTCGCTATTGAGGGGCAGTGGGGCGAGGTTGTCTGCCGAACGCATATCCAACCGGTTCTGTAATTGGTTCAGGGGGCGAATGATCCAGCTTATTGCCCAGAAGCATAGGAGCAACGTCACTGCCATCATGAGTAATGAAGGTGCAATAAGCGACGCGATAGCCTCAGCGATCTCTTTCTCCACATGGGTATTGCGTACTTTGGCCGACAATGTGTCATCGACCAGTAAGTTGATCTGTTCCTGACTTTCGTGCCACAACCAGAACACACTGGTCAGTTGAGTGACGAAAAGGATTAACGCCAGCATGACCAGCAGGCGACGACGCATACTGGTCATGGCGTAGTTTCCAGGCGATAGCCATTACCACGAACGGTACGAATCAGCTCTTTGCCAAGTTTACGGCGTAGATTATGGACGTGAACTTCCAGCGTGTTAGAGCCCAGATCGTCGTTCCAGGTATAAAGATCCTGCTGGAGCAATTCCCGGTTCACTGTCTGGCCTGCGCGCATCATCAGGCGGGATAAAATGGCGAATTCTTTCGGTGTTATCTCCACTGGAGCTTCATTCTGATAAACCTGTTGAGTCGACAGATTAATTTTGAGCTGGCCAACGCTTATTTGATTATCACTTTGTCCCTGGTATCTGCGAATCAGAGCCCGAACCCGAGCGTGTAATTCAACCAAGGCGAAGGGCTTGACCAGATAATCATCGGCGCCGGCATCAAGGCCGTCCACGCGATCTTCGAGTGCATCGCGGGCCGTCAGGATGAGTACCGGTAGCGCGATGCCTTCACGTCGCCACTGGCGAAGCAGTGAGGCACCGTCTCTGTCCGGCAGACCCAAATCGAGGATCACTAAGCTGTACTGACTAGTTTTAATCAGACTATGAGCTTGCGCCGCGGTCGATGCGCAGTCGCAGGCATATTTCTCGCCTGTCAGGGCGAGAGTAAGGCCCTGTCGCAAAAGCTCATCATCTTCAACAATCAGTAATTTCATCGTGAAAACTCAGTTATTTTGATATACGTCCCGGTAGAGGCGACTCTCAAAACGAACCAACGGCGCACGGCGTGTACGCTGATCTTCCGGCGGAACAGCATAACCTGACAGGAATTGTACGAAGGCCATGCGTTGGCCGCTTGCCGTCGTGATGAAGCCAGCCAAGTTATAGACACCTGCCAGTGATCCCGTTTTAGCCGATACTTTACCGTCAACTCCTGCTTCATGTAGGCCGCCGCGATACTGCAATGTTCCATCGTGTCCGGCGAGAGGCAGCATGGAGATGAAATCCAGGTCCTTATCGTGTTGAGCGATATATTGCAGCACCTGCATCATCGTGGCCGGAGACAGTAAGTCGTGTCGGGACAGGCCAGAGCCATCGACCTGAATCGAGTTCCCCAAATCGATGCCGGCTTTTTGCCGAAGTATCTGACGCACCGCATCAGAACCCGCACGCCATGTGCCAGGCACACCGAAACGTTGATGGCCAATGGTGCGGAATACGGTATCGGCGATCATGTTGTCGGATTTCTTCAGCATGATGCGCAGTAAATCGTGCAATGGAGCAGATTGCGTTTGTGCTAATACCGTGCCTGCTGGCGTTGGTTGAGTCTGGCGTTTTAACGTGCCATCAATTTGAATCTCGGCCTGCTGTAACTCATCTTTTAAAATTGCACCGGCATAACTGGCTCCATCCTGAATGGCGAAGGCCAGTGGTAAAGGCTCGCTTCGTTGGGTCAGGCAGCCCGTCAGGGTGTAGCGGTTAAGCTCGCCGGGAACCACATCCAGTTCACAATACTGTGCATCAGGTGAGCCCTTTGCCAGCGTTCTGACCTCACTGAACATATGAACCGGATAATAAGATGCCACGCGAATAAACGCGTTATCGTTCGGTTTTGGCGCACTGTAGAGCGACACAGAGAAGCAATTCCGATCAACAATGGCTGCCGCCGGTGGTGCGCTGAAGCATTGCGTGATGTCATTCCATGGCCATCCTGGCGCTTTGTCATGGCTCGCAAAAACAGAGCTGTCGATCACTACATCGCCAGTGATTTCCTTGATGCCTTGCTTACGTAATGCGGCCACCATATTGCGAATATTTTGACGCTTAAAGGTAGGATCTCCGGCGAAACGGGCGACAAGATCGCCTTTTAGGACGCCATTAGAAACCGTGCCTTTTGTTTCAAAGGTGGTTGTGAAGCGGAAATCAGGCCCCAGCTGAAGCAACGCAGCCAGAGCGGTCAGAATTTTCATAGTACTGGCGGGCAGTGCCATTTGCTGCCCGTGATAGTCGATTACAGGAGACGTAGCTCCAATTTTCTGCACCAGCAACGCCAGGTTCGTGCCGTCGGGCAGATATTCTGTGTAGTTTTCGACCTGAGCTGCGTTAGCATTTAGAGCCAACGCGCAAGCTAATCCACTGACAATTCGTAAAAAACGCATTATTTTGAGTAAGGGCCCTGGTAACCACGGAAGAACGTGTTGCCATACTACGATGCTACGAACTGGGGTGCAACGAGGGCGAAAGTAAACGATGATCCTTAGGGAACTCTACGTTAAAATACGGTTCATAATGCAAAACCAATCCTGGCCTGGGTCTTGGACTCTGGGTGAGGTTTTTTTGTTTTTAGCAAGAGAAAGTCGGTCAAGAGAACTGGCTTATTTCTACCTGATTTAATCAGGACGGTGTTTGCCGAAAGGACAAGTTAGAGGTAGTGAATAATATGAAACCGATTCCGATGACATTGCGTGGTGCTGAAAGATTACGCGAAGAGCTTGATCATCTTAAGAGCGTTCGCCGCCCAAGGATTATTGCTGATATTGCCACGGCGCGTGAGCATGGCGATTTGAAAGAAAATGCTGAATACCACGCCGCTCGTGAGCAGCAGGGTTTTTGCGAGGGACGTATTCAGGAGATCGAAGCTAAGCTTTCAAATGCTCAGGTTATCGATGTCACTAAAATGCCGGCCACAGGTCGCGTGATTTTTGGTGCGACAGTCTCTTTGATGAATCTCGATACCGAAGAAGAACAAAAATACCGCATCGTGGGTGATGATGAAGCCGATTTTAAGCAAAATCTGATTTCTGTAAATTCACCTATTGCTCGCGGCTTAATCGGTAAAGAACAGGATGATATCGTGGTTATCCGCACACCGGGCGGCGACGTTGAGTATGAAGTGCTGAAGGTAGAATACCTTTAACTCATCGGGTAAATATTGAGCAAATAGCACTGTTTACAGATTCTAATCCGCTCTGATCGCCTCACTTCTCTCGTGAAATGCCTCACAGGGAAGTGAAAACTAACGTAAAAAGGCCGCGAGCGGCCTTTTATTGAAACTGATTACGTGTCACCGTTCTGTATATCTACAGCGTTTTTCGTTAAACCTTAAAGAATTAACGCGGTAAGATAATTTTGCGGTCATCAGTGGAAGGGCGATAAAGTACCAGCATATTGCCGATGACTTGCACATTGCTCGCCTTGGTTTCACGCACGATAGCGTCAACAATCAAGGTCTTCGTTTCACGCTCTTCAGCGGCTACCTTCACCTTGATGAGTTCATGGTGTTTCAGTGCCTGTTCGATTTCGGCAAGTACCCCTTCGGTAAGGCCGTTATTACCCAGCATGACAACCGGTTTGAGTGGATGTGCCAGACCTTTCAGGTACTGTTTTTGCTTATTGTTAAGATTCATCGTCTTTTTTGCTTAAGTTGGGATTGAAAACGGGTCATTCTACCGCCATCTCATGGTTATCACCAAATCGGACTGCTCCGGCAAGGTGAGATACCTGACTTAGCCATAGACGTAATGACGCTAACAGCTTGTTCCCATTGCTCTATATTAGGGTTAATGGAAAACTATATGGTTAATAAATAATGTCTATTAAAAAGCGTTCTGCAAGTTCCACCCGCTGGTTGCAGGAACACTTTAGCGATAAATATGTGATTCAGGCACAGAAAAAAGGCCTGCGTTCCCGCGCCTGGTTTAAACTGGATGAGATACAGCAAGGCGACAAACTGTTCAAACCCGGTATGACCGTAGTGGATTTAGGCGCGGCTCCTGGTGGTTGGTCACAGTTCGTGGCAACCCAAATTGGTAACAAAGGCCGCATTATCGCGTGTGACCTTTTACCTATGGATCCCATCGTTGGAGTCGACTTCCTTCAAGGCGACTTTCGTGATGAACTAGTCCTCAAAGCTCTTTTGGAAAGAGTAGGAGACAAGAAGGTTCAGGTGGTCATGTCCGATATGGCCCCAAATATGAGTGGTACTCCGGCAGTCGATATTCCAAAGTCGATGTATCTGGTTGAGTTAGCGCTGGATATGTGTCGTGATGTATTGGCGCCAGGCGGTAGTTTCCTGGTGAAGGTGTTCCAGGGAGATGGCTTTGATGAATACCTACGGGAAATTCGCTCCCTTTTTACGAAGGTGAAGGTTCGTAAGCCAGACGCTTCCCGTGCACGTTCACGTGAAGTGTACATCGTAGCGACAGGGCGGAAACTTTAGTACCCTAACGCTGTTTGTTAACACAGTTGTAATATGAGGTTAATCCCTTGAGTGACATGGCGAAGAACCTGATTCTCTGGTTAGTCATCGCGGTTGTATTGATGTCTGTATTTCAGAGCTTTGGGCCCAGCGAGTCTAATGGCCGTAGGGTAGATTATTCTACCTTCATGTCCGAATTGACCCAAGACCAGATTCGTGAAGCACGTATCAATGGACGTGAGATTGACGTTGTTAAAAAAGACAGCAACAAATACACGACCTATATACCAGTTGATGATCCTAAATTGCTGGATACATTGCTGAGCAAAAATGTGAAAGTTGTTGGCGAACCGCCAGAACAACCTAGCTTGCTGGCCTCGATCTTTATTTCATGGTTCCCGATGCTGTTGTTGATTGGCGTCTGGATATTCTTTATGCGGCAGATGCAGGGTGGCGGTGGCAAAGGGGCTATGTCCTTTGGTAAAAGCAAAGCCCGCATGTTGACCGAAGATCAAATCAAAACGACGTTTGCTGACGTTGCAGGTTGTGATGAGGCCAAGGAAGAGGTGAGCGAGTTGGTTGATTACCTGCGCGAACCCAGCCGTTTCCAAAAACTCGGTGGTAAAATTCCTAAAGGCGTTCTGATGGTCGGTCCTCCGGGTACCGGTAAAACCTTGCTGGCGAAAGCTATCGCTGGTGAAGCTAAGGTTCCGTTCTTTACCATCTCCGGTTCTGATTTCGTTGAAATGTTTGTGGGTGTTGGTGCATCACGTGTACGTGACATGTTCGAGCAGGCGAAAAAAACGGCACCATGTATCATCTTTATCGATGAGATTGATGCTGTTGGCCGTCAACGTGGCGCCGGTTTAGGCGGTGGTCATGATGAGCGTGAACAGACCCTGAACCAGATGCTGGTTGAAATGGATGGCTTCGAAGGTAATGAAGGCATCATCGTGATTGCAGCGACCAACCGTCCAGACGTTCTTGACCCTGCATTGCTGCGTCCAGGCCGTTTCGACCGTCAGGTTGTGGTTGGCTTACCAGATGTTCGCGGACGTGAACAGATTCTGAAAGTTCACTCCCGTCGTGTTCCGTTGGCACCAGATGTTGATGCATCAGTGATTGCCCGTGGTACCCCAGGTTTCTCTGGTGCGGATTTGGCGAACCTGGTCAACGAAGCAGCATTGTTCTCAGCACGTGGTAATAAACGTGTCGTTTCAATGGTTGAGTTCGAGAAAGCGAAAGACAAAATCATGATGGGTGCTGAACGTCGCTCCATGGTGATGACGGAAGCGCAAAAAGAGTCAACGGCATACCATGAAGCAGGCCACGCCATTATTGGTCGTCTGGTTCCTGAACATGACCCTGTGCATAAAGTGACGATTATTCCTCGCGGCCGTGCGTTAGGTGTAACCTTCTTCCTGCCTGTCGGTGACGCTATTAGCGCCAGTCGTCAGAAATTGGAAAGCCAGATTTCGACCCTTTATGGTGGCCGCCTGGCAGAAGAGATCATCTACGGCGTAGAAAAAGTCTCTACTGGCGCATCGAATGACATCAAGGTTGCTACGTCAATTGCACGTAACATGGTGACCCAGTGGGGCTTCTCAGAGAAGTTAGGCCCATTACTTTACGCTGAGGAAGAAGGTGAAGTCTTCCTGGGACGTTCAGTAGCGAAAGCCAAACACATGTCTGATGAAACTGCGCGTATCATCGATCAGGAAGTTAAAGCACTGGTTGAGCACAATTACCAACGTGCCCGTAAGTTATTAATGGAAAACATGGACATCCTGCATTCAATGAAAGATGCGCTGATGAAATATGAAACCATTGATGCACCACAAATTGATGACCTGATGAACCGTAAAGACGTTCGCCCTCCTGCGGGTTGGGATGACGTCAGCGGTAAAAATGGCAGCGACAACTCCAACGACGGCGGTACTCCTACAGCACCAACGCCGGTTGATGAGCCTCGTACCCCTAATCCGGGTAATACGATGTGTGAACAATTCAGCGGTAAGTAAATCGCGGATTGGAATTGATTTTGCTGACACGAAACCCTGGGCTTGCCCGGGGTTTTTTTATGCGTAATGCTAATGGGATAGATAATGTGTTCCAGAACCAACAGACAGGAAGCTAACATGCAGCTTATCTCACAGGGTGTTTCGCTCGACCTCACGTATCCTCAGGTCATGGGAATTTTGAATGTTACACCAGACTCTTTTTCCGATGGCGGTCGTCATAACCGAATCGATATGGCGTTGCAGCACGCGCAGTCAATGATCGCAGCGGGTGCTACGATTCTGGATATTGGTGGTGAATCAACCCGGCCCGGCGCGGCTGAAGTCAGTGAAGAGGAAGAGTTGGCGAGGGTAGTTCCTGTCGTTGAAGCGATCAGCCAACGCATGGAGGTTTGGATCTCAGTGGATACTTCCAAAGCCGCCGTGATCCGCGAAACGGCAAAAGCCGGCGCCCACTTGATCAATGATATACGTTCATTGCAGGAGCCTGATGCTCTGTCTGCGGCGGTGGCGACCGGACTGCCTGTTTGCCTGATGCACATGCAAGGGCAGCCGAAAAATATGCAGCATGCCCCGCATTATGAGAACCTGATCGATGAGGTGAATACCTACTTTAGTGAGCAAATTGCGCGCTGTGTGAGCGCTGGCATTCCCAAAGATAAATTGTTGCTCGACCCGGGCTTCGGTTTCGGTAAGAATTTGACTCATAACTATCAGCTTCTTGCCCGCCTGGCGGAATTCCACCATTTTGGTCTGCCATTACTGGTGGGGATGTCGAGAAAGTCAATGGTCGGGCAGCTACTGCGTGTGCCGCCTGAACAGCGGGTTGCGGGGAGCGTAGCCTGTGCCGTCATTGCTGCGATGCAAGGCGCACAGATAATCAGAGTGCATGATGTAAAAGAAACCGTCGAGGCGATGCGCATTGTCGAGGCAACACTTTCAGCAAGGGATGAATATAAATTATGAGCAACCGTAAATACTTTGGTACAGATGGCATTCGCGGCAAAGTAGGCGACAGCCCGATCACGCCAGATTTTGTATTGAAACTCGGTTGGGCGGCTGGCAAGGTGCTGGCGCGCCATGGTTCCCGTAAAGTGATCATCGGTAAAGATACGCGCATTTCTGGTTATATGCTCGAATCCGCCCTTGAGGCAGGTCTGGCTGCTGCCGGGCTTTCAGCGTCCTTTACCGGTCCGATGCCAACGCCTGCGGTGGCCTACCTGACGCGTACTTTCCGTGCAGAATTGGGCATTGTGATCTCTGCATCGCACAACCCCTATTACGACAACGGCATCAAATTCTTCACTATCGATGGCACCAAATTGCCAGATGAAGTTGAAGAGGCAATTGAAGCTGAAATGGAAAAGCCGCTGACCTGCGTAGAGTCTGCGGAATTAGGCAAAGCCAGCCGTATCGTTGATGCCGCAGGGCGTTATATCGAATTTTGCAAAGGTTCCTTCCCAAGCGAACTGAACCTGAACGGCATGAAAATAGTGGTCGACTGTGCCAACGGTGCCACCTACCACATTGCACCCAGCGTAATGCGTGAGCTGGGTGCGAAAGTGATTGCTATTGGCTGTGAGCCAGATGGCATGAACATTAACGAAGAGTGCGGTGCGACGGATGTTCGTCAATTGCAGCAACGCGTACTGGCTGAAAAAGCGGATGTCGGCCTGGCATTTGATGGTGATGGCGACCGTATCATCATGGTTGACCACGAAGGCAATAAAGTCGACGGCGATCAGATCCTCTATATTATTGCCCGTGAAGGTTTGCGTCAGGGTCAGCTTAAGGGCGGCGCTGTTGGCACACTGATGAGTAATATGGGTCTTGAACTTGCATTAAAACAACTGGGTATTCCTTTTGCCCGCGCTAAGGTGGGTGACCGCTACGTGCTGGAGAAAATGCAGGAAAAGGGTTGGAGTATCGGTGCTGAAAACTCCGGTCACGTGATTCTACTGGACAAAACGACTACCGGTGACGGTATCGTTGCAGGCCTGCAAGTTTTGACCGCGATGGCGCGAAACCACATGAGCCTGCATGATTTATGCAGTGGCCTGAAACTTTTACCGCAAATTCTGGTTAACGTGCGATTCAATGGTGAACATGATCCGTTGGAAACCGAAGAGGTGAAACAGATCACTGCTGAGGTTGAAAAACAGCTTGCCGGTCGCGGGCGAGTACTATTACGTAAATCAGGCACCGAACCACTCATAAGAGTGATGGTTGAAGGTGAAGATGGTGCGCTTGTTGAGATGCTGGCTAACCGTATTGCTGATGCAGTCAAAGCGTCAAAACCGTGACCTGTGATTTTTTAACTTATTAAAAACGTGCAGAATACAAAATAATATGGGCCGTTTGCAGTACAAAAAACGGCCCATAATTGATCCTGAAGCGGCGGTTGAGCCTCTTTTGGTGTTTTTTTCCGCAAACGAACAATCCTCTTCAAATTGCCCTTGCGTCACCATACACCTTTGGTTAGTATTCACACCCGCTTCAGTGGGTCTCTAAAATCCACTAAATTGGTGAGAAGCAATTTGCACGCGGTGATACCGCAAGGATACAGGTACTACTATGTACGAAGCTCTTCTGGTGATTTTCCTTATCGTAGCTATCGGGCTTGTCGCTCTGGTTATGCTGCAACAAGGTAAAGGTGCTGATATGGGAGCCTCTTTCGGAGCAGGTGCTTCTGGCACATTGTTCGGTTCGAGTGGTTCCGGTAACTTCATGACCCGTACGACAGCTGTTTTGGCGGCGCTTTTCTTCGTCATCAGTCTGATCCTTGGGAATATGAGTACGCATAAGGGCCAACAAGGTAGTGAGTGGGAAAATTTAGGTCAGCCAGCGAAAACTGAGCAGACAACAACTGCACCAGCGGCTCCTCCGGCGCCAAACAGTGACGTTCCTCACTAATCTGTAGCTTTAGATGTGATTGTTCTTGCTAAGAAGTGGAAGTAAAAGTTTTCAAACAATGGCTTATACTTGGACAGTAAAGGCGATTGTGAAAAAAAAGAGTGCCGAGGTGGTGGAATTGGTAGACACGCTACCTTGAGGTGGTAGTGCCCGAATGGGCTTACGGGTTCAAGTCCCGTCCTCGGTACCAATCTTTGTGATAACTTGCTTTTAAGCGGTTATCGGCGTAATATTTGCCACGTTTTCGGACGCGGGGTGGAGCAGCCTGGTAGCTCGTCGGGCTCATAACCCGAAGGTCGTCGGTTCAAATCCGGCCCCCGCAACCACTTTCCCTAAGTGTTTATTTCAAATAGACTTTCAGTATCTTCCTGTGATGTTCTGCAGTTCCATTTTGAAAGCTTCAATTTGAAAATAATACTTTTGAAAGTTGCACCGAAGCCGCTATGCGGCAAACAGGGTCCAGTTTCATAAAGCCCCGATTTATCGGGGTTTTTTATTGTTTTACAATAAGAACTGGCAGCAAAATCACTGGGCTATTAGGCCCTTTTTTTATGTCTTGGGGGTGGGCTTGTCCACATTAGAACAAAAATTAACAGAGATGATTTCAGCACCGGTTGAAGCTTTGGGCTTTGAGCTGGTAGGCATCGAGTTCGTAAGAGCTCGCCAATCGACGCTACGCATCTATATTGATAGTGAAGACGGGATCACAGTTGATAATTGTGCTGATGTCAGCCACCAGGTTAGTGCGGTACTGGACGTCGAAGACCCGGTCACCGTAGCTTATAACCTGGAAGTTTCCTCTCCTGGCCTCGATCGCCCAATGTTTACCGCTGAACATTACCAACGTTTTCTCGGTGACGAGGTGAGCGTGGTATTGCGAATGGCTATGCAGAACCGTCGTAAGTGGCAGGGAATAATCAAAGCTGTCGAAGGCGAAATGATTACGGTTACTGTGGAAGGCAAAGATGAAGTGTTCGCGCTGAGCAACATCCAGAAAGCGAATCTGGTACCCCACTTTTAAAGTTTGGATGAGGCAACTAGGATGAACAAAGAGATTCTGGCTGTTGTAGAAGCGGTTTCTAATGAAAAATCCCTCCCGCGCGAGAAGATTTTTGAAGCGCTGGAAACTGCGTTATCGACAGCGACAAAGAAAAAATACGAACAAGAAATTGAAGTCCGCGTCACCATTGATCGTAAAACGGGTGATTTTGACACCTTTCGCCGTTGGGTTGCTGTTGACGAAGTCACGCAACCGACCCGTGAAATCACAATCGAAGCTGCTCAATACGAAGACCCATCTATAGAGTTAGGTGGATACATCGAAGATCAGATCGAATCCGTTACCTTCGACCGTATCACGACTCAAACTGCTAAACAGGTTATCGTACAGAAAGTACGCGAAGCCGAGCGTGCCATGGTAGTTGAGCAGTTCCGTGAGCAGCAAGGTGAAATCGTTACGGGTGTCGTTAAGAAAGTTAACCGTGACAGTATCGCTCTCGACCTGGGCAGCAATGCCGAAGCCGTTATCCTGCGTGAAGATATGTTGCCACGTGAGAACTTCCGTTCTGGTGACCGTATTCGCGGTGTGCTTTATGACGTCCGTCCAGAAGCCCGCGGTGCTCAACTGTTTGTGAGCCGTTCACGTAACGAAATGTTGATCGAACTCTTCCGCATTGAAGTTCCGGAAATTGGCGAAGAGTTGATTGAAATTAAAGCTGCTGCCCGCGATCCGGGTTCACGCGCTAAAATTGCGGTCAAAACCAACGACAAACGTATCGACCCGGTCGGTGCTTGTGTCGGTATGCGCGGTGCCCGAGTTCAAGCTGTTTCCAGCGAATTAGGTGGCGAGCGCATTGATATCGTGTTATGGGATGATAATCCAGCCCAGTTTGTCATCAACGCTATGGCACCTGCCGATGTGGCCTCTATCGTAGTTGATGAAGACAAGCACACCATGGATGTCGCCGTTGAAGCCAGCAACCTGGCACAGGCGATTGGCCGTAATGGTCAGAACGTACGTTTAGCCTCTCAGTTAAGCGGCTGGGAATTAAACGTAATGACCGCGGACGACCTGCAGGCCAAACATCAGGCCGAGGCGCATGCCGCTATCGAGACCTTCACCAAGTACCTGGCGATCGATGAAGATTTCGCTACTGTATTGGTAGAAGAAGGTTTCTCAACGCTTGAAGAGTTGGCCTATGTGCCAATGAAAGAATTGCTTGAAATCGATGGTTTGGACGAAGAGACGGTAGATGCGCTGCGCGAACGTGCAAAAGAAGCATTGACTACTATCGCTTTAGCTCAGGAAGAAAGTCTCGGCGACAATAAGCCTGCTGACGACTTGCTGAACCTGGCGGGTCTGGAACGTAGCATGGCATTTAAACTGGCTGCACAAGGGGTTTGTACGCTGGAAGATCTTGCCGAGCAGGGTGTTGACGATCTGGCGGATATTGAAGGTCTTAGCGACGAACAGGCTGGTGAACTCATCATGGCCGCACGCAATATCTGCTGGTTTGGCGACAATGCGTAATAAACTGTAGCAGGAAGGAACAGCATGACAGATGTAACCGTAAAATCGCTGGCAGCAGAGATTCAAACTCCGGTTGATCGCCTGGTACAGCAATTTGCTGACGCAGGGATCGACAAGTCTGAAGCTGACTCTGTCACCCAGCAAGAGAAAGAGACATTGTTGGCGCACTTAAACCGTGAAAACGGAAGTGTTCCAAACAAGCTTACGTTACAACGCAAAACGCGTAGTACACTGAATATTCCGAGCACCGGCGGGAAGAGTAAATCGGTGCAAATCGAAGTCCGCAAGAAACGCACTTATGTTAAACGTGATATGACCGAAGCAGAAGTTGCTCAGGCCGAAGCGGAAGAGCAGGCGAAGCGTGAAGCGGAAGAACAGGCACAGCGTGAAGTAGCAGAGCAAGCCCAGCGCGAAGCTCAGGAAAAAGCGAAACATGCCGCCGAAGAGCAAGCCAAACGTGAGGCCGCTGAAAAAGCTAAGCGCGAAGAAGCGGAAAAAGACAAAGTGACAAATCAACATACAGACGAAGCAATCAAACCAGCTCAGGCAGATAAAGCACGCCGCGAAGCTGAAGCCGCAGAGCTGAAACGCAAAACGGAAGAAGAAGCCCAACGTAAGATTGAAGAAAATGCCAAACGCATTGCAGAAGAAGCCCGTAAAATGGCTGACTCAGGCGTATGGACAGAAGTTGTGGCGCCAAGCGAATCCGAATCTGCTGACTATCATGTCACCACTTCTACGCACGCCCGTGCAGCTGAAGACGAAAATGACGCCAAAGTAGAAGGCGAACGTCGCAGTCGTACCCGTGGTGGCAAAGCGACCAAGCAGAAGAAAGGCAATAAACTGTCTGAATCTAAAGCTGATCGCGAAGAAGCGCGTGCTGTTGGCCGTAATGGTAAAGGCAAGCGTAAGCCAAGTTCGCTGCAACAGAGCTTCAACAAGCCTGTTGTCGCAGTGAACCGTGACGTTGTAGTGGGTGAAACTATTACCGTTGCTGAACTGGCTAACAAAATGGCAGTTAAAGGCTCTCAGGTCATCAAAACCATGATGAAACTGGGCGCGATGGCCACCATCAACCAGGTTATTGATCAGGAAACTGCTCAATTGGTTGCTGAAGAAATGGGTCATAAAGTTATCCTGCGTCGTGAAAACGAACTGGAAGAAGCGCTGATGAGCGACCGTGATACCGGTGCGTCTGCTGCCGCTGAGCCACGTGCTCCAGTAGTGACCATTATGGGCCACGTTGACCACGGTAAAACCTCTCTGCTTGACTACATTCGTTCAACGAAAGTCGCAGCGGGCGAAGCTGGCGGTATTACCCAGCACATCGGTGCTTATCACGTTGAAACCGAAAACGGCATGATCACCTTCCTGGATACTCCGGGACACGCCGCATTTACTTCAATGCGTGCGCGTGGTGCTAAGGCGACGGACATCGTTGTTCTGGTCGTTTCCGCAGATGATGGCGTGATGCCACAAACCATCGAAGCCGTACAACATGCGAAAGCTGCTGGCGTGCCAATCGTGGTTGCGGTTAACAAAATTGATAAGCCAGACGCTGATCCAGATCGCGTTCGTACTGAGCTTTCTCAGTATGGCGTTATGCCGGAAGAGTGGGGCGGTGAGTCTCAGTTCATCCACGTTTCTGCGAAAGCGGGTACAGGTATCGACGATCTGCTGCAAGCTATCTTACTGCAGGCTGAAGTTCTGGAACTGAAAGCTGTTCGTACCGGAATGGCAAGCGGCGTTGTGATCGAGTCCTTCCTGGACAAAGGTCGCGGCCCGGTAGCAACAGTATTAGTTCAGGAAGGTACGCTGAACAAAGGCGACATCATCCTTTGTGGCTTCGAATACGGCCGCGTTCGTGCAATGCGTGACGAAATGGGCCGCGACATTATGTCTGCGGGTCCTTCAATCCCTGTCGAAGTGTTGGGTCTGTCCAGCGTTCCTGCTGCGGGTGATGAAGTTACCGTTGTTCGTGATGAGAAAAAAGCCCGCGAAGTTGCGCTTTATCGTCAGGGTAAATTCCGCGAAGTGAAACTGGCTCGCCAGCAGAAATCTAAACTGGAAAACATGTTTGCGAACATGACCGAAGGTGAAGTTTCTGAACTGAACATTGTATTGAAATCTGACGTACAGGGTTCATGCGAAGCGATTTCTGATGCGTTGCAGGCTCTGTCCACTGACGAAGTTAAAGTCAAGATTGTCGGCATGGGCGTAGGTGGTATCACCGAAACCGACGCCACTCTGGCAGCTGCTTCACGCGCTATCATCCTCGGCTTCAACGTTCGTGCTGATGCTTCAGCCCGTCGTGTTGTCGAAAATGAAAGTCTGGATCTGCGTTACTATTCCGTTATCTACAACCTGATTGACGAAGTTAAACAGGCGATGAGCGGTATGTTAGCCCCAGAATACAAACAGCAAATCATTGGTCTGGCTGAAGTTCGTGACGTGTTCAAGTCACCTAAATTTGGCGCAATTGCAGGCTGTATGGTTACTGAAGGTATGATTAAGCGTAACAACCCAATCCGTGTACTGCGTGATAACGTGGTGATCTACGAAGGCGAGCTGGAATCCCTGCGCCGCTTCAAAGATGACGTTGCAGAAGTTCGTAACGGCATGGAATGTGGTATCGGCGTGAAGAACTACAACGATGTGCGTACTGGCGATGTGATCGAAGTCTTCGAAATCATCGAGATCAAACGCACCATCGCGTAATCTTAGCGACGTCGCTTATATCCAGTTGGGGGGCCTTGAGCCCCCCTCTTTGTCTGGAGATTGTCTGAAGGAGTCCTAACATGGCAAAAGAATTTAGTCGTACCCAACGCGTCTCTCAAGAGATGCAAAAAGAGATCGCCATTATTTTACAACGCGAAGTGAAAGATCCACGCGTTGGTATGGCTACCGTTTCTGGAGTGGAAGTTTCTCGTGATCTGGCTTATGCCAAAGTGTTCGTGACTTTCCTTGATGTCCTGACTACCGATAATCACGATCCTGATCGTGTGAAAAATGGTATTAAAGCCCTGCAGGACGCATCAGGATTTATCCGTACGCTGATTGGTAAAGCAATGCGTCTTCGCGTTGTGCCTGAACTGACCTTTGCTTACGACAACTCACTGGTTGAAGGCATGCGTATGTCTAACCTGGTGACCAATGTCGTGAAGAACGATGCTGAACGTCGTTCAGCTGCAGGCGATGACGAGGAAGCATAATGAGTCGCCCACGTCGCCGCGGCCGTGATATCCACGGTGTACTGTTACTGGACAAATCCTTAGGCTTGTCCTCTAACGACGCACTGCAAAAAGTAAAACGTCTCTATAACGCCAACCGTGCAGGGCATACCGGAGCACTTGATCCTTTAGCCACCGGTATGTTGCCACTGTGTCTGGGTGAAGCCACCAAGTTTTCGCGTTTCCTCTTAGATTCAGACAAGCGTTATCTGGTCGTCGCTCGCATGGGGCAACGTACAGATACGTCTGATGCTGAAGGCCAAATTATCTCTGAGCGCGATGTCACCTTTACGCAACAGCAACTGTATGATGCGTTGGAAGGTTTCCGCGGCGAGACTCAGCAGATCCCTTCAATGTATTCAGCGTTGAAGTACGAAGGGAAAAAACTGTACGAGTACGCTCGCCAAGGAATCGAAGTCCCACGTGTCTCCCGCCCGATCACAGTGTATGAGCTGAAGTTCATTCGCTGGGAAGGGAATGATGTTGAGCTTGAAATCCACTGCTCAAAAGGGACGTATATCCGCACTATTGTGGATGATCTGGGTGAGAAACTCGGTTGCGGAGCTCACGTTACCTATCTCCGTCGTGTTCAGGTGGCCACCTATCCTTCTGAGCGAATGGTCACGATGGAAAAACTGCATGAGTTGATCGCACAGGCGGAGGCGGAAGGCATTGAGCCGCGTCTGTTGCTGGATCCTCTGTTGTTACCGATGGACAGTGCCTGTGAGGACTTCCCAGAGGTAAATCTTTTACCTGTTGTTGCCGGCTATGTGAAGCAGGGCCAACCGGTTCAGGCTTCTGGGGCTCCAACGTCAGGTATGGTGCGGATCACCGAGGGCGAAGAGCGTAAGTTCATCGGCGTCGGTGAGATTGATGATGATGGCCGTGTCGCGCCGCGTCGTCTGGTGGTGGAATACACCGAATAAGCCTCATTCTGCTCATCTTGCGATCGTTTTATGCAAAGAGTAGAATAGCCGAGCTTATGCATTGGGTAGCTGAATTAGAGATCGGCGCCCGTTTAATTATCTATAATATTTTGGAGTAAGATTATGTCTCTAAGCGTTGAAGCTAAAGCTCAAATCGTTGCAGACTTTGGTCGTGGCACTAACGACAGTGGTTCTTCTGAAGTTCAGGTAGCATTGCTGACTGCTCAGATCAACCATCTGCAAGGTCACTTCTCAGAGCACAAAAAAGATCACCACAGCCGTCGTGGTCTGCTGCGTATGGTTTCTCAGCGTCGTAAATTGCTGGATTACCTGAAGCGTAAAGATGTAGCACGTTACACCAGCCTGATCGAGCGTCTGGGTCTGCGTCGCTAATCTGGCGAGTTTCAGTGTAAAGGGGCCAATTGGCCCCTTTATTCTAGGAAGCGACCGCAAATCAGGTTACTGTAGCGTGGTTGTTTTTATAGAACTTATCTTCATAGAAATTGCTATTACGTGATCTTCCGTTACAGAGGTTCGCGCGGCTAATGAGAGGCTTTATTTCCGTTGAGAGAAATAAGGATTGTCATTAGTCGCGAGGATGTAGTGAGAAGTTCGGATATTTACTGGCGTGAACTGCTGTCATAACAGCTGCGCGTCAAATTAAAGGATATTACATTGCTTAATCCGACTATTCGTAAGTTCCAATACGGTCAGCATACTGTCACGCTTGAAACCGGCATGATGGCTCGTCAGGCAACCGCCGCTGTTATGGTTAGCATGGACGATACCGCAGTCTTCGTTACTGTTGTTGGCCAGAAAAAAGCGAAACCAGGCCAAAGCTTCTTCCCTCTGACGGTTAACTATCAGGAGCGTACTTACGCTGCTGGTCGTATCCCGGGCAGCTTCTTCCGTCGTGAAGGCCGTCCAAGTGAAGGCGAAACCCTGACCTCGCGTCTTATTGACCGTCCAATTCGCCCTCTGTTCCCGGAAGGCTTCCTGAATGAAGTTCAGGTTATTGCGACTGTGGTTTCTCTGAACCCACAAGTTAACCCTGATATCGTTGCGATGATCGGTGCTTCTGCTGCTCTGAGCCTATCTGGTATTCCATTCAGTGGCCCAATCGGTTCAGCTCGCGTCGGTTACATCAACGAGCAGTACGTTCTGAACCCAACAGCAGATGAACTGAAAACCAGTAGTCTGGACCTGGTTGTAGCCGGTACCAAAGGCGCGGTGCTGATGGTTGAGTCTGAAGCTGATGTGTTGAGCGAAGACCAGATGCTGGGCGCAGTCGTGTTCGGTCACGAACAACAACAAATCGTTATCGATAACATCAACTCTCTTGTTGCTGAGGTCGGTAAAGCGAAATGGGATTGGCAGCCTGAAGTTGTTAACGCTGAGCTGCATGCTCGCGTAGCAGCACTGGCAGAATCTCGTTTAGGTGATGCTTACCTGATCACTGACAAACAAGAGCGTTACGCTCAGATCAACGTTATCAAAGCTGAAGTGGTTCAAACCCTGCAAGCTGAAGATGAAACGCTGAACGCTGGTGAAATCTCTGACCTGCTTGGCAGCATCGAGAAGAACGTGGTGCGTAGCCGTGTTCTGCGTGGCGAACCGCGTATCGATGGCCGTGAAAAAGACATGATCCGTGGTCTGGATGTGCGTACTGGCGTTCTGCCACGTACCCATGGTTCTGCACTGTTCACCCGTGGTGAAACTCAGGCGCTGGTAACGGCTACTCTGGGTACTGCACGTGACGCGCAGAACCTGGATGAGTTGATGGGCGAGAAGTCTGATAGCTTCCTGTTCCACTACAACTTCCCTCCGTACTCCGTTGGTGAGACCGGGATGGTAGGTTCACCAAAACGTCGTGAAATCGGTCACGGTCGTCTGGCGAAACGCGGCGTGTTGGCGATGATGCCAAAACCAGAAGACTTCCCGTACACCGTACGTGTGGTTTCTGAAATCACTGAATCTAACGGTTCGTCTTCAATGGCTTCTGTTTGTGGCGCATCTCTGGCCCTGATGGATGCAGGCGTACCGATTAAAGCCGCTGTTGCGGGTATCGCAATGGGTCTGGTTAAAGAAGGCGAAAGCTTTGTCGTTCTGTCCGACATTCTGGGTGACGAAGATCACCTGGGCGACATGGACTTCAAAGTGGCCGGTAGCCGCGACGGTATCACCGCGCTACAGATGGACATTAAAATTGAAGGCATCACCCGCGAAATCATGCAGGTTGCACTGAATCAGGCTAAGGGTGCGCGTCTGCATATTCTAGGCGTGATGGAACAGGCTATCAGCACTCCGCGTGGCGATATCTCTCAGTTTGCACCACGTATTCATACCATCAAGATCAGCCCGGATAAAATCAAGGATGTGATCGGTAAAGGTGGTTCTGTCATCCGTGCGTTGACCGAAGAAACCGGCACGACCATTGAAATTGAAGATGATGGTACCGTTAAGATTGCTGCGACCGACGGTGAGAAAGCGAAATTCGCTATCCGTCGTATCGAAGAGATCACTGCTGAAGTGGAAGTCGGCCGTATCTATCAGGGTAAAGTGACCCGTATCGTAGACTTTGGCGCATTTGTTGCCATCGGCGGCGGTAAAGAAGGTCTGGTTCATATTTCTCAAATCGCAGATAAGCGCGTTGATAAAGTGACCGATTACCTGCAGATGGGTCAGGAAGTTCCAGTTAAAGTTGTTGAGGTTGATCGTCAGGGTCGCGTACGCTTGAGCATGAAAGATGCTGTTGCGCCGAGCCAGGATGAAGCAGCTGAGCCTTCAGCAGAATAAATTTCTGTAACAGAAGTTTTACAGTTCCCTGTCTTGAGGCAGGGAACTGTTCGTATCATGAGCGCAGGAAGCGTTCGTGTTAAGCAGGCGGATGACAGGACGTTAATCCAATGTTTGTCCTCGGGAGTAGAAATGAAGCCTTTCTTGCGCTGGTGTTATGTTGCGACAGCACTTATGTTGGCAGGATGCAGCAACCATGATTGGCGTAAAAACGAAGTTCTGGCTATCCCGTTGCAGCCCACGTTGCAGCAGGAAGTTATCCTTGCACGCATGGAACAAATCCTTGCCAGCCGGGCACTGACTGACGATGAACGGGCACAGCTATTATATGAGCGCGGTGTGCTGTATGATAGTCTTGGACTTAGAGCATTAGCGCGGAACGATTTCTCGCAAGCGCTGTCTATACGTCCTGATATGCCAGAAGTTTTTAACTACCTGGGGATTTACTTAACGCAGGCAGGCAATTTTGATGCTGCCTATGAAGCGTTTGATTCTGTACTAGAGCTTGATCCAACTTACAACTACGCGCGTTTGAACCGAGGTATCGCACTGTATTACGGTGGCCGATTCTCGTTAGCGCAGGATGATCTGCAGGCGTTTTATCGAGACGATCCAAATGATCCCTTCCGTTCTTTATGGCTTTATCTTGCGGAACGAGAAATCAATCCAAAGAATGCCGACATAGCGTTGCAACAGCGTTATGACAAAGCGGACAGAGGACAATGGGGATGGAATATCGTCGAATTCTACCTAGGTAAGATCAGCGAAGCTACGCTGATGGAACGCCTAAAGGCGGAAGCAACGGATAACACTTCGCTCGCTGAGCATCTCAGTGAAACTGACTTCTATTTAGGTAAACATTACCTAAGTCTGGGGGACAAGAACAGCGCCCTGGCACTGTTCAAACTGACGGTAGCTAACAACGTTCATAATTTTGTTGAGCACCGCTATGCATTGTTGGAATTGGCGCTATTAGGCCAAGAGCAAGACGACCTATCAGAATCGGACCAGCAATAGCTGACGACACCAATCAGCCCTCTTAACCATGGTTTTACCATTTTTAAGCGCCTTAACGGGCGAGGGTTGCTTTGTTCGTTTTATAATCTAATTTGAGCCGGTTCACACTTTTCAATGAAAATGACTGAAAATTTTCTCGACGAGTTATGTAGACTGGCTGCCATTATTAATGAGGCACGTGTACATGACTACTGAGTTTGAAACCTCTTTTGCTGACCTGGGGCTGTCTGCTCCTATCATTGCCGCCCTGACCGATCTGGGCTACGAAAAACCATCACCGATCCAAGCCGAATGTATCCCACACCTGTTAAATGGTCGTGATGTATTGGGTATGGCGCAGACCGGTTCTGGTAAAACTGCGGCCTTCGCGCTGCCACTGCTGCACAACATTAAGCCTGATTTAAAGGCTCCACAGATTCTGGTACTGGCACCTACTCGTGAACTTGCTGTTCAGGTTGCTGAAGCTTGTACTGATTTCGCTAAACATCTGCATGGCGTGAATGTGGTTGCCCTTTACGGCGGCCAACGCTATGACGTCCAACTGCGCGCACTGCGTCAGGGTCCACAAATTGTTGTGGGTACCCCAGGCCGTCTGCTGGACCACCTGAAACGCGGCACTCTGAACCTCTCTAACCTGAGCGGTCTGGTGCTGGATGAAGCCGATGAAATGCTGCGTATGGGCTTCATCGAAGACGTTGAAACCATCATGGCGCAGATCCCGGCTGAACATCAGACCGCGCTGTTCTCTGCAACCATGCCGGAAGCAATTCGTCGCATTACCCGTCGTTTCATGAAAGATCCACAGGAAGTTCGCATTCAATCTAGCGTGACTACCCGCCCGGACATCAGCCAGAGCTACTGGTCTGTGCACGGTCTGCGTAAAAACGAAGCACTGGTGCGTTTCCTTGAAGCTGAAGATTTTGATGCGGCGATCATTTTCGTACGTACCAAAAACGCGACTCTTGAAGTGGCTGAAGCCCTTGAGCGTAGCGGCTACAGCAGCGCTGCACTGAACGGTGATATGAACCAGTCCCTGCGTGAGCAGACTCTGGAACGTCTGAAAGATGGCCGTCTGGACATTCTGATCGCAACCGACGTGGCAGCACGTGGTCTCGATGTAGAACGTATCAGTCTGGTTGTTAACTACGACATCCCGATGGATTCAGAATCTTACGTTCACCGCATCGGCCGTACCGGTCGTGCGGGCCGTGCTGGTCGTGCGTTGCTGTTCGTTGAGAACCGCGAACGTCGCTTGCTGCGTAACATTGAACGCACCATGAAACTGACTATTCCAGAAGTTGAAATCCCAACTGCAGATGTACTGGGCGAGCGTCGTCTTGCTAAGTTCGCAGCAAAAGTTCAGCAACAACTGGAAAGCAGCGATCTGGATCAGTACCGCGCGCTGCTGGCAAAACTGCAACCTGCAGAAGAGCTGGACATCGAAACGCTGGCTGCTGCACTGCTGAAAATGGCACAGGGCGAACGTCCACTGATCGTTCCTGCTGATCAGGCATTCAAAAGCCGTCCGCCACGTCGTGATTTCGATGAGCGTAGCGATCGCGGTGACCGTAATGACCGTCGTCCGTCCCGTGATGGCGATCGTCCTTCCCGTGATGGCGCAGCTCCACGTGATGGTGCTCCACGTCGCGAACGTCGTGACGCTGGTGAAATGGAACTGTATCGCATCGAAGTGGGTCGCGATGATGGTGTTGAAGTTCGTCACATCGTTGGCGCGATTGCTAACGAAGGCGACATCAGCAGCCGTTATATCGGTAACATCAAGCTGTTCTCTTCGCATTCAACGATCGAGTTGCCGAAAGGTATGCCGGGCGAGATTCTGTCTCATTTCACCCGTACTCGTATCCTGAATAAGCCGATGAACATGCAGTTGCTGGGTGATGCACAGCCACAAGCTCCACGTCGTGAACGTCCTGCAGGCGCCCCTGGTGCTGGCGGCGAACGTCGCGGTAACGGTGCTCCACCACGTTCTTTCAGTGGTGATCGTCGTGAGGGTGGCCGTGGTCGTCCTGCCGAACGTCGTGAAGGCGGCGCTGCACCAGCGGGCGAACGTCGTCCACCAAGCCGTGCGCCACGTCGTACGACTGACGCATAATCTGACGTCTGCTTCGGCAAACAACAGATAAATAAAAACCAGCCTTCGGGCTGGTTTTTTTATGCCTGCAGAACCTGTAATCAGACGTTGGCGGGATCAGCCAATGCGCGCTTCTTTCACTAAATCCCCCTGCACCTGGGAGACAATTTCAAACGAATGCAGCCGCGCCTGATGATCAAAAATTTGGCCATTAATCATCAGCTCATCCGCTTCGGTCTCGCGCAGTATGGCTTGCAGACCGGTACGGACCGTCTCTTTATTACCCACGACGGACAGCCTGAGCGCCTGATCAACGCCAAAGCGTTCAGAGGCAGACCATAGGCTTTCGATATTATCAACCGGCGCTGGCAGCTTGCCCGGATTCCCCCGCCGCAGATTAATGAATTGCTGCTGGTTGGAGGTAAACATGCGGCGGGCTTCTTCGTCAGTATCGGCAGCAATCGCATTGATACACACCATGGCGTACGGTTTTTGCAACTGCTCTGACGGCTTGAACTGACTACGATAAATCGCCAATGCCTGATACAACATATCCGGCGCAAAGTGTGAGGCGAAGGCAAACGGCAGGCCCAGCGCGGCGGCCAGTTGCGCGCTGTATAAGCTGGAGCCCAACAGCCAAATCGGAACATGTAAACCCTGGCCCGGTACGGCTTGTACCGGCTGACCCGGCTGGACATCAGCAAAATAATGCTGCAACTCTTGCACATCCTGCGGGAAATTATCCACTTCACCCGAGAGATGGCGGCGCAGAGCGATCATGGTGCGCTGATCGGTACCCGGCGCGCGGCCAAGACCTAAATCAACGCGGTCCGGATAAAGCGTCGCCAGCGTACCGAACTGTTCAGCAATCACGAGTGGCGAGTGATTGGGCAGCATTACACCACCGGATCCTACGCGAATCGTTTTGGTGCCTCCCGCAATAAACCCGAGCAGCACCGAGGTTGCCGCACTGGCGATGCCGGTCATATTGTGGTGTTCCGCCATCCAATAGCGTTGATAACCCAATTTTTCAGCATGTTGGGCTAACTCCAGCGAAGCCTGGAAGGCTTGTTTCGGCGTGGAGCCCTGCGGGACCGGTGCGAGATCCAGTACGGAAAGAGGAACAGTTGTTTTCTCAGACATGATCATTACTCACTCGTTGATGGGTGAGAGGCGAAGTTATTCGCCCGCTAATTATACAGGTGAGTATCACTGATTACGCTTTCTCTGAATACCTGATTTGTGCTCTGGGTGGCGGGAATCGGCTTTACACGAATATGTACGGTTTTATTTATAATTTTAGTCAATATGTTGTTTCGTGTTAAAAATGCGTTTGCGCATCTCGCTATTATGCATGCTCTTCATTGATTGCCAATAAAGCAGCCGGCAGGGACTCAGCACAATGGAAAAGGAAACGCCAACGCTCCGGTACCGATCCCCCATCGGACTGAATACTACCGCTGGCAGTCACAAAGGAAGCCAACTCCATGAGTAAAAGAATATTATTGACGCTGCTGCTGGTTGCAGTGGCCATTTCACTGGCGGTACTTTTCCGCGCCGGTAATCAGGACCTCTTATTGCAGGGCGAAGTAGACGCCCCCGAAGTGATCGTTGCCTCCAAAGCCAAAGGCCGTGTGATTGAACGCCATATCGAACGTGGCGATGACGTCAAAGCCGGACAGCTTCTGATCACCCTCGACAGCCCCGAACTGATGGCGCAATTGCGCTCACTGGAAGCCGCACGCGATCAAGCCAAAGCACAGCTAGACTTATCCATGAATGGCACTCGTGAAGAGAGTATTCGTAACCTGAAAGCCACCCTGGCACAGGCACAGGCGGAATACATCAATGCGCGTGACCTCTACAACCGTAACGCCAAAGTGGCGGCCAAAGGTTTTATCTCAGCGTCTGATTTAGAAGACTCCCGCCGCGCGCGCGATAGCGCCTATCAACAGGTTTTAGTGGCGAAGGCCAATCTGGATGAAGGCATCAACGGCGATCGCGTCGAACAGCGTGCAAGTTATGCAGCCCAGTTGCGCGCAGCGGAAGAAGACCTGTTGCAGGTCAAAGCCCAGACGGATGACCTGCAAGTCAAAGCGCCGGTCGAGGGGGAAGTCGGACCGATTCCGGTCGAAGTTGGGGAGTTGCAAAGTGCCGGCAGCCCGTTGCTGACCTTAATTCGCCTGCCGGACGCCTATTTTGTTTTCAACCTGCGGGAAAATATTCTGGCTGGGGTTCATAAGGGCGATAAAATTCAGATCTGTGTTCCGGCGCTGAATAACCAAATGATTGAAGCCGAAGTTCGTTACATCGCGCCTCTGGGGGATTACGCCACCAAGCGTGCCACTCGTGCCACCGGCGATTTTGACCTTAAAACCTTCGAAGTCCGTCTCTATCCGGCTCAGTCTGTCCCTAATTTGCGGCAGGGGATGAGCGCGCTGTGGAACTGGAAAGAGTAGTGGCCATGTACCGGGTCAAAGCCGGTTGGCGCTGCTTCTCGCGATCTTTCACCCGGGAAATCCGGGTTGCTTTTCGCAAGCCGGTGATCCACTGGCTGGGGTGGATATTTCCGTTAATGCTCTTCATTCTCATTAGCAGCAACTTCTCGGAAGGTACGCTACTGGATCTACCGGTCTCCGTTGTGGACAACGACCACAGTACGCTATCGAAAACATTGACCCGCAAACTCGACGCGGGGTCGCACGCCCATGTGCAGGCTTTTGATGGCGGCTTGCAGGAAGCCGAGCATCGGCTGCGCACCGCGCAGGATTATGCGCTGCTCTATATTCCGCCGGATTTTGAAGCCGATGCACTCTCAGGCAAACAGCCGAGCGTGGTGCTCTATTACAACGCGCTGTTTTACGGCGCCGGGCTTTACTCCACGCAGGACTTCGGCGGGCTGATCGCCGAGCTGAACACCCAATACAGTACAATCATTGCGGGTGAAATCGGTAAAACCGTACCGCCACTGGCCAGCGTCGAACTCTCCTATGGCAGCTTGTTCAACGCCAGCGGCAGCTATATCTACTACCAGCAATTCGCTGCGACAATCCACCTGATTCAGTTGTTTACTGTTACCTGTATGATCTACGTGATGGCCCGCAGTCAGTCGCTGCTTGGCGCGCCATCCTTCACCTTCTCGCTGTTGGGTAAACTGGCACCTTATACGCTGTGCTTCACTACACTGCTGTTGGTGGAAATCGCCATGCTGGTTGGCTTCTTCGATGCGCGGGTCAGCGGGAACCCACTATTTATGGTGCTGATCAGTTTCTTTTATGTGATTTCCGCGCAAAGCATCGGTTTGCTGCTGTTTACCTTCACCAGCACGACCATCAACGCGTATACCATGATGGGGATCTTCGTCAGTATCGCGCTGACCTTCTCCGGAATGGCGGTGCCCGAGCTTTCCATGCCGTGGCCTGCGCGCATCATTTCCAATATAGAACCCCTGACACACGCCCTGTATGCCATGTTCGACATTTTCCTGCGACAGGTTCCGGCCAGCGCCATATTTAGCGTTTGCGCCATTTTGTTGGTTTATCCGCTACTGACCGGCCTGCTGGTGCATAAGCGTTTGTACCTGCGCCTGAAAAAACAGGAGCCGGGAAAATGACCTTACACCAATGGTTGCAAACCTACTGGAAAACCTTCACCAAAGTTCTGACCGGTATGCTCGATAAACCGATGTGGATGATGCTTCTGCTCTCTTTGTGTGTGATGAGCACCGTCTACGCTAACCGCACGGTATGGGATTTACCGGTGGCGGTTGTTGATCAAGACCATAGCACCGCCAGCCGCTTGTTGACCCGGCAACTGGATGCCACGTCAAAGATAAAAATTAACAGCTACGACAGTGTTGAAGAGGCACAGCGTGACCTGGCATGGCGAAAACTGTTTGCTGTGATCATTATGCCGGTGGATCTGGAGAAGAAGATCCTCTCGGGCCAGAACATCGTGATCCCGGTGTACGGCGATGCTACCAACCGGCTGGCGAACGGCCAAATAGAGCAGGACGTTGTCGCGGCCTATCAGTCGATCCTCACACAGTACAATACTGAATTACTGATGCGCAGTGGCTTTACCGCTAAGCAGGCCAACGTACTGCTGATGCCGATCGTCGGCCAGACGTTGGATCTGTTTAACCCCGGCATCAGTTTTGCCGCGATTATCTTCCCTGGCCTGCTGGTGATGCTCTTACAGCACTCCCTGCTGATCGCCAGCGTGCGCGTCAACATTACGCTCAACAGTGCGCCTGACGGTAAACCGGCCATCCCGGTATTTCTCGGCGGTTTGTCCGCCCTGATCCCCATCTGGTTGTTTTTGTCGATTGTCCTGTTCGTGCTGTGGCCGTGGGTGCTGGGTTACCGGCAAACGGCCAGCATTCCGGAGATCATCATGCTGACATTCCCCTTCCTGCTGGCGGTGCTTGGCCTTGGAAAACTGGTGACGGAGTGTCTGCGCAGCGTGGAGATGATTTATCTGACCCTCTCCTTTATTACCATGCCGGTGTTTTATATCTCTGGGACCATTTGGCCGCTACAGGCAATGCCAGCCTGGGTACGGGCCGTCTCGTCGATGTTGCCTTCGACCTGGGCGACTAAAGCGATTGCGGGGGTGAATCAGATGGGATTGCCGTTTAGCGAAGTGGGTGGCGATATGCTGATGTTACTGCTGCTTGGCGCAATTTATACGGTGCTAGGGATCGGGCTGGGAATATTGCGTGACAGCGGCCGTCTGCGTAGCCTGCTGCACCGCAACAAGCCGCTGAAGAATGACTGAAATAATGGGGCGTGAAATATAAGGGCAGGCATCTGCCCTTATTATCGCTAAAACTAGCGAACCAGTTCCAGACCGGCTACCCGTTGCCAGTAACCGTTGCAGTCGGTTTTATCTGTCAGGTTGATCGGTGTCAGCCCGCGCTCATTTTGCCTAAATTGCTCCAGCATCTGTAAGGTATCCGGTGTTTCCGGCGACAGCCGCACAATATCCACCAGTCCCTGCATCGACAACAGTTCATTGCCGAGGTTATAGCAATAACCGCTCTGAGTCTGAATGCCATTGAGCACGAACACTTGCTGATTCTCCTGCGACAACACTTTGCGCCCCTGTGGATATTTTATGCAGCAGGTTTCGCAATCGTCTTTCGCTTTATCTTCTGAACGTGCAGTAAAACAGCGGGCAGAGTAAGCCAGCGGCAAATGCCCATAAGAGAGCACTTCAACGTCGAACTTATCGCGGATGCCCAGCTCCTCGCACTGCCTGAGAAGATTCACCAGCCAGTCGCGGGACAGCTCAACCGGCATACACCAGCGCATCATTCCCTGTTTTTGCAGAATTTTCAGCGTCATGGCGTTATAGCAGTTAAGCGCATGGCCGACGACAAACGGTAACTTGCGTTCGGCTGCCATATTCACCGCACCAAAATCATTGGCCTCGATAACAAACTCGCCGTTCTCGACATAGCGCTTCAGCTCGTTGAGTTCTGACGGTGCCTGCAACAACGCCAGCGTGGAGAGCACCACCTGTTTGCCGCTGGCCGCCAGCTGACGGGCGATCTCCATCCAGTCATTGACCTTCATCTCGCGCCGTTTGGTGCAGACGTTTTCCCCGAGATAAATCACATCCGCGCTGCTGCTGGCGGCGGCCTGATAAAAAGCCTCGATCTCTGCTTTCGGCCAGTAGTAGAGAATGGCCCCTAAAGAATATTTCATCATTTTCCCTGCGATCACTGCCATTTACGATGGTACGCGCCAAGCGTGGTTTGTGTACCTTCCGACATGGAACCCAACTGTTTCATCCACTCTGCGTCCGTGGTAAAGCTTTGAGGATCGGCCTTACAGCGGTCGATAGCGGCGCGCCATACGCGGGTGACCTGGCTGACATACGCCGGGCTGCGCTGACGCCCTTCGATTTTCACCGAGGCAATATTGGCGGCAAACAGTTCCGGTAACAGCTCCAGTGTATTCAGGCTGGTAGGCTCTTCAAGCGCATGATATTTCTCGCCATCGACCAGATAACGGCCTTTGCACAGCGTCGGATAGCCGGCGTTTTCGCCTTCATCATAACGGTCGATCAGCACGTCATTAAGGCGTGACTCCATACCCTGCGGTGTTTGCTGCCAGCGTACAAAACGAGCCGGGGAGCAGGCACCGACGGTATTGGGTGACTCACCGGTCAGATAAGATGAGAGATAGCAGCGCCCTTCGGCCATGATGCACAGGCTGCCGAACGCAAAGACCTCGAGCGGCACTACGCTGCTGCGTGACAGCTGACGCACCTGATGCATCGACAGCACGCGCGGCAGCACCACGCGGGCGACGTCAAAATTGCGCTGATAAAATCGGATGGCCTCATCGTTAGTGGCCGAAGCCTGCACCGACACATGGCGCTCTACGTGCGGATAGCGGGTGGCGGCGTAATCAAGCATGGCGATATCCGCGAGGATCAGCGCATCGGCCCCGAGCTGTGCGGCCATGTCCACGGCGCGCTCCCAGCGTGAGTAGCCGTCCGGATGAGCAAAAGTATTGATAGCAATATGCAGCTTGCGGCCGTGGCGGTGGACATAATTGGCCGCCTCCTGCAATTTCTTTTCAGTAAAATTCAGACCGGCAAAGTGGCGGGCATTGGTATCATCTTTTAAACCGATATAAACCGCATCGGCACCGTTATCAATCGCCGCTTTTAACGCAGGCAAATTGCCCGCCGGGCAAAGTAGCTCCATCGTCTGTTCCTGGCTTTAACCGGCACTCATTGCACCGGCAAGAATGAAAAGGGAAGTATCCGCTGATGCACATCATTCATCAGGGAGCGTTTTACTGGCCGACCATTTTAGTGAAGCAATGAATGCAATATTTTGATTTGAGGCAGTTTCTGCCGAGTTGACCGGGGTTTGCCTGTGCGGGAGGTTGTATGCGTTTTCTTTCTGTTGCAGTATTTATTGATGCAGGCCGCTGAACTCAATGGACGATGTGGCAAAATAGAGCGCATATCTTGACCGAATCAGTTTTCGAAAAGTTACCGAAAGGAGTAGTGCCAGTGTTGCAAAAACTACGAGCACGTATGGTGCGCCAGGGACCTTCCCTGTTGAGGGTGCCATTAAAATTCACGCCTTTTGCGCTACAGCGTCAGGTTTTGCAGCAAGTGCTGAGCTGGCAGTTTCGTCAGGCGCTGGCCGAAGGTGAACTCGACTTCCTCGAAGATCGCTGGTTAAAAATCGAGGTCAGCGATATCAACCTGAGCTGGCTGATGAGCGTCGAAGAGGGCAAGCTGAGCATTCGCGAACACGGCGAAGCGGACGTCAGCTTCAGCGGCAACGCCAATGACCTGGTGCTGATCGCGGCCCGTAAACAAGACCCGGATACCTTATTCTTCCAACGTCGTCTGCGTATTGAAGGCGACACAGAACTTGGCCTTTATGTGAAAAATCTTATGGACGCCATCGATCTGGACAGCATGCCGATTCTGCTGAAAAGTGGCTTAATGCGTCTGGCGGACTTTATCGAAGCCGGTTTACAAGAGGACCGCGAGCCAAGAGCTCCGGTGGTACAGACATGCTAATTCGTACCGAAATACCGATTGATGCCGCGGGCATTGACCGCCTGCTGCGCGACGCCTTTCCCGGCGGTGGCGAAGCCGATCTGGTCAAAGAGTTACGCGAAGACGGCTTGCTGACGCTTGGCGTGGTCGCAACCGATGATGAAGGGAAAGTGGTCGGTTACGTGGCATTTTGCCCTGTGGATATCAAAGGCGAAGATCGCAACTGGGTCGGGCTGGCACCGCTCGCGGTAGATGAATCCCTGCGCCGGCAAGGGCTGGGCGAAAAGCTGGTTTACGAAGGGCTGGATTCACTCAATGAGTTTGGTTACGCCGCCGTTGTTGTGCTCGGTGACCCTGCATACTACGGCCGTTTCGGCTTCAAACCCGCCGCTGCGCATGACCTCCACTGCCGCTGGCCGGGTACCGAAACCGCTTTCCAACTCTATACCCTGACCGACGACGCCCTGACCGATGCGCACGGTGAAGTCACATTTCTGGCCTCGTTTAACCGGTTCTGATATTATTTTTGCCTATAAAACCGAAGCGGAGAGAGATCTCTGCTTTCTTTGCTTATGTTGCGTGATAGTCAATTTCTTATTGATACCCCCACTCTGATCGGTTAATTAGATGTGAATTTATAT